>NZ_JAERLW010000023.1:0-4099 GCF_018256215.1 Gluconobacter sp. Dm-73 | reverse complement strand
GTGAGTGAGCTGCTTGCTGCCGTTCGTTGAGAAAACACAGGTCCCGACACGCTCATTCAGACGACCGATATGGGGGGAAAGCAGAATGTCGGCTTTTAGTCTCTCAATGCCTGTAATCCGACATTGAGAGATGCTCATTCGTAATTAAAGAAAGGGATAGTCAGTATAGCCCTTCTCGGTTCCCCCAAAGAAAGTGTTCCGGTCCGCCTCGTTCAACAGAGCATCTGCCTTTAGGCGTGCCAGGAAGTCCGGGTTGGCGAGGATCATCTGGCCGTAGGCTTCCATGTCGGCGAGGCCGCTGGCCACATCTTTCCCGATGTCTTCGCGCGGTCGACCGGGGCGGTTGAGAATCAGCTTGCCTGTCCAGAGCTGCCGGATGTCGGACAGCAATTGTTCGTTGCCCTGGTGCATGATGTGAACATACGACAGATGGAGTTTATCCAGTTCACCAATCAGGTAGCGGTACAGGTCCGGCCCCTCTGCGCCCTCGTCGATTCCCCACAGGCTGGTGCCCGGTGAAAAGCGGATGGCCGTCCGATCGGCGCCGATTTCCTCGGCAATCGCTGTGGCGACCTCGATCGCGAAGCGCGCACGGTTTTCGATCGATCCGCCATAGTCATCAGTCCGTGTATTGGCGCTGGGAGCAAGGAACTGTTGAATCAGGTAGGCGTTAGCGCCATGGATCTCAACACCATCTGCTCCGGCTTCGATCGCGCACTTGGCTGCATGCCGAAAGTCCTGAACCGTCTGGCGGATTTCCTCGGTGCTCAGGGCGCGCGGCGTCGGAATATCCTGCATGCCGGTGGCCGTGAACATGCCCGTGCCCGGGGCAACTGCCGAGGGAGCAACACCCTGCCGATGATGAGGGGTGTTGTCCGGATGGGACATGCGGCCCGCGTGCATCAACTGGATGTATAGATGCCCGCCTTTGGCATGAACGGCAGATGTCACCGTTTTCCAGCCAGCAATATGGGCCTCGGTATAGATGCCCGGTGTCATCAGATACCCCTGTCCATCGTCGGACGGTTGAGTGCCCTCGGCAACGATCAGGCCGACACTGGCGCGTTGAGTATAATACTCGGCGGCAAGAGGCCCGGGTGTGCCGTCATATTGCGCGCGGCTGCGGGTCATGGGGGCCATTACAAAACGGTTGGGCAAAGTGGCCCGGCCCAGAGTAATCGGCTGCCAGATATCCGTCATAGTCATCTCTCCTTGTTCGGCATCACGCGCTTTCAGCAACGCGATGCTTGATGGAAAAGCCTGCTAGGGCACTGGTCTGATCCCGTCCCAAAGCAAGGTGATTACGTCGGCAACATGACGTTCGTCCGTTGCCTTGTCAGAACCCGGCTCGCCGCATATGCGGTTGGAAAAAGCCCGGTTGTGCAAAACCCCGAGAAGCGTGGACGCAAGAACCTGTGCATCGCATTGTGCCAACTTCTTCTGATCCTGTGCCCGGCCGATCCATTCTGTCAGGGCCCGGAAGGCACGTGCTGGGGCGGATTCCTCCGGATCTTCTCCTGAGCACAGGGCTTCGGTGGGGATGCCACTGGCCTGAAGCACTGTAAATCCGGCATGCAGGTCTTCGAAAAACGCTGCAATCGTGCAGGCGATCTCGACAATCTGCTCCCGGATCGGTCGGTGATCGGGACCGGATTCCAGTGTTTCAATCCAGTAGATGTCCTTTGGTGCGCCCAATGCTGCCAGCATAAGACCCTGCTTCGAACCGAAGCGGTTGAAGAGGGTTGTATGACTGACACCGATCTCCCGTGCGATGTCCGCAGCCGAGATGCTTCCACCGCGTTCGAGAAAGCAGCGACGGGCAATGGCTACGATGTGTTCGTCTGAGACTTCTTTTGGGCGTCCGATTTTCATTCCTGATTCCGACTTGACGATTCACCTCATCAGCATATCTTTCTGTCTAGAAAGAAAGCAAGAGGCATCCAAACTATGAAACGCGATCTTAGCCTGAAATGGCACAATGTGGATCCAGGCTCGCTGCGAGGCAAAAGAGCCGTCGTCGTCGGGGGAACAGGCGGGGTGGGGCGTGCCGTGAGTCAGGCCCTTGCTGCGCGTGGTACACAGGTGACTGTCGTTGGACAGACATTCCGCGACGCCGATATTGCCAATATCTCCTTCGTCCAGGCCGATCTCAGCCTGCTAAACGATGCGGAGCGGGTTGCACGGGAACTTCCAGCAGAGCAAGCTGACCTTCTCGTTTTTACAACGGGTATCTTCGCCGCTCCCAAACGTCAGGTGACGGCCGAGGGGATCGAGCGCGACATGGCGGTCAGCTATCTGAACCGGCTGGTGATGCTCCGCAACCTCGCGCCTCGTCTGGGCACACAACGAAGCGATGGGTCACCGCGTGCGCGCGTGTTCATCATGGGGTACCCCGGCACGGGCCAGCTTGGTACGCCAGACGATCTGAATTCCGAACGGGCTTACAAAGTGATGGCGGCCCATATGAACACGGTCGCTGGCAATGAGGCGCTGGTCGTAGACTCTGCACATCGTTACCCTGATCTCGGCGTCTTTGGACTGAATCCTGGCCTGATCAAATCGAGCATCCGCAGCAATCTGATGGGCGCGGACAGTCTCAAGCACCGGATCATGGAATGGCTGATTGGCAAGCTGGCCCCGAGCGCTGACGACTACGCGGCACGCATTCTACCCCTGCTGGTCTCTCCCGATCTGGATCAGCGTAGCGGGGCATTCTTCAATCGTAAGGCACAGGCCATTTTGCCATCCGAGGGCATGAATGAGGCTTATGCCAAGCGTTACATTACTGCTTCTGAAGCAGTGATTGCCAAGGCTGGCGTGGGCTTGAGCGACTAATCGACTGAAGCGAGGCCACTTCAATCGAAAGGAATTCAGATGTCGACATCTTTAGAACGCAAGCCCGTAGCCGTTATTGCCGGAGCAGGCCCAGGAAATGGTCAGGCCATCGCGCGTCGCTTTGCGGATGCGGGGTACCTTGTGGCTCTACTCGGTCGCAATACAGAAAAAGTGCAGGACCTGGCTAAGGAAATCCCTCAGGCTGTTGGTTATGGTTGTGACGTTGGAGATGCCGCTGCAGTGACTGCGGCATTCGATCGGATCCGATTGGATCAGGGGGCGATCGACGTGCTGGTTTTCAATGCTGGCTCGGCGATTTTCGCCGATATCGAGACGATAACAGCAGAACAGTTCGAAGCGTCATGGCGGGTCAACGCACTGGGTGGTCTACTCTGCAGCCAAGCCGTCATTCCGGAAATGGTCGCTCGGGGAGCAGGTCATATTCTGTTTATTGGTGCAACAGCCTCTCGTCGGGGTGGTGCGCAGATGGCGGCATTCGCACCAGCCAAGGCAGTACAACGAAGTCTGGCGGAATCCATGGCGCGGCAGCTCTGGCCGAAAGGCATCCATGTCGCTTTGATCATTATCGATGGCATCGTCGACACGCCTGCGACGCGTACCTACGTTCCGGACAGGCCCATTGAGAGTTTGGTAGCACCCGATGCCGTCGCCCATACCGCATATGAACTGACCCGACAGGATCGCCGGGGTTGGAGTTTCGAGGTCGAAGTTAGGCCATTTCTGGAGAAATGGTGAGTTTGATAAGCTGCAAAAACACGTTGAGCAGGGGGGTTTTTAGGGGGGGGGAACCGGAATGTCGGCTATCAAGCCGTGAGATGAGAAAAGCGGCCATGCGTGCGATCAATGTTCATGACAGCATATCGCCGCTTTCGGATCGTTTTTGCTACGCTCACGCTTCAACCTTCTAAAATGACGGCTAGAGCGGTTCCGCTTTAATCTGGTTCATATCCAGCGTCTGTAAAGAAGCTGGCGCATTGACTGGGAGTGAAAGCGGGAAGCATAGCGCCGACGGTATCCCACAGAGCACTGACAGTTCGTTCGGCTTTAGCGCGCAGCAAGGCTTTGAGTTTTGAGAAAGCCATTTCGATGGGATTAAAGTCCGGGCTGTATGGCGGAAGGAACATCAGTTCCGCCCCTGCCTGCTCAATGGCCTTCTGTGCCGCTGGAAGCTTATGCGCTGGAAGATTGTCCATCACGACGATATCACCCGGCTTCAGTGTCGGGATGAGAACGCGTTCGACAT
>NZ_JAERLW010000022.1:0-4327 GCF_018256215.1 Gluconobacter sp. Dm-73 | reverse complement strand
GCTCCAGAACCCCTCGAAGTGGGCCCCGCTGCGTCGGTGAACGGGCTTATAGGACCACCTCAGCATACTGTCAAACAGAATTCACAAGGCACTTATCAACAGGAAAAATCCCGGTTTTCTGGGACAGAAAAGACTAACCCCCACTATTCATTGCGAATCGCACTCGAAAAAAGACGGTTTTTTCTCAATTTTTCTGCTTTTCTCAGAAGTCCGGCCAGTTGGGAGCCAGATGTCCGCCAATCCGCAGCGGAGCAACCTTTCTGGCCAGACCGGTGGCGTCATCCGTTTCCACCATAAGCCCACAGACTGTCGCCTCTCCTTCCGCCGGCTGCGGACGGTCACCCGGAGTTTTTCGAACCAGTTTATGGAGGGCTGCGGGTTTCCCCATTCCTATGACGCTATCGTAGTCGCCACACATCCCGGCATCCGTCTGGTAGGCCGTGCCCGCAGGCAGAATGCGATGGTCCGCAGTGGGAACATGCGTATGCGTTCCCACCACAACGGAGGCCCGGCCATCAAAATAAGCTCCAAAGCCCATTTTCTCGCTGGTGGCTTCGGCATGAACGTCAATCAGGATGGCATGAACCGTCACGCCAAGCCGATGTTTTGACAAAATCTCGCTGACGACCCGGAAAGGATCATCCAGCGGGTCCATGAAAATGCGCCCCATCACATTGATGACGAGAGCCCTGCGCCCACGGCTGATTTCAACGATATGGCTCCCCTGCCCCGGCGTTCCGGCAGGGTAATTGGCAGGCCTGACGATATGGGGGGCTTGGTTGATATAGCCGAGCATATCACGGCGATCCCACGCATGATTGCCCAGCGTAATGACATCGACGCCAGCACTATGCAGGTTTTTCGCTATATCCGGGGAGAGGCCATAGCCGTGTGAGGCATTCTCACCATTGGCGACCACCAGATCCAGCGAGAGTTTCTCACGCCAGTCGGCCAGATTTCGGATAATGGCCTCACGCCCGCTACGCCCGATAATGTCGCCCAGAAACAGCAGTCTCAACAGTCAGTCTTTCATAAAGATTTTGGGTTATCAGTCCGGATCACCCCGCACTCCGTCACGATCGTTTTTAACGGAATATCGTACGGGCCCCTGGGAACGGCATTGATCTGCTGACCGGCAAAGCCGAAGCCGATCGCCGGAACATTCAGTGCGGCCAAAGTACGGTCATAATAGCCGCCACCATATCCAAGCCGGTAACCGAAACGGTCAAATGCCAGAAATGGCACAAGAACAAGATCCGGAACGTCAACGTCACCCTCCGGATGCGATGTTCCGAAACGGCCAACAATCATGGGGGACGCAGGCGTCCAGCGCCTGAATATCAAAGGAGAGCCCTTTGGTGTGGTTTCAGGCAACAGAACCTGACGCCCGGCTTTCCACACATCATGACACAGGGGGCGAAGATCGACCTCTTCTGCGAGAGGCCAGACTGCGGCAATTTTTTGAGCAGGCTGTGCGAGAATTTCTTTTAAGAGAAAGCCGCGCAGCCTCTCTTCGTCTTCAGAAGACAGCCCCTGCCGATATTCGGCCATTTTGCGGCGCAGGTTTTTTTTCAGAACGTCGATTTCGGAAATCTGTGGAGCCGCCAAAGCCGTTGGTCTTTTCAGCCCTCCTAGACCTGCAAGTGCAGGTGGGCACCGGTTAACGTGACCAGGGCCACGACAGAGCCAGTTCCCGTAGGAATGCTTATCGGCCCGGGGGATGATTTGCCTGACGCACCAGGCAGCTCCATCGCCTATATTAGACTGTCCGGCCCGATATTCAATGCAAACCTTGAAGAATCAGGAAGTACGCTCCAGTTCCGAGGCAAGAAGCTCTGCCTGCCCCGCCAGACGGGCCAGACGCTCCTGACGCGCGCCCTCACGCTGAAGCAGATGTCCGGCCTGCTGGATCTTCGCTTCGGCCTGAGGCGAAATCTGCCGGTGCTTCAGTTCAAAAATTTCATCGGCCATCAGAAGGGCGGCCATCATGAGCGTTTTGGATTCGCTTGCAGCCCCACCCAGACTCCGGGCCCGCTGAAGCCAGCCTTCGACATGACGGGCCATGTCATACAGATGGGCTTCTTCGCCATCCTGACACCCGACATTATAGACGTAGCCATTAAGGCGAATGGATACTTGTCCCATCGCTCAGCCCTCTTTCCTGTTCAGCACGCCTTGAATGCGGGCGCACAGCGCATCGATATTGGCTGCAAATTCCGAAAGGTCAGGCACGGAATGAAGGGCACGCTCACAGGCTTCCTTTGCCAGAACATGACGCTCGGACGCAGCGGCAATCCGCATCATCGCTTCCTCAAGACGCTCAACCGTCTTATCGTCCTGCGCCATACCTGTCTCGTTTACCGCCACGTTCTTCCCGTTCCTGCAATCATTATGCCAGTCAAATGCCCGATACAGACCCGCTCCGGCCCGTTGCTCAGGAAAGACCCGATCCCGCTTTGGGGTCAAGGACATCCCTGCCCTTTCACTATCCTGTTTTCGTCATTTCGTCGCGCCATGAGATGGATCGGATTATCCGGCTTAAGGGAAATCGCTTTCTTGCCCTCTCCGTCGAAAGTGCAGGCAGCAGCTTTGGTGTTCCCTGGTGGCTGAACATCATGAGCGACCACGCGGGATTATCTGTTCTGGATTGCGGCGCCTCCCCCCCAGCGGCACGACAGGCGCTGGATTGCGGGGTCGGCTGGGTCATCTGCGGGGTCAATGCCGCACAACTTCGCACGCTGGATTCCTATGACCAATATCACGGACGGATCCTGACGTTCAGACCGCCTAGCTCCCGCATCCACAATCTGCGAGAACATCCCCATGACAGCCTGTGATCTCTACCCCGTTTTACCTGCCGGTTTTGATATCGACGCCGCTCTAGAGGTGCTCCGCGATATTCTGCCGCTGCCTGAAGTCACCGCCCTTCGGTTGCCCTGTAGCTGGACGCCAGAGAAAGCACAGCTTTCACAGCTGGTGGACCTGCTCCATGCCAATGGCGTCGCCCTGATCCCTGAAGTCGGCGTTCCGCTGTCCAATACTCCAGACTCCCTTCTGGGGATCTGCGATGGGCTGCATGTCGCCTGTGTCGAGAATCTGGTCACGCTTCGCAAAACGGTCGGGAGCGATATGCCGATCGGCTGTGCGTGCGACAACCGCGATGATGCCATGAAAGCTGGCGAATCGGGCGCCGATTATGTCGCGTTTCCTGCGGGAGATCTGGAACTCGTGACATGGTGGAGTTCCGTCATGGAACTTCCGGGCGTCACGGAGAATGTCACGACTGCGGCGGATGCTTCCTCAGCAATCACTGCCGGTGCCGATTTCCTTGCCATCCCCCTTCAGTTTGATGGCAAGGATAAAGAGCGATTTTCAGCGATGGCCGTGCTTGCGGCCGGCTGAAACCTTTACGGTAGGTATCGGCAGAAGCGCGTCCTGAGTGAAGTAAAGAACGCCATTGGACTGCGGGAAAGACTTGCCCCACAGACGGTTGGTCTCACCCGCTGCATTCTCGAGCAGCAGTTCGCCCGTACGCGACGACACTTCAACGCCCAGAAGATCGCCATACAGGGTCTTCAGGCCGATTGCATGGCCATGGTTCCGGTGAATGGCCCGGCGCAAAGCGGCTTCGTTCCATTTTCCATAGGCAATCGTGTAGCCCAGAATATGGACGAGCTGCCCGCGATTGGCCGGAGCCAGCAGCCCACCGGGCCAGCGCGCACTCAAACGTTCCATAGCCGCATTGGGAATCGCAAAAAGCGTGTACGGCCCCGGACCACTAATCCACGGCTCCAGCTTCGCCACCTGGATCGCCTTGACGTAGTCGCTGAGTTCCAGAGAACCCGCGATATTCTCGTCAAGCGGACGATCCTCATAAGACAGCATCGGAGGCGAGTGATAGGCGACCGGACTGTTGGGCGTCCCGTCCGCACTGGGCTTATAGGCGCCATCAGTGCTTCCCGGCATTGCAGACGCGCGGGCGCTGATCTGGGTCTCGAAACTGTCCTGATAGTTCTTCGTCCAGTCTGTGCCCTGCCAGTCAGGATCGCCACAGGCGGACAGCGTGGCCCCAAGCAGGAGCCCCACGCCGAGTTTCAGCCCCTTCCCCCAGCCCGAAAACCGTCCTGAAGGGAAAACATCGAGTCGCACATCCATGCCTGATCGCACCATCCTGTGAGCGGGAGAGACGACCATAGAGCAGGCCGGGCGTTTCAGCACCCGTCCCCGCGCATGGTCCATCCGACGACATGACCGCTGACCAGCTCGAATGTCGTCTGACAGCTTGTGTTGTAATAGGTCGACGGAAAACCGCCACCCCATCCACCCA
>NZ_JAERLW010000021.1:0-4805 GCF_018256215.1 Gluconobacter sp. Dm-73 | reverse complement strand
TAGTCTGTTAGCAAACTGTGATCAGCTTTGGGTATGTGACCCAGAACAAGATAGTTCTGCCTCTTAAAAATAAACTCCCACAGAAAGAAAAGTAATGGCAGCTTCAGATAGTACGTATCGTTAGGATATTTTTGGTATTGGATAAGATTTATCCAAATGTTGTTGCGTTATTATTATAAATTGGGCTCAGTCAGACCCGGTCGGCCGGTTTCGATATGTCCTGACAGTTGCAGCACTATGTTGGTCCGTTGAGTCGATAGAATCTCCAGATCGTACCAGTATGAAGCTGGGGCAATATCCCATTGGATTGTTTGGATTTCTGCAGGGGACAGAGAAACCGTGCGGAGGCTGGCAGCATGTTTTTCGTTAATATGAAAGGTCTGGACCTTGGACGTTGTATTACGAAGACATAAAAGTAGTGCGCCTAATTTATGATCATATTGAAGCGTCGTCTCAGGAAATTCTTTCCCTCTCAAGTAACGATAGAAACCATTGGGACCGTGAACTGTGATCGCTTCCATATCGGAAGGTTTTACAGGAACAAGGAGGCTTGTTCGGGCATCGAGGGTGTAATGTCGGGCGGTACCGTTGGTACGAACCCGAAAAACAGCGCCCTGGGAACCAGTATTTGTCAGTTTGAGGGTATCTGGCATCAGAAAATCAGCGTGCAAATCATATGGTAATGCACGGGCCGGACGTTGGCCTGCCTCCTGTCGGGGCAGTTTCTGGACTGTCGGGACGACCGGATGAGGAAGCACGCAGGAGCGTCGGGTTTCGGGGAGATAGTCGTCCGTGTTCGGAAGGTTTGCAGTCCATGTGCGATCTGTCTGGGCGAAGTCGAACACGGATGTCAGGTCGCCGCAGACGCTGCGACGCCACAGTGTAATATTCGGGCATTTGACGCCAAACCGTGCTTCAAGAAAGCGCAGAACGGAGGTGTGATCGAACACCTGCGAATTGACCCAGCCGCCTTTTGTCCAGGGCGAAACGATGATGGCGGGGACGCGTGGGCCCAGTCCGACGGGAATATCGTGATAGGACTCTCCCTGTGTTGAAACCGTTCCGCCGCCCTGCTCCGGCGTCAGTGCGGGGACCGGAGCGGGAACGTGGTCGAAAAACCCGTCATTTTCATCGTAATTGAGAATGAAGACAGTGCGTGACCAGACGTCGGGATGGCGGACGAAGACGTCCATGAGCTGGGAAATGAGATGTTCGCCGTAGCCAGGTGGGGCGTTGGGGTGTTCACTCAATGCGGTGGGCGGGACGATCCATGAGACCTGCGGCAGGCGCCCTTCCGAGATGTCGCGTTCGAATTCGGCAACAAGGTAACGGCCTTCGGTCGTGTGCATGTCGGCTTCGGTGGAGCCGGGAACGATCTGTCGTGCGCGGCGATATTGCCAGGATGCCGGGTCAAGATTGCGAAACTGTGCGAAGGACGCCAGCGGGTTGTCGCCGAAATTGTCGTATTCCTGATAAACGCGCCAAGAAATGCCCGCGTCCTGAAGTTTTTCCGGATAGGTGTCCCAGCGAAAGGGTGTGAAATCGGGATGGTCATGGGCCATGTCGGCCGACCAGTTCCCGTCATCCACATTCTCAACGGCCTGCTTGCCAGAATGGCCAACGGCCAGACCGCTCGTTCCGGAAAACAGGAAGAGACGATTGGGATTTGTCGGGCCGAAAAGGGAGGCGTGATAGGCGTCGCAGATCGTGAAGGCGTCAGCGAGGGCGTAATAATACGGGATTTCAGCGCGTGTGAAATGACCCATGGTCATGGGCCCCTTGTGGGAGATCCATGTGTTCCAGTCGTTCCATGCGGCCTGGGTGCCTTTCCAGCTGTGATCGAGACTGGCGAGGCAGGCGCTGGAGGTGTGGGCCGTGTTGAACAGGAACGGGAGAACGGTGCCTCCCTTTCCGTCCGGCTGAGCAAAGACGCTGCTGCCGTCCGGCAGGCGTTCGGCGCGGGGGTCTGCATAGCCGCGAACCCCCTGAAGACAGCCGAAATAGTGATCGAAAGACCGGTTTTCCTGCATCAGGATGACGACATGTTCCACGTCCTGAATCGTGCCTGTAACGGTATGCGGAGCGATGGCGAGGGCACGCTTCAGGTTCTCGGGCAGGAGGGCTGCCGCCGCGGTGGCGGAGCCGAACCGGAGAAACTGTCGACGGCTGGGGGAACGTGGCATCAGGGCGTCATCCGTCAAGAGGTCAGCGATCAGAAGAAGTGCTTGCGCAGGGTAAAGAACACCATGCGGGGGGCACCGGCCTGAAGGGTCTGCAGGCTGCCGCTCGGGTCGCTGACGGCAAAGCCCGTGCTGCCGACGGTGGCGACATAGCGTTTGTCGAACAGGTTGGTGACGTTGATCTGGGCGTCCAGACCATGCAGCACCCAGTTATGGCTGTGGAAGCGATAGCCGACATTCAGGTTGAAAATGTCGTTCGGCTTGATCCACTGGTCGTTCGTATAGGTGTAGGTTCTGCGACCCTGATACTGCATGCCGACATTGCCCCAGATCGAGCCGTCGTCGTAGCTGAGCTGTACGTTGGCCAGATTGCGCGGCATGGCGACAACGCTTTTGCCCTTGGTGGCGTATGTCACGCCGCCTGTCGTCAGATTGTCGTCATAGGTGGACTGGTTATAGGCGTAGGAGGCGTAAATCGACCAGTTATCGGTGAAATGGTAGTTGAAGGCAGCGTCGATGCCGCGTGCCGTGACACCGCCGACATTGCTCAGGATGCTGGCATAGCCCTGAACGTTCGTTCCGCTGGACACAGGCGAGATGGAGGCAAGGCGGTTTTCAAACTCGATGTAATAGCCGGTCAGAGACGCCTGAATGCGGTGATCGTGATAGCGGTAGCCGATTTCTTCGCTGTAAGACATTTCAGGATGCAGCGAATTCTTAGCCGCTGCATACGCTGCGGTCGTCATTGCAAAAGGGCTGGTCGCGCCGGTTGTGGAATTGTCGAAGGCCGCCATGTTGCGTGCGAAATCGGCGAAGATTTCGTTGTGACGATTGATGCGGTAATTGCCGCCAAGCTGCGGCAGGAAGCCGTTGGCTGATGTGATGGACCCTCCGGCATAGGTGTTGGCGACCGGGGTGCCCATGTAGTTGCCTTCAAGCTGGCGGGCATGATTGTCGACGACCAGAGACTTGAATCCGTAATTCAGCTTGAAGGCCGGAGTGATCTGCCAGGTGTCCTGAAGATGGAACTGGTATGTCTTGGTATTAAACGCGCTTTGCCACTGCGTGGCGAACGGATTGTTACGGAACCAGTGGACTGAACTGCCAGTATAGCCGCTTTCGCTAAGCGGATAAAAACGACGTGCCTGCTCGAAGTCGTTGTTTTCGAACCAGAAACCGCCATCGATTGTGTGGTTGGCGATCTTGTAGGTCAGGCCACCGATAAAGCCTTCGCGGTGGATGTCATATTCGGTGGTTCGCACCGAAATGGGCGAGCCGCCGAGTGAGTCAGGCGTGGGCTCGTAAGGTGTGGCGTAAATGCCCTCGCCGGTATTGGTATGGCCGTAAACCGTAGCATAGCCCTTGAGGCGGCTGGTGATGTCGAAGTCCAGCCGTCCGTAACCCAGCGCGTCCTGACGCAGACCGGCGGAGTTGTAATAGGACTGGTCCTGATTGGTGATCCCTTGCGGGAAGGCCGTACCGTTCTGATAGGCCCGGGCGATCTGCTTGGCCAGTCCGTAGTCGTTGGTGATGTTATCGACGTTGTAGCCCCGGGTATGGATCAGTTGCAGGGACAGATCCTGATAATCGTTTTCCGCGCGCTGACTGTAATCGCCGAATAGTGTCAGCTTGACCTTCTCACCCAGCGGCTGGATGAACTTGGCGTTTGCCTGCTGTTGCTGCTGGATGCCGTCGCCTTTCCACTTGTTGGCGTCCTGATAATCATAAGAGACGTAAAGCCGTCCGCCGCCCGGCAGCGTGCCGGAATTGACGCGGGCAAATGTGCGCCACGTGCCGTAGGACCCGACCGTTCCGGCAACGTCCACACCATATTTCGTGGTGGGATCAATAGACGTAAATTCGAGAGCGCCACCAAGATCGTTCGAAGCCGCAACGCCGACTGATCCCGCACCCTGGGCGAGGGTTGCGGGGCCGTTGTTTTCGGTTTGCAGGGCGCGGCCGATCGACAGGCCGTTATCGTTGCCATAGGCGAGATTGCCGAGCGGGATTCCATCCATCGTGAAGCCCAGACGGCTCTGGTCGAAGCCACGAATAATGATCTGCTGCGACCATTCGTAAGCGCCCAACGGGTCTGAAGACGTGAACATGACGCCGGGAAGTTTCGAGAGCGTCTTCAGAGGGCTGGTACCGGGGGCGACTTCCTGCAGCGCTAGACGAGAAAGCGTCTGGGTTTCACGCGAAGCACCCGAGCCGAGAACGACAATGGATTCTGATTTGTTGGAAACTGTGGCTTCAGGCGTGGGGCTTTTTCTGGCGACAGGCTTCTGAGAGGCCGTCCGTAGTGTCCTGTGCTGGGATGTGTCTCCGTGGGGGGATGTTTTCGCAGGGACCGGAGCTGCATGGGCACTGTAGAAGACCAACGAACTCAGACAGGTGGTGAGCAGGACACCATTCTTTTTCATTTCGCGTTTTCCCGGCATCAAGAAAATAAAATCTGGGCAGTGATAACGCGGCGAACATTATGTTCGCGTATCTGTGATGTCGTGTAATAGTTTCATGAAAAATATGTTTCATAAATATTTCAGATTTATAAATTTATAATTATGAAATACCATAGGTTTTTAATTTATAATTCTGCTTTACTGGAGACTTTTCTTCTCATAG
>NZ_JAERLW010000020.1:0-11433 GCF_018256215.1 Gluconobacter sp. Dm-73 | reverse complement strand
AAATAATCACGCTTTCAGTAATTTCGATTTTGATGCGCTCGTGCGGGAACTCATAGAGGCTGATGAGGGACAGGATGCCATCAAGAATACAGGCATCCGATATCTGCGATGGTGAAAGATTAAACGAGAAAAACAGGTTGGGATTGAATTTAAGTCGGTGACGGAAAGTATATTCCAAAAGAAAAATAAGGAGTCCATCAAGGAGTTTTTTATTTTCGAACCGCTCGATACTTTTCTTGGTATCGAGAAGTTTTCCACAATCAAAAAATCTACTCAAAACTTCATAACCAATAATTTGATCAGATTTCATTGATACAATTGGTTGGAAATAAGGCAACACGGAAATCGTCGTTTCACCAATTTTGAAATGCCGGTTCATTGTCTTTCCCTTTTCAGGGTTAATACGGTGTAAAACGTTCCGATATCGTTAACGTATTATGCGTATCAACGTTTACTGGTCTTCCTCTGTTTTATTTTCATAATGTATCGACACTTACCTCTCCTCATATAATCAAGACTGAGGGTGCGCCAAAAAGTCTCTTAAATTATCGAGAAAAGTTTTAACGCGTAGAGGGACGTTGCGTCGACTGGGCATCGTTGCAAATAGCCCGATTGTTTCCCCCTGGTACTCTGGAAAAAGACGGACCAACCTACCGCGTTGCAGGTCGTCGCTGACGTCCCACAAGACTTTGAATACGATGCCTTTGCCCTTGAGGGCCCAGTCATGCACCACTTCGCCGCTCGTCGTCGAGAGATGAGGAGTTACCTCTACAATCTGAGCTTCACCCGAACGAGATAGTCTCCACTGGTCGAGCATCCCCAGTTCATGCCCCCGCATCAGGCAAATACAACGGTGCTCAGTTAACTGGGCAAGGGTGGTCGGCATGCCAAACCTCTCGAGATAGGCTGGAGAAGCGCAGATGACCCGTTCACTATTCATGATCTTCGTCGCGACAGTTCCTGCTTCATTTGGCATTCCAATCCGAATGGCCAGGTCAAGGCGACTATTAACGACATCCAGTCCTTCGTCTGACAGGAGGAGATGCACACGCAGCTTTGGAAAACGATCGGCAAATTTACTGACAAAATCAGCCAACCGACGGCGCCCCAGTTCAAGTGGCGCCCCGATCCGCAGGACACCACGAAGCTCCTTCTGATTGGCAGAAATCTCTGCTTCAGCCGCCTCGATATCAATCATGATCTCTGCAGCACGCTCATAAAACGTCTGTCCCTCGTCCGTCAGGTCGAAGCGTCTTGATGTCCTTGTGACCAGACGTACGCCAAGCCGCTCCTCCAGCCGAGCCAGTCTTCGACTGGAAGCTCCTGCCGAAACGTTGAGGTGACGCGCGACTGCAGTCAGATTCCCCGCTTCAACGAGAAGTACGAAAAATCTCAGATCACCGGCGTCATCGTGCATTGAGAGTACCATCTTTGCATTTCAAACACAGATACAATGTCTTTTATGTGACTACCAGCGCGATAAACACACAGCCATTGTGAGTACATCAATGAATGGAGACAGACATGACGTCCGATCGCACTGTACCTTCACTCCCTCCCCTTCTGGATGCGGTTCACAACCGCGAAACTGCCTTCACAAACGATGAGCGGCACAAGAATGGTACGCTCGGCCTCTTGCCAGACGCCGTCGAAACCCTTGATCGGCAGATGGAGCGCGTCCTATGGCAGCTTGACAGCAAGAGTAACGATCTCGAGCGCTTTCTCCATCTGAACGAATTGTCACAGCGTAACGAGACCCTGTTCTTCAAGGTTGTGATGTCTGATCCGAAGCGCTTTCTTCCCATTGTTTACGATCCGACAATCGCTGATGCCTGCCTTCAGTACAGCCGTCTCTTCGAGAGACCACAGGGTATGTATCTTTCGCTACGTCACAAAGGTCGTGTGAAAGAGATACTCGCCAACTGGCCCGAAAAAGATGTGCGCTTCATTTGCGTCAGTTCCGGCGGCCGTATTCTGGGGCTCGGAGATATCGGAGCCAATGGCATGGGGATCCCGGTAGGCAAACTGCAGCTCTATACGGCCTGCGCCGCCATCCCGCCTCAGGGCCTGATGCCAATGTTACTGGATATCGGTACAACCAATCAGGAGTTGATTGACGATCCACTCTATCTCGGTTTGCGGCAGGCACCCCCATCGTCAGACGAACTCGACGCATTCGTTGATGAACTCGTGGCAGCCATTCAAGAGCTTTATCCTCGTTGCTGCTTACATTTTGAGGACTGGAAAGGAGACGATGCCATCCGCCTATTGGCGCGATATCGTGACAAAATCCTTTGCTATAATGACGATATTCAGGGGACTGCGGCCATTACGATCGCGGGCCTCGACACCGCCCTGTCGATCAAA
Organism: Gluconobacter sp. Dm-73; assembly: GCF_018256215.1. Taxonomy (NCBI): domain Bacteria; kingdom Pseudomonadati; phylum Pseudomonadota; class Alphaproteobacteria; order Acetobacterales; family Acetobacteraceae; genus Gluconobacter; species Gluconobacter sp. Dm-73. The sequence goes on along the minus strand of NZ_JAERLW010000020.1, from coordinate 9,066 downwards.
GGCGAGGCGCTGAAAGAACAGCGTATCCTGTTCTACGGTGCAGGGTCTGCCGGGATCGGTATCGCGAATATGATCGTGAGTGCATTACAGGACGAAGGTCTTTCTGAAGCTGACGCCCGCACCCGCATTTCCATGATGGATATCAACGGTTTGATCGAACCTTCGCGGCAGGATCTTAATCCGTCTCAGAAGGTGTTCGCCCACTCCCATGCCGCGACGAAAGACCTTGCGGCGGCAGTCAGAGCCATTAAGCCCACTGTTCTGATCGGCGTCAGCACCAACGCGGGTGGCTTCACCGAGGAAGTCGTTCGCACCATGGCGAGCATCAACGACAAGCCCGTTATTTTCGCGCTCTCCAATCCCACCGACAAGGCGGAATGTACCGCGGAGCAAGCTTATCGCTGGACAGACGGCCGTGCCCTCTTCGCTGCTGGCGTCCAGTTCGACGATGTTACTTTGAATGGCAAAACGCTCACCCCCGGACAGGCCAATAATTTCTATATCTTCCCCGCCGTGGCACTGGCTGTCTGGGCAACACAGGCACGACGCATCACCGACGAGGTCTTCCTTGAAGCTGCGAAGGCAACCGCTGAACAGGTCACAACGGAACAACGTACCCATGGCCTGCTTTTTCCGCCGCAAAAAGATGTCCTACGTGTGGAGATCAACACGGCCATCAAAGTCGCGCGTCAAATCTTCAAATCGGGCCTGGCTCAGGTCCCTGAACCCGAAGACATCGTGGACTGGATTGAAGCTAAGCTCTACCGTCCGGAATACTCTACGTTAGAGGAGAACTGATCCGTGGCTCTTCCGCTTCATCTGCGAGACACCCGGATCGGCCTCAACGTTTCGGGAACGCGTGTCGAAACAGACTCAATGGGGCGGATCGACGTCCCAGCCGACCGCTACTGGGGTGCCCAGACGCAGCGCAGTCTTGAGCATTTTTCCATTGGCAACGACCGGATGCCAATGGAAGTCTATCATGCCTATGGGATCGTCAAGAAAGCTGCAGCGCAGGTCAATGCGGCAGGTGGTCGCCTGACTGCTCTCAAAGCAGGTGCAATTACTCAAGCTTGTGACGAGGTCATTGCTGGCGAACTGGATGCTCATTTCCCGCTCTTTGTCTGGCAGACTGGATCGGGGACACAGAGCAACATGAACATCAACGAAGTGGTGTCCAACCGGGCGATCCAGCTTTTAGGTGGAACACTCGGTAGCAAAAACCCTGTTCACCCAAACGACGACGTTAACATGGGCATGTCGAGCAACGACAGTTTCCCCACAGCGATGCATATTGCGACACTTACACTGCTTGATAAGCGCCTGCTTCCGGAGCTGGACGCTCTGGCCACCACCATCGAGGAAAAAGCAGGGTGCTGGGTGGACGTTGTCAAGATCGGACGCACTCACCTTGAAGACGCCGTACCGCTGACGGTTGGGCAAGAGTGGTCCGGCTATGCTCATCAGATCCGAGAGACCATCGCAAACCTGAAGCTGGGACGTGCAGGGTTATTCGAACTCGCGATTGGCGGTACCGCAGTTGGAACCGGCCTAAATGCACCTAAAGGTTTCAGCGTCGATATGGCCAATGCCATAGCCCAACTAACAGGCGAGCCATATGTTACAGCGCCGAATAAATTTTCCGCCCAAGGTACTCTAGATGCCATGGTTCGCATGAGCGCAGCTTTACGAGGCGTGGCCGTAGCACTCATGAAGATCGCCAACGACATGCGCTGGCTGGCTTCCGGGCCACGATGCGGGTTGGGTGAGTTGCGGCTACCAGAAAATGAGCCCGGATCGTCGATCATGCCGGGCAAGGTCAATCCTACTCAATGTGAGGCCCTCGTCATGATCGCGATTCAGGTCATTGGTGATGATACCGCGGTCGCTTTCGCCGGCAGTCAGGGCAATTTCGAACTCAACGCCATGCGACCGATCGTCATCAATAACGTCCTGCATGCAATCCGTATTTTGTCTGATGGTTGCCAGAAATTCCGTCAGTATTCTGTCGAAGGTACAGAACTTAATCTGAAACGTATTCGTGAAATGGTCTCACGGTCGATCATGCTGGTGACAGCACTAAGTCCTGATATCGGATACGATAAAGCCTCTGCCATTGCCCATGTGGCGATGGAGCAGGATATGACACTTAGGGACGCTGCTCTCAAAAGCGGCTATATTGATGAGCAGACATTCGATCGGCTCGCCGACCCTATGACAATGATCGGTCATGGGGTCGGGGGAGCCTGATGGCGATAGCACCCTAAAACTGCACAATTCCTCTTTTTCCTAGAGCCGAGTGCTTTTTAGTAAGAGCCGCTAATCAACATCGCGAGACTGTTGCTCGTAAAATATTTGGAACGAATCTCCGAGAGTTTCTATTTTTGCTCTAACGGGTGCATTGAAGTGTACACCCGTTACATATCGACCATTCTGGGAAAGCTCGGTGAGAATCTTACGACGTGTTTTTGCAGCCAAATCGGGAGTGTAATCGAAGGCAAATGTGGCGTCAGGACGTGCCACCTGAATATAAGGGAAATGCAGGATATCTCCCCAGACCAGGAGGGAGTCGCCTTCGCTTTCCAAAAGATAACCGGAATGACCTGGTGTATGTCCTGGTAAATGGACAGCTGTGATCCCGGGAAGCAGAACATCTCCGTCCTCGAAAGGTGTGAGCTGCTGCTGGTAAGCATCAAGGACGTTGCATGCCACGTCGAACAGACGCTGATAATCGGCAGATGCAACCTTGCGTGCCTCATCGTCTCGCCAGAAATTCAGTTCCGCCCTATGCAGGAAAACTTTTTTGACGTTACGGAAATGTTTTGTGGCGAGAGGACCGGCCAAACCTCCAACATGGTCGCTGTGCCCATGTGTGAGAAGGATCGTGTCGATCTGTAGGGGATCATAACCTGCAGCAACCATGGCAGGAACCAGACGTCCGCCCCACCCGTTGATATTTCCGGCACCCCCATCAATCAAAATGGTCTGTGTTCCGATTTCGACGATAAAAGCATTAATGAACATACGCGGCAAAGATGAGACATTCGCCGCGATCAAAAGTGATAATACCTCATCATTGTCGATGCCTTCAAGCATGTCGAATGATCCGTCCAGAGAGCCGTCACTCAGAACCGTTACGGCGAACTCGCCGACACGGTAACGGCTAATTTCAGGGGCCTGAAACATTCGTTTTGATGACATGAACTTGTCCCTTGGGTGCTCATTGAGTTGCGGACAGACGACAGAGTCCGCCCGCAACAATCCGACACCATGTCAGCAGTGCTTTACCTGATCAGACGACGCCGTTCAGTTTGCAAAGGACGGCATGACGAGCCGCTTTCACCGTCTCAGGTGTCGTGCGGTTGTCGATAGCCTGCTGCTTGGTTGCGGCATCGCCGCCAACGACCATATCTTCATCTTGCATGAGAGCGTCGACACCCTGCTGCGCTACGATATGCAAATCATTTTTCGGCCCGTGGTCGATCTTGCTGGTGGCCATGCCGGCATTCTTGTGAAAACGCGTGTTTGTTGCACCCGGGAGCAGAGCAGTGACACCCACGCCCGTATCGCGAAGCTCTTCACGCAGGGATTCTGCAAACATAAAACCGAATGCCTTGGAGGGACCATAGACCGTTTCGTAAGGCGTCGGTGTGGTTGCCGAGAGGGACGAGACAATCATGATCCGGCCGGCCTTGTTGGGCACCATGTGCTGCACTACACGCTTGGCCAGATGCACCGTCCCGGAGATGTTGATGGCAATGACCCGGAAATCATCTTCGAGCTTGTTATCAACAAAGGCACCGCCCAGGCCGATGCCAACATTGAGAACGGCAATATCGACGTTTCTGCCAATATCTTTCGTAAACTGCCAGAACCCTTCGACGCCGTCATAGGTCGCTGCATCCGCCTGAAAGGCATAGACTGTCACCCCGATCTTTTCGAGTTCTGTTTTGGCGTCGTGGATTTTATCGCTGGCCCCCGAGATGGCGAGATCATAACCCATGCCGCCAAGGATACATGCAATCTCGAAACCAATGCCCGAGGACGATCCGCTGATCATGGCAAGTTTGCTCATCTGTCTTCACTCTTCCCAAAGTTGGATAAAACGGAGTGACAAATCGCAAGGAATATCTACTGCCACTCCCCCCGGAGATAAGCGCTCAATTCTTAAAAATCCACATGATCGGCGAAGAGCTATAATCAACGGGGTGATCACTCCTGTTCACCTGGAATGCTGTAGACAGCCTTTTGTTCCTGTACCAGGCGAATAAGAGCCCGTAATGCTTCAGGTAGTTGCCGACGACTGGGATAATACAGAAAGAGCGGCGGTCCCATAGAAGCCCATTCGGGCAGGACCTTGACGAGCGACCCGTTTGCAATCTGCACTGCCGCCCGGCTTTCAAGGTTGTAACTGATCCCCCCATCGCGTTCGGCGATCTCGATAGACAGAACGGTTTCGTTGACGATCACTGACCAGTCCGTGTCCAAAAAGACTTTCTCCTCGCCGCGTTCCAGCTCCCAGTGATAGATTTTTCCGCTTCCCATCCGGATCCCTATACAGCGATGCTGGTGTAGGTCGGCCGGGCCTCGAAGGGGTGGAGCTGAAGCAAGATAGGCAGGCGATGCGACTGTCACCCATCTTAGATCGGGACAGAGCGGGACCGCGATCATGTCTTCCGGTATTGTGCCACCATAGCGAACACCTGCATCAAAGCCCTGTTCGATGATGTCTTCCACCACATCATCCACCGCGACTTCCAGACGCACCTCGGGATAAAGGGCGACATAGCGCGCTATAACGGGAGCCAGAATCAGACGGGCGGCATCCGTCGGTACGTTCAGACGTAACTGACCCGCAGGGCGGTCCCGATAACGATTGAGCGCTTCGAGCCCATTGGTGATTTCCGAGAGTCCTGATGTGACATGCGAGAGCAATTCCCGTCCGGCCGGCGTTAGCGTGACGCTGCGATTGGTCCGGTTAAAGAGACGGACACCCAGGCGCTTTTCCAGTCCGCGGATAGCGTGGCTCAAGGCCGATGGAGAAAGATCCAGTTCTGCTGCAGTTTTGCGAAATCCACCTGTTTTGGCGATGGCGCAGAACAGGTTGAGATCTCCCAGATCTCCACGTGAAAGATGCATGATGCGTTTCGCCCGCTCGTTCATTCATATTTGTTGAATATAATCATACACCATGTGCTTTTTGACTCAATTCCAGGCCTTATGAGGTTGCGCTAGGATCCGTTGATAAATCACCTTTCTTGGTGCCCCAGACAGAAGGAGCAACGTGCATGTCAGAAAGAATGCGGAAAATCGTCGCAAAGGATCGTGTCGCAGTCATCACCGGTGCAGCAAAAGGCATTGGTGCTGCTCTTGCCCGAGAATTTGCGACCCGCGGGATGCGCTTGGCACTTCTTGATCAGGACGGAGACGCGCTGGAGGCGCTGGCGCCCACGCTTCCCGTTGACGTACTGACTGTCGTGGGTGACGTGACCGATGATACGGTGCTTCTGCGCTTGCGTGACGAAACGTTAACCCGCTTTGGGGACGTTGGATTACTGGTGAATAATGTCGGTGTGCTGAGCAAAGCCGGTCCATGGGCTTCACCAGATGAATGGGATCGGACTCTAAACGTAAATTTTCGCGCCGTCCTCAGCGCACAACATCTATTCGTGCCACATATGATCGCCGCAAAACGTCCATCGGCCGTGGTGAATCTTGGCTCCAAGGAAGGGATTACTACGCCGCCTGGCCACGCCGCCTATTCTGTCGCAAAAGCGGCAGTGAAGGTGCTCACCGAGCAGTTGGCCCATGAACTTCTGGTCTCCACGGGAGGGACTGTGTCGGCCCACCTGCTGGTACCGGGTTATACATGGACCCCTATGAATTTCCACGGCAAGGATGGGCCTCATGACCGTAAACCGGAGGCCGCATGGACAGCGGAACAGGTCGTAGATTATTTTCTGCAGCGGATATTCAATGAGGATTTCCACATCCTGTGTCCGGACAACGAAGTTACATCCGAAATGGATACGCGCCGCATCCAGTGGTCGGCCGACGACATGATTCACAATCGCCCCGCACTCTCACGCTGGAACCCGGCTTGGGCGCAAAAATTTACGCAATGGATGAGGGAAGCGTGAGCTTTCGGTTAATCAGTTCCGGGCATCGCGAACTCTGGTCGCCGTCTGCTTCGCGCAATCCTTTTCCTGACGATCATCTCAACAATGAAGGCAGGATCTGGCAGTCGCATCATGCCCGAGTACACTACGATGCAGGTTTTGGATCAGCTCGACCTGAAAGATTTGACGGCCCTGTATGAGAGCCGATGGTACAAACCGCTCCAGAGCTAGCGCGTATCCCGAACCTGTCGAACCGTCTGCCCTGCCTGATCGTCATCTTCGTCGGCGATAAGAAGTTCATCCAGGGTGCTATGGGTTCTTTTTATCGCCGAACTGCTGACGGCTTCGCGGCGGCTGAGAATACGACTGATTTGATAAGGGGCTGGAAGACGGACCAGACGCTCACGGACACCACCGGATAGCTCAGTTCGCTTCATGCCCCAAACCTTTATCAGAGAACTTGAAAAACAATCTTATTAAAGGTTGTGCTGAAAACCTTTCAATAAAATTTTCTGTTGGAGATCTCTTAAAGGTTTGTGCCCATTCTTCTGCATATTTTCAGAACACAAGAAAAGCGACAGCGATATTGATGATCGCTCCACAAAATACGATCACAAGAAGCCGCTCGGTCGTCGCGGCCGACAAGCAAGATGACGCTGGGTGAGACTGGAGATATTTCAGTCGCGCATACCCCGCGAGAATCAGGCTGATCCCAACAGCTCCGGACACCATGGCCACACGGTAGGATAAGGCTGCAACTGTTGGCGTAGAAATTCGCTCTCTCCTAAAAGGTGTGTCCACAATGGACACACCACTGACTCACATTCCCAGAGCACGGCGATAAATGTCCAGAAGAGTCTCCTGCTCTTCGACTTGGGCGGGCTCCATTTTCCGAAGCTTCAGGATCTGTTTGATGATCTTGACGTCGAAGCCGGCCGATTTGGCCTCGCTGAAGATGTCTTTGATGTCGCCAGCCAGTGCCTTTCGCTCTTCTTCCAGCCGCTCGACACGCTCGATGATGGACCTGAGACGATTCGCCGCAATTCCTCCAGTCTGAGCTGCTGTCTCAGCAGGTGCTACGTCCTGTTCCTCATGTGCCAACATACAATTCTCCTTTCACTCGCCCATTCTGCAGATCCCATCTGCGACTGACGCCTCAATGATAGGTGCGGTCGGCTGAAAGATCAGACGCCAGGCCATAGAGGGTCCGGTCCAGAGCCAACGTACCGTCGAGGTGGCGCTCGATCATGGCCCGCAGCAGCCCACCGGCCGACCTGACCTTGCCCTTTCGCGCCTTGGCGGAAATGACGCACACCGCGACGGCTGCCTCATATCGGCCCATCACGCCGCACGCCTGACGCCAGGCATGAGATGAAATCCCCAGAGAGCCCGTGAGCATTTCAACTGCCCCAATCAGCTCGGCCTCATGTGGGCGACTGCTGGTGCAGAGATCGCGCAGATCCGGGACGAGCTGAAGGAGGAAGTTCGGCCCGGCCTTGAAGCCCCGAAGCGGCGAGGCCTTGGAATGGGAGGTGCTGTCAGACCCAACTACTCCTTCTTCTATGCCAACGCCGGCGTAGCCGGCTCCGCTTACAGTAACTTTAGTTATCGTATTTGGGTTTGTATCAGTATTGTGTGGTCCATCAGTGCGCCCCATGGGGTCCATTTCCACAGGGTCAGCACCTGCGATCAGGGCTTCCAGACGCTCGACCAGCCCCTCCATCTGCTCTACCAGCGGAGAGAGAATGTCCAGGTCGTGGTCATTGCCACGCATTCCCAGGAGCTGATGCCCGTTCTGCTGGATGCTCATGACCTCTGCCTTGTCGCTGACCGTCTCAAGCGCCGTGACGGAAAGGGCCGTGATGCGGCGCCTCAGGATCATGGCACGCTTGTGCAGGCGCTTTCCTTCGCGCTCCCGCTCTCTGAAGGCCTCAACGCGTTGGAGCATTTCGTCGTAGCGCCGAGAGAGCGGCGACAGATCGAACCCGTATCCCTCAAGGATGGCCCCATTGCGGCCGTCACGTCTCAACCAGCGCTGTTGATTCGGACTATCGCGCATGATGATCCAGCCTAACTCGCTGAGGCCGCGTAACCAGCGTTTGACCGTGGATCTCTCGATGCCGAACCGCTCGCAGATGTCACGATTGCGCACGGCGCAGATTGTGAGGTTGTCGTCCTCCCAGTCCACCGGCTTCGTGCGGCTGATCAGAAAGCCAAGCAGATCGGACTGGCGCGGCTGAAGGCCAAGCGCACGAGGCTCCGTGTGCAACGCACTGAGGATCTGCGCCTTGCTGGCACCACTTCGGGGCAGGGCCTCGCACTGCATCTCCGCGAGGATCATGGCGGCGGTGATGCGCCTCACGCCCGCCTGGTGGGGGTCATGCGAAAGAGAATAGGTCATGGAAAACTTCTCAGGATTTCGGGATTTCCGAAGCCCTGCTCTCCAACCCTTCAAACAAGCCCCTCCCGTTTGCAAGAAACTCTTGCATTCGAAGCTGAAATGTAGGACTGAAAAATCAGCAGATGAAATTTCAATCCAGTTCAATCGGTTTGGCGACCGATGGGACTACGTTCTAGGGCCTCGTGAAAGCGGGGCCTTAAACGTATCTGGGCTCTGGCTAACTCACTCAAATAATTCCTTCTTCAAGCCCAAATAGGCGGCTGACTTGTATGCGTCTCCTGCAACGAGAAAGAAAGATCCTCATCACATTCTCCTCGCCGTTCAGAGAACATCACAGCGATCTGCGACTTTCATCTCTACCCTGCTCCCGCGGGGTCCTATGAGGAGCCCATGAGAACAAAAGAGGCCTTTCATAACTTTTTTTCACAATTCGTTAATGAAGACTTTTTTCTTCTCACATCTCCGTGTTAGAGCCTGTTTGGAAAATCGGTCTGATGTGATTCAAGCTCTGGATGTGGACGCCAGAGCAGAGGGGCCGGATGGCCA
>NZ_JAERLW010000001.1:0-411731 GCF_018256215.1 Gluconobacter sp. Dm-73 | reverse complement strand
CCCCCACCCCGCGCGGACTGGCCCTCGCCCTCGGAATCGACCCGCCCGAAACCATTAGCGCGGACCTCCTGCCAGTTCTGTGCGAAACCCTGCTCGACGAACTGCGCCACAAGGCCGCAACACCCGAAGGTACGCGCCTGCGCGCTCTGATGGTCCCCCTGACCCGCGCCGGATGGGCCTGGAGCGGCGAAGTCACAGACGTCCTCGGAACTCCCCAAGACACGACAGGCGCTCATCCCTACGAAGCCATCCGCATCTGGAAGCGTCTGCCGCGCTGGGAAGAAACCGCCCCGCGCCCTGCCCCCGGAAGCCAGCCGGTCTCACCAAACGCAGCCCGTCAGCGCCTGCGAGAAATTCTAGGAGAAAACGCCGAAATCCGCCCCGGACAGGCCGATTTCGCCTCTGTCGCCACTGGCGCGTTCGAGCCGCGCGAAAGCATAGGCTCCCCCAATGTCGTTCTCGCCGAAGCCGGAACCGGCACAGGCAAGACGCTTGGCTATATCGCGCCCGCCAGCCTCTGGGCCGAACAGAATGACGGCGCCGTCTGGATCAGCACCTATACCCGCCATCTCCAGCGCCAGATCGAGCAGGAACTCCGCCGCCTCTATCCGGGTGAAAAGATTCTTCGCGAGAAAGTCGTCGTTCGCAAAGGCCGGGAAAACTATCTCTGCCTGCTGAACATGGAAGACCTGCTCAACGTCGCCAGTTCCCGTGGCCCTGACGGTTACGCCGCGCTCCTGCCGATGGCCCTGCTCGCCCGATGGGCCGAAGCCAGCCGCGACGGCGATCTCATGGGCGGGGACCTCCCCGGCTGGTTCGGCGAACTCTTCGGGCATGGCACGCTGTTCGGCATCGCAGACCGGCGCGGCGAATGCATCCACGCCGCCTGCCCGCATTATCAGACCTGCTTTGTCGAGCATGGAATCCGCCGCGCCCGTCAGGCCGATCTGGTTGTGGCCAATCACGCCCTCGTTCTTTCACAAGCGGCCTGGGCCTCCCTCGCGCCACCCGGTCTGCCGGACGAAGACACCACACCCACCCGCTATGTTTTCGACGAAGGCCATCACATCCCCGACGCTGCCGACAGCGCTTTCGCCACGGCCCTCTCCGGGCTTGAAGCCGCCGAACTCCGTCGCTGGCTTCTCGGCGCGGAAGGCAGCCGTTCCCGCGCGCGGGGTCTGCAACGGCGCCTCGACGATCTGGTCGAACGCCTGCCCATGATCGACACGCCGTTGCAAGCCGCGCTTCAGGCCGCAAGAAGCCTCCCCGCCCCCGGCTGGAGCAGGCGCCTGCGCCCCGAGAGCCCCGCTGACGAAAGCATCTTACCGCCTTCCGAGGATGCGCCCGTCCTACTGATCCCAGCCGAACCCGCGCCGGAAAACCCGTCCGAAGCCTTCCTGCGCTCGCTCGACCAGCAACTCCGCGCGCGACAGACCAAAGACCCTCGGGACGGATACATTTCTGCTGAATGCGATCTGCACCCCGTTAACGACGACGTAGCAGCTGCCTCCGAAATCCTCAGCCGCGCCCTGACCCGCCTGCGCGATCCCATCCGACTTCTGGCAGACCGCCTCGCCGCACAGGTCGAGGACGATGCGGAAATGGACGCCCCGACCCGCCAGCGCATCGAGGCCATGATCCGCACCCTGCACCGCCGCGCCATCAGTCGCCTGTCCGGCTGGATCGGGATGCTTGACGCGCTGCAAACACCGCCAGAACCAGACGTCACCCCCACTTTCGTGGACTTCATCCGCACCGAGCGCCTGCCCCGCACCCGCGCCACACAAGGCGACCATGATATCGGCCTGTACCGGCACTGGCTGGACCCGACCATCCCGTTCGTCTCGACGATTCAGACACCCGCCCACGGCCTGCTGCTGACCTCCGCCACCCTGCGCGACCAGACCGGCCATGGCGACGCGCAGAACGAAGCAAGCTGGCACGCAGCCGAACTACGTCTGGGCGCCACGCATTTCCTCAAGCCGCCCATCCGCGCCTCGGTCATGAGTCCGTTCGACTACGCCACGCAGACACGCGCTTATGTGATTACGGACGTTTCTGGCGAAATCGCCTCGCTGGCCCATGCCTTCCGTGCCCTGTTCGAAACCGCCGGGGGCGGTGCGCTCGGCCTGTTCACAGCCATTCGCCGCCTGCGAGAAGTCCATCGCCGCATCCACGAACCTTTGGAAACGCAGGGCTTTCCCCTCTACGCGCAACATGTCGATGCCATGGACAACGCGACCCTCGTGGACGTCTTCCGCACCGAAACCCATAGCTGCCTACTGGGAACGGACGCGATGCGCGACGGTGTGGATGTTCCCGGCGAGGCCCTGCGCATGGTCGTGTTTGAAAAGACGCCCTGGCCCCGCCCCGACATCCTGCACCGCGAACGCCGCCGCCTGCTGTCGGAAGGCCGTCCCGGCGATTATGACGACCGCATCACCCGGATGCGACTGCGTCAGGCGTTCGGCCGCCTGATTCGTCAGGGCAATGACCGTGGCGTGTTCATCATGCTGGACCGCCGCATGCCCTCACGCCTGCTCTCAGCTTTTCCCGACGGCGTGGACGTCCGCCGCATGTCTCTGGCCGATGCGCTGGAAGACATCGCCCGCTTCCTGCGCCCTGAGACACAGGAAAACGAACCGCCCCTCCTTCAGGGCTGAGCCAAGGGCTGTACCGACTGTTGCGCCAGGCTGCGCATGCTGCTCGCCAGACGGTCCCGAAGCTGATGCAGTTCTTTTTCCTGCTCCTGCGCCCTTTCGGCTGCGAGCCTGTCATTTTGCGCCATTTCGCCCAGAGCCTGCGTGACCTTGTCCGCCGCCTGCGTCAGTGCTTCCATCTGTCGCGGGTCCACACCTCGGCTGGCGGCAGTCGTCCGCGCCGCATCCAGCGCACCGTCGGCCACGAGTCCAAGGATCTTGCGGTCCGCCTCGTTCAGCGCATCGCGCGCGGTAGCGGCATTGCGGTTGTCCACCTGTCCCACGGCCACCGCGCAGGCCGCTTTCAGGTTGGGAATGGTCTTCGTCAGCGCCGAATGCAGCGCCATGATCCGCGCTTCCGCGGCCTCGCGCGTGCTCTTGATCATCGGAATGGTCAGCGCCGCCCGCATCAGCCCTTCGCGTTGCTCGCTCAGATGCCCTGAGAAATTCGCCAGACGTCCACGCAGTTCCATGACTTCAGCCGCATCCACAGGGTCCTGTGTCTCCAGCGCATGCTGTCGTAGCGCTTCGACTTTCCGCTCACCCTCTTCAAGCGCAAGCTGCCCGGCTGCGATATCAATGTTCAGTTCCCGCACCCCATGCCGCAGAGCCTGATACATATCCTCGAAGGACGTGATGTTCCGCTTGAGATCGGCAATCGTCACCCGCGCTTTGGCTTCCTGCTGATCCATCAGGGCGTTGAACTTCTTGCGGTTCTCGGCAAACCCGCTGAGCGCGTCTTTCGCCCCACCCAGCAGACCGCCCATCTTTGCCAGAAAGCCCCCCGGCGCCCCACCTTCGCCACGCGCCAGCTTCTGCAAATCTCCGATCCGCAGGATCTTCACGCCATCCAGAACACCCGCCGCGATTTCCCCGACCGCATCACTTTCGCCCAGCGTCCGCCCTGCCAGCATCCGGTCCGAAACCTTCGCAAGCTCCCCAAGCGCGCCCATCCCGTGCGACAGAAGCGTGTTCAGATCTCCGAAATCGATCGTCTCCGCCCGCCGATGCGCCTCCTCAACCATATCCGCTGGCAGACGGCTGATTTCCACCAGCCGCGGAAAAGCGGGCATCGGCTCCAGCGCCACCGGAACGGCACTGCTGGAAACCGGCACTTCAACCTTCACAGGAACCGGTGCGGGCTCATCAGCATAAAGATCGCTCAGATCTAGCGGTCTGGTCTCGTCAGCACTCATGTCAGTTATCCAGCGTCAGGGTAAAGGTCGGATCGATACGGAAATTCGGGTCCGGCTTTCCAGTGTCGTACATGGCGGTGCCGATAGCCAGAAACTCGACGATATGATCGCCCCAGACATGCGATTCCTCGCGCAATGTCGTCCCGATGATTTCATTGGCCCCGACTTCCGCCGCATGGGCCGACATCCGCTCCATCGCATGCTCGCGCGCCGTGTAATAGGCCTGCGTGAACAGATCCAGTTCCACGCACTGCATGGCCTGTTTGAGCGTCGTCATCAGGCTGCGGCGCGGAATATGCTGCACGCAACATCCCAGAACCAGATCCAGAGGCCGCCGCCCCGAGCGCAGCGCCAGCGCGAAATCCTGCCCTGACAGATCAGACGTGAATGGTCGTCCGTCCGGCCGCCGATAGCCAGAGTGCCCTTCCGCATGCACGATCGCCGTCCCGAACGCCCGGAACTCCAGCATGCCGCTATCGGCAAGCTGTGAAATCTCCAGACGCGTTCCCACGATCCCGTCCGCGCCAAGCTGCTCGGCTTCCTCGCGCATGATCTCAACGGCCTTCTCACGCGCGCCATACATGGCCCCCGTCAGATCCGTCAGTTCATAGGACGTGTTGCGAAACTGCGTATTGGCCTGCACCTTCCAGATGCTGTTGCCCAGACACAACCCTAGAGCCCGGAATCCGGCCTGCTCGACAACCAGTAGTTCGCGCACGCTGAAATCCGACGTCGCAACTCTCCCGCCAGACGCTCTCGCTGGCGGCATCTGCCCCCCACTCTGCGCCGGTTCAGAAGAGCCACTCCCGCCCCATCCCGGAGGAAGCGCGTCAAAACCCGGAACCTGATCGAAGATACCCATGGGACTCCCGCCGTAAAATCCACAACATCACGAGGCCGCTTGGAACGCGCCTCAGAACAGATCATTCAAGCCGTCAAACAGACCATCCAGTCCCTCGACGACCTCGCTAACAACCTCACCGCCGACTTCAAGGCCCAGAACAGCCGCCTCGACGCGGCCATCCCTGCCCCGTTCGCCAGCCTCCTCCTCAACCTCGATCCGGTTCGAAACCCCGACGAAAAGCGGCCGATGCTGCAAGCCCGAACGAACCGCATCATCCAGTCCGCAGACCATCGCAGGCGACACCGAACCCTGACCGCCGATGCGCCGATATCCAAGAATACTCACAGCCGCCCGAACCCGGAGCGACTTCACGACGCCCCGTTCCGACTGCACTGTCAGTCCGACGATCTCGTCATGCCCCAGCGCCCCGTCCCAGTTCCGACAGGCCGGATCGTTCCGCAAACTCAGCGCCGCTGCATCCCGAGCCGCCCGCTTGGCCTGCGTCAAAAGAGCGCTTTCCCCAATGCTGAACGCATCAAAAAAGCCTTCCAGAGGCCCGGTGTAGCGAATGTCTTCCCAGGTCCCGACGCCGTAATTCACAGGCACGATCCCGGCTGCAAGCGCCACATCCAGCGTCGCCGCATTCCACGGCACGCAAGAGAGCACATCCAGACGTTCAAGCTGCGGCACATGCACCGCCTCACCATGCAACATGAACCCAAGCGCCCCGCCATGATGCTCAAGCCGGTATCGCAGGTTCAGAACCGCTGCCGCCCCCAACGCTCGCGCCTGCTCGCGGATGCGGTCCGTTGCCGTGCGCCAGCCAGCTTCATGCACGGCCTGCCAGTTCATCCCGGACTTCCACCAGGTTTCGGCATGGACATTGCCCAGCGGCATGATCGCCATGGACGGCGTCAGAAGCGCCTGTCGCACCGATCCCAGACGCACCAGAGGACGTGCCCGACCGCCAAGCTCGTGAAACGCCCGTGCCTCGGCCTCTTTTTTCGGACCGGAGGACCACGGAAACAGGCGCATCACGGCTGAAAATCCGTCAGTTCGGCGGCTGCGTGCCCCTCACCCGAAACGGCCAGCCCAGCTTCATGGATTTTCTGACGCAACTCCGTGATCCAGTCCCGGGCCGGAACCTGCTTACGGCTGATGACCACCCCGCGAACCTCGTGGGCAATCTCGGCGACCACCCCGGTTCCGTTACGCCGGAGCACGAAAACTCGTGTTTCAAACCGAAGGGCAAGCTCCTCGATATCGACCGTGCGTTTCAGCCATCCGCGTGTCTTGCGCGTCACGGTTGACTGACGCGGAAAGGCCTGCTCGCAGAAAGCGGCGAACTTTTCCAAAAAACGCTCCCGACCGCCTTCAGCATCCCGGATCAGCGCCGCAAGATCGTCGATATTCCCGGTCATGAGCCCCTCTTCGACATCGGCTGTTACAGTTCGACAGGTTTCCTCTCCCGTCAATCAGGAAATTCCGCTTTCGAAAAGTTCACATAAAAAAAGCCCCCGGTCGCAATGACCGGGGGCTTTTCAGGACCAATGGTCCAAGCCGTCATTCAGAGTGTCAGGATCAGAAATTCATGCCTGCCTGCAGGAAGAAATAACGACCCTGATAGAAGCTGCCATAGGTCGCGCCGGCGCTGTTATCCACGCCACTGGCCACGAACGGAGGCTTCTTGTTGGTAATGTTGTTAATGCCGCTCTCGAAGTTCCACTTCTTCCAGCGGTACGCCAGCGTCAGATCCTGTTCGATCATCATCGGGGTCTTGTAACGGCCCGCCGTGGTGGAATTCAGGAACTCGGACTGATCGTTCCAGCGCATGCCGCCGATGAACTGCATCATGTATGTCGCCGTGAACGCACCATGCGTCCAGCCGAACGTCGCATAGTCACGAACACGCGGAATGCCATAGGATGCATTTGCGTTGTTCGGGCCACCCGCATACAGCAGCGCACCGGTATAGTTGGTGAACGCGCCACCCGGAACGAGCTGCTGCGTGTAGTTCAGCAGATACTGAAAGTTGTTGGAGACCGACAGGACATCGTGAGGGGCAACGCGAATACGATAGTCGAAATCGAAGTCCACACCACTTTCATGCAGAGCACCGGTGTTCTGGTTCGTTGCCGAAACCGTGTTGATCTGGCCATTCGCCAGACGGTTCACAGTATTGCACAGCGAAGGGCTGGTACCCGTGTAGCATCCGTCCAGAATATACTGTGTCGGAAGTGCGCTGATCGTGTGGTTGACCGAGTAGTGCCAGAACTCACCGGAAATGGAGAGGTTCGGGATCCAGCGCGGCGTGATGATCGTACCGAACGTGTAGGTCCGCCCGATTTCAGGTGCAAGATGAGCGTTGCCACCACCCAGCGTCGGAACCTGGCCCGTACCAGACTGATGGAAAGTGGATGTATTGATGCCCTGCTTCGCACAGGTTGCCGCAACCGTCGCCGAAGCCGCACCATATGTGCCGACCTGTCCGGCATCGCAGGGATCGTTGGCAAGGTTATAGCTGAGCGACTGACCGCCATACAGTTCATACACGTTCGGCTGGCGATAGGACGTTCCGATCGTGCCACGGAAACGAATATCCTGCGTCGGTGCCCAGTTGATGGACGCCTTCCAGTTCTTCGCCGTCTCGGAAGTCGTGCTGTAGCCCGACGCACGACCCTGCGCGTCGATCGTCAGATCCTTTGCAAGGAAGACGTTCTTGAGCAGCGTCGCCTTGGCTTCCGCATACCCTTCCGTCACATCAAAGCCACCACTGGTCGGAAGAACCGTGTTGGTCAGGCTCTGCCCGCTGACGATCAACGGATCAGGCGTGTTGGTCAGCTGTTCGCCACGATGCTCGAAACCAAACGCCATACCCAGATCGCCGCCGCCCTTCCAGGGCATCGTCGTCACATGGTTGTTGTTGATGCGCAGGTTCCAGTCACGAAGCTGGTAGTGCGAATGCGTGTTGGTGTTGTAGTTGACGTAGGAAGCAGCCTGCTTGCCCATCGTTCCGAACGGATTGCTGCATCCGAAAGACGGGCAGACGCTCGGATTATAAAGCAGAGCGCTGGCCGAGTTAGAAGGATCGACCTGCTGCAGACCATAAGCATTCAGCAGGTTCGTGTACGATCCAACGTTCTCCAGATGATCCGTCGACATGTTCGAACCGTAGGTATACGAAACGTCGTAATCCCAGCCGTAAGCGATCGCACCGTTCATGCCCACCTTGGAGGTGACCGTATCGGTGGCGTTCTCGTCGCGACGATCTCCAAGTTCCGTCAGACGCTTCGTGATGTCGACATCCTGACCGAACGGGTTGTTCGGATCATTAGCCGGCACCGTCAGAACGGACGGTAGCGTGCTGGGAGGAACAGAGCCGTCAAACGGTTCGGCCGCCATGTAGCTGGAGCTGGTCCGATGTGAATACATCACATTGGAATACAGATTGGCATGGCGGTTGAACTCGTAGTGGAAATCACCCGAGAGGCTGGAATTCTGAAGCTGGTTGATTAGGCTCTGATGCTGGCCATACGGATAACGATTGCTGGAACCCCAGTTGCTCACTGTTTTTCCATCAGGAGCAACTGCGGCGTTCAGACCAGTCGTACTGTTCTGAACATGCGTATAGTTCGAGTAACCTGATCCGAAAACTTCTCCACCCGAGCCCACGGGATTATCCGTGAGTTGCACCGGATTGGCCCAGCCACGGTTACGCTGAAGAACACCGCCCTGCGTCATATACTGACCGAACAGCGTCAGGTTGCCCTTGTCGTGATCGAAGTTCCAACCTTTGTAGGCGGAAATCATACCGGTGTCGTTGTCGCCATGACCGGTGATGCCACCGCGGATGGTGATGTTTCCGTCCGACAGATCATGACGCATCTTGATGTTGATGACGCCCGAGACGGCGTCAGCGCCGTAAAGCTCGGAACCACCATCCTTCAGGATTTCGACGCTGGCGATCTGCTGAACCGGAAGCGCGTTCAGATCGATACAGTTCGTCTGGCCGTTCAGCGTTGCACGCTTGCCGTCAATCAGGACGAGCACGCGGTTGGAACCAAGGTTACGAATGTCAGTGCAGGATGCACCGCCCGTTCCGTTGGTCTCAGAATTGTTCGTGCCCGTTCCGCCGATGGACGGAATACGCGCGAAGAAGTCGCTGAGGGTCGTGGCGCCCGTCTGCTGAATCTGCTTGGCCGTCACGATCTGGACAGGGTTGGCGTTCTGGTTGTTCGAGGAGGCAAGCGCCGATCCCGTAACGACCATACGCTCGGAACCACCCGACACGCCCTGTGCCTCAAGAACAGCAGCACGACGGCGGCTGACAGAGGTCGGAGCCGTCGTGGCGACAGGCACAGCCACGGATTGCACGGGCGTAACAGCAGGTTTTGCAGCAGTCGTCGAAGCGGCTGTCTTGTGATGCACAGCCTTGTGGGAACGGTGTTCCGGCTGTGTCGTGGAAGCGGCGAAAGCCGTTCCTGACAGGGTCCCAACTCCGAGAATTGATGCACACAGCAACAGGTGGCGACGAGATGTGCTCATCAAAGAACAAAATCCTTCAGAAGAATGTTGTTCCCTGTCTAAAGATCTCAGAGCGTGACTGTCACGAAAAATACATACCAGCCATGTCTTCAGAGGGCACTTGAATGCAACATGTGTGATAAATGCAACGGTTATACCCAGCCAGGGTTTTGGTTTGGATTCAGTAATTAAACTGAAATTTAAAAAGCCTCTGACCCGAAGGCCAGAGGCTTTTTTGCAACAGATCTGGCATCCCGCCTCTTTCGTAAAAGAGGCGAAAGACGGACCGGACTTCGATCAGAAGTCCATGTCGCCCATGCCGCCCATGCCACCCGGAGCGCCGGCCGGAGCCTTCTTCTCGGGGCGTTCAGCAACCATGGCTTCCGTCGTGATCAGCAGACCGCCGACCGAAGCAGCATCCTGCAGGGCCGTACGGACAACTTTGGTCGGGTCGATGATACCGGCCGCGACCAGATCCTTGTACTCACCCTTCTGGGCGTCGAAACCGAAGACATAACCGTCGTTCTCAAGCACCTTGCCTGCGATGACTGCACCGTCTTCACCAGCGTTGAAGGCGATCTGGCGCAGCGGAGCCTGCAGAGCCTTACGGACGATCTCGCCACCGACGCGCTGGTCGTCGTTGTCGAAGGTCAGCCCCTTCAGAGCAGAGGATGCACGGGCCAGAGCCGTGCCACCGCCCGGAACGATGCCTTCTTCAACAGCCGCGCGGGTTGCGTGCAGAGCGTCGTCAACGCGATCCTTGCGCTCCTTCACCTCGACTTCGGTGCTGCCACCGACGCGGATGACGGCAACGCCACCAGCCAGCTTCGCCAGACGCTCCTGAAGCTTCTCGCGATCGTAGTCAGACGTCGTTTCCTCGATCTGCGCGCGGATCTGGTTGCAACGACCCTTGATGTCGTCGCTGTTACCAGCGCCTTCGACGATCGTGGTGTTTTCCTTCTCGATGTGGATCTTCTTGGCGCGACCCAGCATTTCGAGCGTGACGGATTCCAGCTTGATCCCGATGTCTTCGGAAATCACCTGACCGCCCGTCAGAATGGCGATGTCTTCCAGCATGGCCTTGCGACGGTCACCGAAGCCCGGAGCCTTGACGGCAGCGATCTTCAGGCCACCACGCAGCTTGTTCACGACCAGCGTGGCAAGTGCTTCGCCATCAACGTCTTCGGCGATGATCACCAGCGGACGGCCAGACTGCACAACGCTTTCGAGAAGCGGCAGCATCGGCTGAAGCGAGGAGAGCTTCTTTTCGTGGATCAGGATGTACGGGCTGTCGAGATCAGCCGTCATCTTCTCAGGGTTCGTCACGAAGTACGGGGAGATGTAGCCGCGGTCGAACTGCATGCCCTCGACAACGTCGAGTTCCGTGTGCAGGCCCTTGGCTTCTTCAACCGTGATGACGCCTTCGGAACCAACCTTCTGCATGGCAGAAGCGATCATCTCGCCGATTTCGGTCTCGCCGTTGGCGGAAATCGTTCCGACCTGAGCGATCTCTTCCGGAGACGTGATCTTCTTGGTGTTGTTCTTCAGCTCTTCAACAACAACGCCGACAGCCTTGTCGATGCCGCGCTTGAGATCCATCGGGTTCATGCCAGCAGCAACAGCCTTGGCGCCCTCACGGATGATGGCCTGGGCCAGCACGGTTGCAGTCGTGGTGCCGTCGCCTGCGATGTCGTTCGTCTTGGACGCGACTTCGCGGACCATCTGGGCGCCCATGTTCTCGAACTTGTCAGCCAGTTCGATTTCCTTGGCAACCGACACACCGTCCTTGGTGATGCGCGGTGCGCCAAAGCTCTTGTCGAGAACAACGTTACGACCCTTCGGGCCGAGCGTGACCTTGACGGCATTTGCGAGGATATCAACGCCACGCAGCATACGCTCGCGGGCATCAGCGCCGAACTTTACGTCCTTGGCAGCCATAATTCTTACTCCTGAATGAGGTTTTTACGAGAGGAAACGGGGACGGCTGATCAGCCGATCACACCCATGATGTCGCTCTCTTTCATGATCAGCAGCTCTTCGCCGTCGATCTTGACCTCGGTGCCGGACCACTTGCCGAACAGCACCTTGTCACCAGCCTTGACGTCCAGAGCCACGGTCTGGCCCTGCTCGTTGCGGGCACCCGGGCCGACGGAAACGACTTCGCCTTCGGTCGGCTTGTCCTTGGCGGTGTCAGGAATGATGATGCCGCCGGCGGTCTTCTCTTCGCCCGTCAGGCGACGGACCACCACGCGGTCGTGAAGGGGACGAAACTTCGTCATGGATCGCTCCATTATTGGTCACACCCTTGTAAAAAGCAGCATGACCGGGTTGCTGCACTCAATGACTGCAGTGCATTTGGCACTCTCGTATGGAGAGTGCCAATGACATAGGCGCCCAACCCGTTTCCGTCAAGGTTTCTCGCTGTCGTTCCCAGACGGACCAGAAGAAAGTTTCCGCCCGTCAAGCAGGCTTTTCAGCCGCTGTTTTTCCATGTTTTCCGTCAGTTTCTGGCCTTTGGTCCGTCCATACAAACGACGATTGGCATCCGCAACCTTGGCATCCTCAACGCCCTTGCGGCGTTTGCGTTCCCGGCGGAGATTGATGACGTCGCTCATGATTCATGGCCTTTCGGGCATGACAAAACTGGATAGACAGACATGAAACACAGCCCATCGGACAAGAAAACCCCCGCATCAGGCCAGATGGTCAAGCTGGCAGCTTCAGACGGACACAGCTTCGGTGCGTATGAGGCAGGCTCGGCGGAGTCGCCCCTCGCCCTCATCGTCGTGCAGGAAATTTTCGGCCTCACCGACCATATCCGCAATGTCTGCAACGACTTCGCCGCAGAAGGCTTCCACGTCATTGCCCCGGCCGTTTTCGACCGTGCAAAAGCCGATGTCATCCTGCCTTACTCACAGGCTGGCGTGACGGAAGGCCTCGAACTCCGTAGCCAGATTCCGTCCGACAAGACGCTTACCGATATTGCTGCCTGCGCGAAGGCCCTGCGTGATGCCGGACACCGGAAAGTCGGTATCATCGGCTTCTGCTGGGGCGGTCTGCTTGCATGGCTGACGGCGACCCAGACCCATAACGTGGACGCGGCCGTCAGTTGGTATGGTGGCAGCATCGGCAACCATGTCGATACCGCGCCGCACTGTCCGGTCGAGCTGCATTTCGGCGGCGAGGATTCCTCCATCCCCCACACCGAAATCCAGAAGATCCGCGACGCCCGCCCCGAGGTCGAGGAATATGTCTATGACGACGCCGGTCATGGTTTCGGTTGCCCCGAACGTCCGAGCTTCAACAAGGACGCCCGTGACCTCGCCTGGTCCCGCAGCGTTGATTTTCTGAAAACACATCTCGCCTGAAGCACTCTCCCGACACGGTGACACAGACTGTCGCAAAACCGTGAAACGGGTCTATACTGATAACAATCCCGGCGAATACCGCACCGGATCAGACAGGAGTTTCAAGATGAGCATCAATCCGCTCAAAAACGACCCTAAGCACGATGCCGCGATCCGTCACGAAGCGCGTCTTCTGTGGGAAGCCGATGGCAAGCCGGACTGTGGTCCAGAAGGCTATCTCGAAAAAGCCGCCGACCTGATCGCAATCAAGGGAGTGCCGCAGGGCACTCCGGTTAAGGACCTGCCGCCGGTGGAACTGGACGGCGTGGAAATTGATGATGCACGGGCAGGCATCGACCTGAACGCAGACCCGAACCATAATTTCGATTGATTATGGTTTCCGCCGCGCCCGTTTTACGCAGGCGCGGCGTTCAGCAGAGCCTCAGCCCTGTTTCAGAACACGTCCGGCCACAGCATCGAGCTTGGCCAGCAGCTTCGGATCGCGTGCAGCCGGAGCCGTGATGATTGCATGATCCAGAGCGCGCTCTGCACTGGCGTCGACCGGACGCTTCTTACCCAGCACCGGAATGACAGCCTTCACAAGGCGACGCGCATTCTCCGCATTGCCCGTCATGACCTTCACGACAGCCTCGACCGTCACGCTGTCATGCTCGCTGTGCCAGCAGTCGAAATCCGTGACCATCGCAACGGTCGCGTAGTTCATCTCAGCTTCGCGGGCGAGCTTGGCTTCCGGCATGTTCGTCATGCCCACGACCGAACAGCCCCAGGACCGGTAGAGCTCGCTCTCGGCACGCGTGGAGAACTGCGGCCCTTCCATCACCAGATATGTCCCGCCCCGCGTGAACGGAATACCGAGCGAAGCCGCTTCACCCTGCACCACATCCAGCACGCGCGCCGAAACCGGGTCCGCCATCCCGACATGCGCCACGCAGCCGGTGTCGAAGAAGCTCTTTTCACGCGCAAAGCTGCGGTCGATGAACTGGTCCACCAGCACGAAATGCCCCGGCGGCAATTCTTCCTTGAGCGACCCCACCGCCGAAAGCGACAGAATATCCGTCACACCCGCACGCTTGAGCGCATCGATATTGGCGCGGAAATTCAGGCGCGACGGCGGAATGGGGTGGCCCCGCCCATGACGAGGCAGAAACACGCACTGTACGCCCTCGAACGTCCCGAACAGCAGTTCGTCGGACGGCTCACCCCAAGGCGTTTCAACCTTGCGCCATTCCTTGTTTTCGAGTCCGTCGATATCGTACAGCCCCGAACCACCGATCACACCAATGACGGGCTGGATTTCCTGTTCCGAAGACATGTCTGTTCCTGACTGTTGTTTGGTCCGCTCGCCCGTTCTGGACCACGAGAACGCCCGACGCGCAACCCTCGCACGCCGGACATGCCCCTTTCCCGCGTTCAGCAAAATATTTTCACAAAACCCAGCGTTTTTACGAAATGAAAACGTCTTTGCGCCATCGTCCCGCCACGGATGCCCGCCACCAATGGGCGTCAGTCATGCATCAGCCAACTGTTCGACGACGGCACGATTTGCTAGGACACTGCGCGTAACGAAGTTTTGTCCTGTATAGACGGGGGAAGAAAAAATGGACCAGATCAGCCCCGGTTTCGCCGAAACCGTTCGTCCAGACGTACCTCACGACGCCCTCAAGCAGGACGCCAAAGCCTGGTTCGAAACCCTCCGTGACCGCATCTGCGCGTCCTACGAAAAGCTCGAAGACGAGGCCGCTGAAGGTGGTTCGCAGGTCCTGCGCGACCGCACCGCCCCCGGCCGCTTCGAACGCACGGCCTGGAGCCGCCCGGAAGGCGGTTCAGGTGTCATGTCCGTCATGCGCGGCCGCGTATTCGAGAAAGTCGGCGTCAATGTCTCGACCGTCTGGGGTGAGTTCTCCCCCGAATTCCGCAAAAACATCCAAGGTGCCGAAGAAGACCCGCGTTTCTTTGCAACCGGCGTCTCCCTCGTCGCCCATCCGTGCAATCCGCATGTCAGTGCCGCGCATTTCAACACGCGCATGATCATCACGACGAAGGGCTGGTTCGGCGGCGGCGGGGACATCACGCCCATGTTCCCCGACACCGCAGAAGCGCGATCGGACGCGGACTATTTCCACAAATCCTTCGAAGATGCCTGCAACCGGCACGATCCGGAGCATTACCCCCGCTTCAAGGAATGGTGCGACCGCTACTTCCACCTGTCCCACCGCAACGAACCACGCGGTCTGGGCGGTATTTTCTACGATCAGTTCTCTACCGGAAATGTGGATCAGGACTTCGCCTTCACGAAGGATGTCGGCATGGCCTTCCATGATGCCTACCCCGCTGTCGTGCGCCGCCGGATGTTCACCCCATGGACCGAAGCGGACCGCGATGCCCAGCTCATCCGTCGCGGCCGTTATGTGGAGTTCAACCTGCTGCATGACCGTGGCACGCTGTTCGGTCTCAAGACAGGCGGCAACACCGAAGCCATCCTCATGAGCATGCCGCCGGAAGTCCGCTGGCCGTGAGACTGACCCGACGTGCCGCCCTGAAAGGGCTGGCGGCCCTTGGCGGAACCGCTCGCTTCCTGAACACCCCGGCCCGCGCCGGGACTCTGACGGATGTTCAGCTCCTTCTGGGCGGCACGCTCGCCTCCATCCCCGGCCAGTTCGCAGAACTGGCAAGTGGCGCCATTTCCCACACACTGGATCTGGCGACGCCTCTCGAACTGACCCCCGATATCGGACAGGACGGCGTTCGCGCCGCAAACCTGTTCGACGCCAACAGCGCGCCTGACGGCAATACGGCGCTGGCCTTTCCCGGCGCCACACTTCTGGCATCCCTGACAGGCGATTCCCGCGTCCATTACGATTTCGGACGCTGGACCCCGGTTCTGGTGGCTTCCACCACGACCGTCGTCATCGCCCGCGCCGAACTGCACAAGACCTTGCGCAGCCGCCTGACGGGGTTCTTTCACGATCATCCTGTCCGCCTTGCCGTCTCCCGCATCGGCGGCCCGGAACTGAATGCCCTGATGGGCCTCTCGCTTCTCGGCCTGCGCCCCATTCCCGTGCCCGGTTATGTGGATTCGTCAAACGCCCTGACCGCCCTGCACGAAGGCACCGTCGATGCCGTGCAGATTTCTCCTTACACGCTCGACCGACCGCTTGATGACGTCCTCGCCAACCTGCCCGAGGGCACGAGCGCGATCTATTACACCGGCGACCTGACCGATACGCATTCGACGACCATCCCCATTTTCATGGAAGCCTATCAGCAGGCGAGGCATCGCGCGCCCGAAGGGCCGTTCTATCACGCGTGGCAGGCCGTCTCCGCCGCCGCAGATACGGCCATGGCCATTGCCCTCCCTATGCTGACCCCGCCTGAGATCGTCGCGCAATGGAACCGCGCCTGCACGGCTGCCACGGCAGATACCGGTGTGAGGCGCTGGGCCGAGACGCATCATTTCAAGCTGGTCACAGGCGACAACGCGGCCCCGTTCCTCTCACGTGCCGTTCCCGATCTGGGCGCCACGCTGGCCCTGCGCCGCTGGCTCTCCGTCAATACACCGCGCTGGCGCGAGGGGCAGGAAACACGCCATCTCTGACAGCGTCAGCGACGGCGCGTTTTCAACAAAATCCTGACTGATCCATGATTGGCCGCATGGGGATGCACAACGGCCAGAACCATCGACCGCAGATCCCCGCGCTGAAGCCACATTGGCAGCTCACGACGGATCAACCCGCTGGTCTCGCCGCTTCCAAGCCCCGTCACCACCTCTACACAACGCCAGTTTCGAACCCGCGCACGCTGCATGAAATCATACAGTCGCTCGAACGCCTCCTGCACGACATAGCCATGCAGATCGAGCCGCGCATCCACCTTCATCTGCCCGCGTGACAGACGTTTCCAGCTCGTATCATCCAAGCCCGGCGCGCGAACACCTACCGAAAGCTCCGCAGGACGCGGTTTCGGCCTCTCAGACTGTACAGGCAGGAAAGAGCGTCCCGTCACGACAGGTATGGAGCGCGGGACCTCGGGTACGGGTGCAGGAGGCTCGACCTTGGCCGCAGGCGCCAGACGACGCGGGGAGCGCGGAGACCGCAACGGCTTGATATCGCGGACAACCATCCGCCATAGCGTCGCTTCCTCCTCCCTCAGATCCCGCTTCGCCACACTATCCTCACTTCCTATCCGGCCGCCCTTGTCCATCAGACAGTTCAGGCCCCGAGCATGTAACGGCTTCGAGCATCATTGAACAATGTTCTTTCGGGACTTTCCGCCCGCGGATGCGTTTACACCTCAGGTTCCATTTTCCGAAAGAACAGGACCATGAGCCATCTGACACAGGAAGAGCGCGACAGCCTTCCCGACAGTGCCTTCGCCCTGCCCGAAAAACGCGCTTACCCGATCGATACCCGCGCCCGCGCCAGCAACGCCAAGGCCCGCGCGACACAGGAATACGAACGCGGCCTGCTGACGGCGGAAGAGCGTGAGCGGATCGACAAGGCCGCCGACCGCCGCCTCGCGCAGGACGATTGGACTGCCCGCATCACGTCAGATGCCGTCTCTTACATAAAGCCATTTTAAATTCACTTGACGTTAAGGACCATGCCGTCAGTCTCGCTTGCAACGCCAGACCGGCCCAAGACCGACCTAGGATCTTCCATGCCCCTGCCTTTCCTGCGCAAATTTGCTCCCCTTCTCGCCAGCACCGCCCTTTGTTTCAGCGCGGCACAGGCCGCAGCCCCATCCGGCGCTCAAAAACCCGGAACCATCACAACCTCGGCACCGCTGGCCGCAGCGCTCAGCCTTCCAGACGCCGGGCGCGCCCTGCGCATCACTTATCTTTCGACGAACGGCATTACCGGCAAGGGCCTCGTTCCCGTTACGGCCGAAATCATCCTTCCCCCCGGCCCCGCACCACAGGGCGGCTGGCCAATTGTCGCCTGGGCCCATGGCACTGTCGGCGTGGACGATAGCTGCGCGCCCTCCCTCAATCCCTATAACGATCGCAACAGCACCTATCTTTCAACATGGATGAAACGCGGTTTCGCTATCGTCGCAACGGACTATCAGGGCCTCGGCGGACCCGGCACGCATGCCTATCTGGACACCCGGGTCGAAGCCTATAGCGTCCTCGACAGCATCCGCGCCGCACTGGCCAACGTGCCGGACCTGAAAAACAAAATCATGATTGTCGGCCAGTCTCAGGGCGGTGGCGCCGCCGTCGCTACGGCGGCCTACGCTCCGGCCTACGCCCCCGAACTGGACATCCGCGGCACCGTAGCCACCGGAGCCCCCTACGTCACGCCCGAACTTCTTGGGGATCTGCTCAAGAATGCCGCCCATCCCGACGCAGGCTACAGCCCGCTCGTCGATTATGTCCTCTACCTTGCCACCGGACTGGCAGGACACGACCCGCATTTCCGTCCCGAAGAAGCCTTCACCCCCAAGGCGCTGCCCTTCTATCGCAAGGCGGCGCATGAATGCCTGACATCCCTGTCCCAGCAGACGCAGGCCGCTGGCCTGACATTGCACAACACGCTCCAGCCGACCTTTCTCAAGGCCATCAGCCCGGCTCTGAAGGGCATGGAGTTCCCAACCCTCAAGCTGGCCCAGCCTCTCTTCACCGGGACGGGCACAGAAGACCGTGACGTCCCACCTGCGCTCCAGCTTGGGCTGGTTAAAGCCGCCTGCGCCGCAGGATCGCTCGTTCAGGCGCATCTCTACAAGGGTCTGAACCACAGTGAGACGGTCAACGGCTCTCTGGCCGATTCCGCGATCTTCACCAACGAAGTCATGACCGGGCAGCCCGTCCCGCCGCAGTGCAACCCCGTTCCGCAGCAATAAGCCCTTACAGACAAGGCCCATAAGAAAACGGCCCCGGATGATCCGGGGCCGTTTTTTATTTCCGCAGGTTCCGCAGACTTCAGTTCGAGACCGGAGCCTGTAGCGGCTGGTCAGCGGGCACATCCTTCAGAGGAATGCCTTCGTACTTGCCTGTCAGCGTTTTGAGGAACGCCACGATATCCGCGACATCCTGATCGGCAATGTCCCGATCCGGGGTCTCGTAACGTGCCATTTCCCGAACGACCTGCTCCAGCGTGGTGGCCGAACCATCATGCAGCCATGGCCCGGTCAGTTCGACATTGCGCAGGTTCGGAACCTTGAACCGCGCCCGATCGCCTTCCGCATGCGTCACAGACAGACGCCCCTCATCCGCAGCCGTCAGCTTCGTGTGACGGTTTTCGAAATACGGGCCTTCCAACCCAAGAATCTCGTAAGCGTCACCGCCCACGGCAATACCGCTATGGCAGCCTGAGCAGCCGATTTCCTTGAAGCGCTCATAGCCGCGCTTTTCCTGCGCCGTAATCGCCTTCGCATCGCCCTTCAGATATAGATCGAAACGGCTGTCCGGCGTGATCAGCGTCTTTTCATATTCCGCAATCGCCCCCGTGATCGTGTCCTTGTCGATCTGATCGGAACCGAATGCCGCCTCGAACTGCCCGGCATAGGCGGGAGTGCTCCGAACATGCTCAGCCACTGTCGCCCAATCATGCGAACCCATTTCGAGCGGGTTCATGACCGGCCCTGCTGCCTGCTCCGCCAGATCCTTCGCACGACCGTTCCAGAACTGGGACATGCTGAACACGGAATTATAGACGCTGGGTACATTGATCGGCCCCTTTTGGCCCCCAATACCCGTCGCGGTCGTCAGATTGTCCACGCCGCCCTTGTCCAGACCATGACAGCTTGCACAGTTGAGCGTTCCGTCACCCGACAAGCCCTTGTCGAAGAACAGCGCCCGACCAAGTTCGGCCTTCTTCCAGTCTACGCCTACATTCTCGGGAATTGGCTGGATCGGCTCGCCACGGAACTGCGCTGCCACGCCCGACGTCGCATAATAACGCTCGCGCTGTTCACGCACCCAATTCAGGATATCCACGCGCTGCTTTTCGTTCAGATGGGCATGCGGATGCATCAGCAGATAGGCCGCCGGCGGCATACGGTTTTGGGTGATGACTTCTTCGATGCGGGAAAGCTGCTCGACCGAAGGCGGCTTGCCCTGCTGCAACGCGGCCAGAACCGGTGCATATTCAAAATGACGCTGCCCCTGCACCAGATCGCGCTTCATGATCTGGTTGGCCAGCGGCAGGCTGAAATAGAACGGCAGGTTCGCATTCTGCGTGTGGCAGTAATCGCAGCGCACTTCGCGCAGAGCCGCAAAAGCCGCCATGGCCGTCGGGTCCTGACGCGTTGGGCTGCTGGCAGGAAGCTGCGGTGCTCCAGCATGATCGAAATGCTCGAGATATGTGACAGTCCCGCCCCAGGCGACAACGCCCAGCGCCACCAGACCGGCAATTCCCTTTGTAATCGTGCTGGAACGCACCACTTTTCTCCTCATACTCACGGTGTCGTGATAATGTCGAAAAGTGACACGCAAAGTCAAAGTGATTGAACCTGTCAGAAAAACAGGTGTCGTCGATTAATCTTCGTCCTCATGATCGATCGCAGCCCGCACCCGCTTGCGCGCCACGTTCACATAAGACGTATCGGTATCAATCCCGATCCCCACACAGCCCATCCGCTCCGCCGCCACCAGCGTCGTCCCGGAGCCCATGAACGGGTCCAGCAACACGCCGCCCGGCCGCAGCCCGTGCAGCCGGATGCAGGCTTCGGGAAGCGCCACCGGAAACGTCCCCGGATGGCTGAACTTCTCCTTGCGGCTCCGCACGGTCTCGTAGGGAATAAACCACGTATCGCCTCGACACCGCCGGTCCGTGATGTGCTGCCGCCGCACGATATTGCTCTTGTCCGTAAACGGTACACCCGCATCCAGCCGCTGCACCGGCACGTTTCCTGTCTTGGTCAGATGGAACACATGCTCATGGTTGCGGTTGACGAAACGCGCAGAATTCAGCGGCTTGAAATGCCCGTAGGTGATCTCACCAACCGAAATCGACTTGATCCAGGTGATGTGGTTCTGAAGCACGAACAGCTTGCGCAGCCGGGTCATCAACTCGAACGGTAGCCAGGGCTGGGACGACGATCCTGCGATATTCAGGAAAAATGACCCATCATCTTTCATCACGCGACACAAACTGGTGCAGACATCCTCCAGCCAGTCCAGATACGCGTCTTCCGGCAGTCGATCCTGATACGTCCGGTACGACACACCCAGATTATAGGGCGGCGACGTCACCACCACGTCCACGCTCTGCGACGGCATCCGCTTGAGAACCGTCGTGCAGTCTCCCCGGATCAGCGTATGAACACCGAGTTTTTCCCGGCGACTGCGGATCATTGCGCCCCGGAATCCGCAGGTGGGCGCGGCAGAAACAGCACCATCCGGCCATGTGCATGCAGGTTCCCGGCGATGGACTGCGCGCTCGCACCCCACCCTGTGAACAGATCGGCGCGTCCCGCACCTTTGATATCCGTCCCGATATCCTGCGCGAACACCAGATGATCCCATGTGACGGGCTGGCCCGCGCCATAAGGCAGCTTCGTCTCAACCCAGAGCGGCATCGCAAACGGCACCAAAGACCGGTCAACCGCCACGGAGCGTCCAGCCGTCAGCGGCATCCCGAATGCGCCTTTCGGCCCCTGCGCCAGATTACCGTCGTCACGACGGAAAAAGACATAGTTCGGATTGCGCTCCAGCACGGACATCATCTGATCCGGATGCGTCTCCAGCCAGTTCCGGATGCTATCCATGCTGACGCCATCCGCAGGCAGTTCGCCCTGCTGCACAAGTACACGCCCCAGCGGCACATAGGCCTGCCCGTTGCGTCCGTCATAGCTTACGCGCACCTGCCCCCCATCGGGAAGGATCAGCCGCCCTGAGCCCTGAATCTGCAAAAACGACAGATCGATCGGGTTTTTCAGCCAGGCGATCTCAAGCCCCTGCCCTTCCAGCGCACCGCCATCAATCGCGGCACGGTCGTAATAGGGTGCGAACTGTCCGTTCACCCAGCGCCCGCTGACCATCTGACCATTGGTCGCCTTCGCCCGGACGAGATCATGCGGACGGCCATAGACCGGCGTCTGATACTCCCCTCCGCGTGTCAGGGAGGCAGGAATCTGGGGCTCGAAATAACCCGTATAGAACGCCTCAGTGCCAATCTCGTAAGGCTGGAACCATGTTTCCAGATACGTTTTGGCGTCTGTTGCTGCCGCCAGCACGGTACAAGCATTGCCCCAGTCGGCAGCATGGCGCCCGTAACTGATGGCGTCGCTTCCGCCAAGCAGCGTCTCAGGCGGCAACTGTGACAGTCGATGGCACTCCTCCCGAAGCAGCGGCATCAGCGATGCAAAATCCTCCTGCCCCCATCCGGCAAGCGAATCATATCCTACGGGAGAAAGCGAAAATGACGACGGCGCCTCTTGCGGCGTACAGCCGCACAGCACACCGAGAGTCAGCAGAGTCAGCAGTTTTTTCATCGGACAGGCAGAAAACTCGAACAGAAAAAATAACGATCAGGCCGGGCAGGACGCTGCGAGACGCCATTGCGCATCGGATTGTCCTGCCACACGCTCGAACAGCCACAGATCATGGAACTCGGTGACGGCTTCTGTTCCGACCACGGGCTCGCCCTGACGATCGGTCAGGATATTCACCTGCCGCGACACGATCCGTACCTCGATTCGGCCTGTCCGCTGCCCGTCGTCCGCCGACACTAGCATCGCATCAAGAATGGAAAGGCTCTCAACGCCGCGAAGATCACTCCGCTGCGTCTCACCAGCCTGCGTCCGAACGTCGATTGCCGCAGAAAAACTCTCCAGCGCAGCGGGCGTCAGAAGTTTTTCCAGTGCGGGACGATCCCCGACCGCAAAGGCCGGAACAACCTGCCGGAACGTGTCTTCAGCGTCTTTCAGAAAACCTGAGGGCGAGAAGCCGGGGAAAGTCGTTCCAATTTCAGCCAGAACACCACCGACACGGGTCACAGGTGCGGGAATTTCATACTCCACATCCGGCACTGTGGCAGCGAACGCACCGTTATCGCCTTTGCCCGAAGCCTGTCCCGGGAGTGGTGGGGGTGCGCCCGGACGCGTTGCATCAGGAGCAGCACCTTTCTGTGGTCCAAAACCAAACCGGCCACCGCCCGGACGTTCCTGCCGCACACCCTGCATCCCGACGCGACGGCCGAGCACACGGTAAAGCCTCACACCCAGCACCACGGCGAGCACGAACAGGACCACGAGGTCCCAGGGGAAAGAATGGCCAGCATGTGCCATGAGGCCAGCGGGGAGGTGAATGTCGTCAGAAGACATGAAGCTCTGTTTCTCACTGTCCGGACTTTGCAGTGCCCGGTTTAAAGATCCGTTGCCCTACAGATAGGGTGCAATCCCTCTGATCTCAACCATCTGTCGGCCAGAAGCGTGTCTTGGCGTTCAGCAGACATCATGCTACCGCCGAGGGATCGCAATCGTTTCAATCGATGTCCGCCATGGGGTTCGCCCCTGCGGAACCGGAGACCGCATGTCAGAGAACACCGCCGACAACACCGTGATGGGTCAGGAAAACGTGCCGGCAATGCCGCTCGCCATCAACCTGCAATACACGAAGGATCTTTCCTTCGAAGTTCCGGCTGGCGCGTCCATTTTCGCAACGCTTCGCTCTGCCCCGCAGATTTCCGTCAACATCGACGTCCAGGCCAACCGTCTGGAAGAAGACCAGGCTGTCTATGAAGTCGCTCTGGCCGTCCGCGCCGAAGCTGCCGAGCCGCCCGCACAGGAAGGTGGACAGGCCGGTCGTACGGTGTTCATCGCCGAGCTGACCTATGCCGCCGTCGTGACGCTGACCAACCCGCCGCAGGAACTGGTCGAGCCGATCCTGCTGGTTGAAGTTCCGCGCCTGATCTTCCCGTATGTCCGCGCCATCGTCAGCGATGTCACGCGTGACGGCGGCTTCCCGCCCGTCGTGCTTCAGCCGATCGACTTCGTGGCCCTGTGGCAGGCCAAGCGCGCCCAGCAGTTCCCGGAACCCGCCGGAGAAGCCTGAGTCGAAGCCTGATCTTAGGTAACTGGCCCGAGTTGCTCCAGCGGATCGGGCCACATCACCGCGCGCCATTCCTTATGGTTCAGGCGCGCGGCTATGGCCTCTGACAGACAGAGCGCCCGCACGGCAGACAGTGCCGTCACGTCTTCGGCCCCAAGCGCTTCCCGAAACGCTTCCGCCGTTTTCCCGGAATACAGCAGCACAGAATCGACTCGCCGCTCCCGCAGAGCCGCCGTCGCATCCTCCGGCAAGGTCATACGCTTGCAGGCCACATAAACTTCCGCCCGCTGCACCTCCAGATTTCTCGCCAGATCCAGACCGTAGCCTTCGCCGCTGGCCAGAAGCACGTCTGCGCCCGTAATGCCCCGCATCCGGCAGAATGCGGTCAAAGCCCGGGCATCTCCGTCTGCCGCTTCAACATGGATAAATCCGGCCTGACGCGCCCGCGCCGCCGTTTGCGAGCCCACGGCAACGAGCAGTCTATCCTTCGGCCAGTCCCGCAACGCAGGCAGTGCATTCGCGCTTGTCACCAGAACCGCACGGAAGTTTTCAGGAGCAACCGGCGCCAGTGTCGTGATGTCCAGCATCGGACACGCTATCGCCTGCCAGCCCAGCGCCCCGACTTCCGCCATGGTAGCAGACAGTCCTGGCTCCGGCCGGGTCACCAGAACGACGCGGTCCGAGAGAAGCGTCAGGGACGCCTCATGTCTTCGAAAATGTTGGACGGCGTATCGCGACGCAGTTCGTCCGCAAGTTCCGTTCCCATACGGGCGGCTTCGAGCGGCGCGCCTTCGATGTGGCGCTGCAACAGGAACGTGCCGTCCTCGCTTGCAATCATGCCCGTCAGCTTCAGCACGCCCTTCTCGATGCGGGCATAGCCTCCGATCGGCGTCCGGCAGGAGCCGTCAAGCTCCGCCAGAAGCGCGCGCTCTGCTGTCGAAACGGCCCGGGCTTCCGGATCTTCGATCGCGGACAGCAGTTCGCGCAGTTCCAGATCGCTCTCACGAACCGTCACGCCCACGATGCCCTGACCCGAAGCCGGCAGCATCTGATGCGGCTCGAACACCACATCCACACGATCTTCCATGCCCAGACGACGCAGCCCTGCCAGCGCCAGAAGCGTCGCATCGCACGCTCCGGCCCGCAGCTTGTCCAGTCGCGTCTGCACGTTGCCCCGCAGCAGCCCGAACCGCAGATCGGGACGGACATGCAGCATCTGCGCCTGACGCCGCACGGACGCACATCCGATCAGCGCGCCTTCGGGCAGGCAGTCATACGGGCGTTCGGGATCGATCTTTACGGTCCGGTCCCGCAGGATCAGCGCATCGCGCGCGTCCTCACGCTTGAGCGTGCAGGCCAGCACGAGACCGGGCGGCAGATTGGTTTCCAGATCCTTGAGGCTGTGCACGGCAAAATCAATCCGCCCTGCCACCAGTGCCTCGTGGATTTCCTTGGCGAACAGTCCCTTACCGCCAATTTCCGCCAGACGCTGAACCTGATTGCGGTCTCCCTCAGTGCTGATCTGGTATTCCTGAAACGCACCCATGTCGCGCAGGACCGGGCAGAACCGCGTCAGACGCGTCAGAAAATTGCGCGTCTGGACCAGCGCCAGCGGCGATGCCCGCGACCCGACACGAAGAGGGAGCTTGCGGCCAGTCGGCGGCTCAGCGGCATGGGAACGGCGGACGGCTTCCGCTGCAACTCGCTGGAGCGCATCGGAAGGCAGGACGGGAGCATTCATGAACGGCAGCTTTAGCCCATTCACACGGGACTGTCATGATATGACAGACTCGGCCATAATAAGGGGATGTCAGCCCCCGTTACTCATTCTCCCACACCTGCGCGTCCCCTTCTCGCAATCGAGACCTCCTGCGACGATACGGCCTGCGCCATTCTCGCTTATGACGGCACCATTCTGGCCGAAAGCGTGCTGTCCCAGATCGATCATGCCATTCTTGGTGGCGTCGTCCCGGAAATCGCGGCCCGCGCGCATCTGGACGCGCTGCCCGCTCTGGTGACGGAAGTCCTGAAAAAAGCGTCCCTGACGCTCGCCGACATCGATATTTTCGCTGGCACGACCGGTCCGGGTCTGATTGGCGGCCTGATTGTTGGCAGTTCCTACGCCAAGGGGCTGGCCATGGCGCTGAACCGTCCTTTCATGGCCGTGAACCATATCGAAGCCCATATTCTCACGCCCCGACTTCCCAGTCTCGGAGCGGAGCTTCACTTTCCCTACCTGACGATGCTTGTCTCGGGCGGCCACTGCCAGTGCGTGTCGGTCGAACAGACGGGCCGTTATGTCCGTCTGGGTGGCACAATCGACGATGCCGCCGGTGAGGCCTTCGACAAGGTTGCCAAGATGCTTGGCCTCGGCTGGCCCGGCGGCCCTGCGCTGGAAAAACTTGCCACCGAAGGCCGGGACGATGCCTATGCGCTTCCCCGACCGCTCAAAGGCCGCGAAGGCTGCGATTTCTCTTTCTCGGGCCTGAAAACTGCCGTCAGCCGTCTAATCGACACGCAGGATCCGACCGGAACGCGCGATGCCCTGCCACGCCAGTTCGCAGCAGACGTCGCCGCCTCCTTCCAGCGCGCCGTCGCGGATGTGATGGCAGACCGTGCGGAACACGCCCTCGCCCTCAGCCCGAATGCCACGGCGCTCGTGGTAGCAGGTGGCGTGGCGGCCAACAAAACCCTGCGTCATGCGCTCGAACAGGTCGCCGCCAATCACGGCATCCCTTTCTTCGCCCCGCCTCTGCGGCTGTGTACGGATAATGCGGTGATGGTTGCGTGGGCTGCGCTTGAGCGTCTTCATGCAGGCGAAACACCCAACGACATCGACACCGCCGCCCGCCCCCGCTGGCCGCTCTCTGAACGCACTCCCGCTCACGCCTGAACAGGAAGCCTCATGACCGCCATCCTCATCCGCGACGAGACCGGAACCGGCATCAGCAGACCCGCCCTGCGCTTTGACTGGAAAGCCCGCAGACATCTGCGCGTGCGGGACCTGATCGCAGAACGCGTCCGTCTCGAATGGGACAACGGCGGCAAAATAGAGAACGAAGAGACCGCCCTCGTTCCGCAGGGCGCGCCCTGTATCGAAACAGTGGAAGCCGCCATCGACCATGCCCTGAAGGCTTTTGAACGCCGGGCCTATCTGGTCATCATCAATGACCATCAGATTCCGCATCTGGATGACGGCATCACCCTCAGCCCGGACATGACCATCACCTTTATGCGCCTCATCCCGCTGGTCGGAGGCTGAGATGCAGCAGCGTGATCCAGCGCTTGTCGCCTCCCTGCCCGGTGGTCCGCTCTATCGCCTCCTGTCAAAAGTCGGCGACATGGAACAGGCCTTCATTGAGTGGCGCGCCCTGATGCGCTCCCGCTGCCCTACGGTTTTCGAAGACGCCAGAAAAAAATGGGTCGAACTCTACGAACAGCAGAGATGCGACTACAAAGGCTACGCCTTTAGGGAGCATGCGTACCAATACCTCAGCGATACCATTCCTCTCGCCGCCTATTTCCTGCCCGAGACGATGGGCACCGCGCCACGGCCTGCGTCTCCGAAATGGCTGGAGCGTCTCTCTCGCGAGAGCCTTGATCCCGAAGCTCCCATTCCACTGGCGAAACGCCATTCCTGCTGGACCCGCTTCGAAATATTCGGCTCGGGTCCAGTCCCGTCCGTGAATTCCGAATCCCATCGCATCATAGATCTGAAATGGCTAGCCCAGGCCCGAGCAGATTATGTCCGGGTTCCGGTCGAACGCCCTGGGGCGTTCCGCCTCATCCGCCAGTACATCATTCGCCTGACCCTGTATCCGAGCAATGTGGACGATCCCGTCTTTGATCGCCTCTCCACCCCCGATAATGTTACACCCTCTGTCAGAACCCTGCACGACCGAGCTGCCATTCTCGCCGCCCCTGACGGACAGGACGTTTTGACCCTGGCCCGTACTATTCTTCGCGATTTCGATACGGCGGACGGTCGCTGGATCGACGGTCCGCTCTATCGGGCCACCATTCTTCCCATCCTCATCCTGCATGCAAACAACCGCATCAAGGCCACAGGCTCCGTTCGGGAAGCGGCCTACGAACTAATCGCCAAGCCAGACGCTTTCATACCGGAACAAGAGACCCTCTGGCGAATGGACACTGCGGCACTGGGACTACAAAACCTTGGCAAACGCCCTCCAACGGAACTGCTCAAGCTCAATAAAATCCTGTGCGGCTGCCTCTGGCTCGTCGCTGTCAGTGGCAAGCCTGAAGATGTGCAACTCCTCAGCACACTGGCAAAAAACTTCCAGAAGAACGAGAAAGTCTTCGAGTTCAACCGCATCATCCGGGCTCTGGGCCTCACCGCAGACCGCGACGCCATCAACGAACAGATCGCCCTGCGCCAGAAAACCCGTCATTCCCTGATGCTCGGCCAGATCAACGCCGCCCTGGCCGACTCCGCACAAAAATCCGGCACCAGCATCACCGAACTCGAAGAACGCTCCGCCTATACCCACGACCTCGACAGCCATCATGAACGGGCCGTTCCGCTTCCCAACGGCCTGACCGCGACCCTCTCCGTAAAAACCAACGGCTCCGGCACGGTCACACTCTTCTCCGCCGATGGCACCGAACTGCGCCCGGTCCCTCCCGCGATCCGAGCCGAGCTCAAAACCATCCGCGCCTATGAAAAACTCAGGGAAGAAGCCCGCGCCCTGACAAAGGAAATGCAGGCCCACCGCCTGCGCCTCGAACGCTCCTGGCTCACTCAGGAAAGCTGGACTGCCGAACGTTTCCGCACGAACTATCTGGCCCATCCCGTCCTGTCCTGGCTCGCCCACCGCCAGATCTGGACCCTCACCGCGCCCGACGGCACACAGCGCACCGTCCTCTTCCCGAACGGCACACCCGTCGCCCCGAACGGCACCCCGACCGCCCCCCTGCGCGACGACGAAACCCTTACACTCTGGCACCCGCTGGACGCTGATATGGCCTTCGTCAGCCAGTGGCGCGACACGCTGGAAGCCATCGCCCTCATCCAGCCCATCCGTCAGGCCTGGCGCGAAACCTATGTCCTGACGGACGCCGAGCGCGCTACGTCCCCGGCCTCCCTTCGCTACGCAAAGCAGGTCCTGCGTCAGGCACAGTCTGTCGAACTCGGCCGCCAGCGCGGCTGGCGCGTGCGCACCCTGAGCATGCACATGCCCTCAAGCGAGGGCGATCCCACCAGCCTGACCATTCCCGCCGCCGGTCTGCATGCCGAAATCTGGACCGCCGGCGTCGACGGTCAGGCCGCTTTCCAGCACGGAACATTCACCCATATCCTCACTGATCGGGTTCAGTTCCGCACCGTCACGGACAAGGGCTCCTGGCGTCACGACGGCGGCAAAAAGCTCGCCATCGGCAAGGACACTGTTCCCCTCGAAAACGTCCCGCCGCTGATTTTTTCGGAAGTCATGCGCGATCTGGACCTCTTCGTGAGCGTGGCCTCCATCGGCCTCGAAGTCACCTATCTCGACGGCGCGGAAGGCCGTTCCATCGGCGAATGGCGCCGCCTGAGTGATCTCGCCATGTGGAGGCAGGACGAAACCACGTCCCTCAACGGCCGCGCCCGCATCCGCTATGAGACGCTTGAACGGATACTCCCCCGCCTCACCATCGCGGACCGCCTGGAACTCACCGACACGCATGTCCATGTCCGCGGCGTGCTGCACAGCTACCAGATCCATATCGGAACAGGGAACATCTTCCTCGATCCCGACCGGCGCTATATCTGCATCGTACCCGACCCCCGCAAAAAGAAATCCAGCATCGCCCTGCCCTTCGACGACGACCAAACCCTCTCGGTCATCCTGTCGAAACTCTTCCTTCTCGCTGCCGATGACAAAATCAACGATCCCGTCATCCTCAGGCAGTTCCCCGCCTCCACCCCGGAACAGACATCTTGAACTACCGTCACATCTATCACGCCGGAAACTTTGCCGATTGCATGAAGCACGCCCTGCTTCTCGCACTCATCAAGGCGCTGAAGCGTAAACCGGCGGGCTTCGTCGTCCTCGATACCCATGCCGGATGCGGCCGCTACGACCTCACGTCAGAAGAAGCCGAGAAGACCGGGGAATGGCGCGCGGGCATCGGCCGCCTGCTTGACGATCCTGCAGCCCCCGCGATTGCGGATTATCTCGACGCCGTTCGCCCCAACGTGCAGGACCGACACCGCTATCCCGGCTCCCCGGCTTTCGCCCGTGCCGAATTGCGTCCGCAGGATCAGCTTATTGCCTGCGAACTGCATCCTGAAGACGTCCGCCCCCTCCGCCGTCTCTTTCACGCCGACCCGCAGGCCGCCGTTCATCACCGTGACGGTTACGAAGCCCTGCGCGCGCTTCTCCCGCCCAAGGACTTCAAGCGCGGCCTCATTCTCATTGATCCGCCGTTTGAAAAACCGGACGATTTCGCCTGCTGTGCAGAGGCTGTTGCCCTGATCCGTAACCGCTTCCGCGCCGGGATCGTCGCCGTCTGGTATCCGATCAAGCACCGTACACCCGTCCGCGCTTTCTATACGGCCCTTCAGGATGCGGGCATCCGGGATATGCTCGCCTGCGAGTTTCTGCTGCGTCCGCCGGTCGATCCGTCCCGCCTGAACGGTTGTGGTCTGCTGGTCGTCAACGCCCCGTTTGGCTTTGAGGACGAGGCGCGCAATATTCTCGAAGCCCTTGCTGTCGGCCTGCGTTCTCCGGACGCGGAAGATATCCAGATCACGATCGAACGGCTGGCAAAGGAATAATCATGAGCAGACGTCCGCATATCGCCGTTATTGGCGCTGGAGCCTGGGGAACCGCGCTGGCCTGCGCCATGGCGGCTACCGGCGCGGACGTCACGCTCTGGATGCGAAACCCGGTCCCGCCCGGAACCCGCACCCTGCCGCGTTTGCCAGACATCACCCTGCCCGACACCGTCACCATTACCGGAGATTTCCCGCGCACCGCCGATGTCGTGTTGCTCGTAACCCCGGTGCAGACCGCCCGCGATGTCTCAACGCGGCTTCAGACCGTGCTCGACCCGGCCGTTCCGGTCGTGACCTGCTGTAAGGGGCTGGAACAGGCCACCTCTCTCCTGCCGCTCGATGTGCTGGCCCAGACCATGCCGAACCGCCCGACAGGCGTTCTTTCCGGTCCGAACTTTGCCATCGAAATCGCCAAGGGCCTCCCCGCTGCTGCAACGCTGGCCTGCGCGGACCTTGCGCTTGCACAGACCCTCACGGCGCTCCTCAACACATCCAGCTTTCGTCTTTATGCCAGCGATGACGCCGCTGGTGTTCAGCTTGCGGGAGCCGCCAAGAACGTCATTGCTATCGGCGCAGGCATCACGATCGGCGCTGGACTGGGCGAAAACGCCCGCGCGGCCCTTATCACCCGCGCTGTCGCCGAAATCGGCCGCCTCGCCGAAGCCATTGGAGGTCGCGCCAGCACGCTTGCGGGCCTCGCGGGCATGGGGGATCTTATTCTGACCTGCACCGGTCGCGGTTCACGCAATTACAGCGTGGGCCTGAAACTTGGCGAAGGTCGCCCGCTTGCGGACATTCTCGCTTCACGCACGACAGTCGCGGAAGGCGTTCTGACCGCGCCCGCGATGCTCGCCCTTGCCCGCAAACATAACGTACGGGTGCCGATTATCGAGACCGTCACCCGCCTCCTTAACGAAGGCGTTTCGATCGAGGAAGCGCGCCATCTTCTGCTGGACCGCCCCCCGACCCGGGAATAACGCCGCGCCTTAGTGAAGAACAGCGCAGGCTACCCGGTCGCCCGAACCACCAATCGGTTGGGTCTGGTAATCATCCGGCTTGGCATGCACCACCACAGATGCACCGTCGGCATCCATCAGCGCAGGCAGAGCTTTGCCGCCCTTCAGCGAAACCAGCGTGGAATAAAGCTCAACCGTCGCGGTCCCGTCCGGTGCGACATACAGATTCGGCAGATCACCGGCGTCATTTGCATCCGCCTTCAGAAGGCCATGCACCACCGGCGTTGTCGCATGGACATGCGCGCCCGCGCTGGTGAATTTCGGAGCCGCGCAGTTGCCCTTTTCATGAAAATGAATGCCGTGCCATCCCGGCGTCAGCCCCTGCACCTGAAGACGCAGCAGAACGCCCTTTGGCGCATCCGTCACGGTCACGATCCCATGAGACGCGCCATCCGTCCCTTTCAGTTCTCCCGAAACGCTGTCTGCCGCACAGGCCAGAGAAGGGATGGCTATGGCGGAGGCCAGAAGAAGGGTCAGAAATCCGGAACGACGCATGGGCACTCACAGTCTTTGCAAAGTCAGATGATAACTATTCTCATCTTAACTTAGGTCAGGCAAATCTTCCGATCAGAGATTCGTGATCTGCCGAAAATCAGACGAACAGCCCCGCAATAACCGCGCTCATCGCATTGGACAGCGTTCCCGCCAGGACAGCCCGCACGGCAAGCGATGCCACATCCGTCCGCCGACGCGGCTCCGCGCTGCCAAACGCGCCAATCAGAATGCCGATCGTCGAAATATTCGCAAATCCGCACAGGGCAAAGGACAGGATCGTGATTGTCCGCTGCGACAGCGCATGGGCGTGGATCAGCGGCGACAGGTTCACATAAGCCACGAACTCGTTGAACGCGATTTTCTGCCCCAGTAGCCCCCCCGCCACGACACACTCGCTCCACGGCACGCCAAGCAGCCAGGCAAAAGGCGCAAATACCATGCCCAGAATCCACGATAACGACAGCCCGACCGCACCGAGAAGCCCATTTGCCAACGCAATCAGCCCTACGAAGGCAATCAGGACAGACCCAACCGCCACCGCGATCTTCGCACCATTCATCGCACCATCGGCAATAGCCTCGAACATGCTGTGATGCCCGTGATCCGCGCCCGCAATCTGCGCGTCAGAGCGGCGTGGCCCTGGAAACAGAATGCGTGAAAACAGCAAGCCGCCCGGGATGGCCATGAAAGACGCCGCCAGCAGGTTCTCCATCGGCACCCCCAGCGACGCATATCCCGCCAGCACCGACCCCGCGATGGACGACGTTCCGCTGCACAGAACGGTCGCCAGTTCCCCCTCCGACATTTCCGCAAGACAGGTCTGAAGCGCGATCGGTATCTCGCTCTGTCCCAGAAAGATCGTCAGCACCGCTGCAAACGATTCCAGCCCAGTCGTTCCCAGGATCCGCGAGAGCGCTCCACCAATCAGCTTCGAGAGGAACTGCAACACGCCCCAATGCTGTAAAAGCCCGAGAAGTGCAGCGACATAGACGATCTCAGGGAGCACCTTCAGCGCAAAGACAAAGCCGCCATTGCCGAACAATCCGTCCATTTTCGGGCCAACAAGACCACCAAACAGAAACGCACTGCCCACATCCCCAAAAGACAGAACTTTCGTCACCGCATCGGACACGACATGCAGTCCATGTGCGCCTGCCGGAACCCACAGCACAACCGCCGCAATCAGCACCTGCAAAAGCAACGCCCGCCCCACCAGCGCCCAGTCGATAGCCCGGCGATTGCTGGACAGGAGCGCCCCCAGAAACAGAAGCCCGGCCATGCCGAAAAGGACGCGCAGGATCACTCAGGCAAACTCCTCATGAAAAACAGGTAGAACTGAACCTGAAACGACCCGAACCTGTCCATCATGTCACGTTCTGTCCACCCCTCCTCTCTCGCCTGCACGCGCCTGACCCGCTAGGATGCCGCCCGACTGATAGGGAAACGCCCCATGACCTGTGCCTATGATTTCAGCCTTCCC
The DNA here is from genome assembly GCF_018256215.1 of Gluconobacter sp. Dm-73. Taxonomy (NCBI): domain Bacteria; kingdom Pseudomonadati; phylum Pseudomonadota; class Alphaproteobacteria; order Acetobacterales; family Acetobacteraceae; genus Gluconobacter; species Gluconobacter sp. Dm-73. The sequence continues at coordinate 378,338 of NZ_JAERLW010000001.1, read as the reverse complement.
GGCCTGTCCGGCGATACGATCGACCTTTCGGCCTATCGCGGACGACCACTGCTGATTGTCAACACGGCTTCAAAATGCGGCTTTACTCCGCAATATGAAGATCTCCAGCATGTCTGGTCCCGTTATGGCCGTGACACCTCGGATGGTCTGATGGTCATTGGTATTCCGTCAAACGATTTCGGCGAGCAGGAACCCGGCTCTGCGGCAGATATCAAGACTTTCTGTTACCGCAACTACGGCGTTTCTTTTCCCATGACAGCCAAACAGCATGTCCGCGGCCCTGAAATTACGCCGATTTTTCAGTGGCTTGATAAGCAGGGCGGCTTCCTCGCCCGCCCACGCTGGAATTTCTACAAATACCTGATCGACCGCGACGGCAATCTTGCGAACTGGTTCACCCCGCTGGCCAAACCGGCCTCCAACCGGGTCGAGGAAGCCATCCGCAGGGTTATCCTGAGCAACTGACGGGCCGCTCTCACACAGGAGAGATGTGGGCTATCGTCTTTTTTCCTTGAATATCCGTATCGAAATCCGTCACAGTTCAAGTCAGAAATGTGACAGGAGATTCGTTATGAAGGACTCAGCACTCCGTCCGATCCTGCCCCTTCTGGTGGTTGCGGCGCTTGGTGCCCTAACCCCGGCCGTGGCCCATCACGTCACGACTTTCCTTGGCCTGTCCGGCATTTTCTGGGCCAGCGCCATGCTGATGCTGGAAGTCACGCTGCTCTGCATCGGTCTTGCTGCCGTGCGCCCCAGCATGGGCCCCTCGCAGCGCAGCAGCACGACCCCATACAACCGCGAAACGATCCTGCGCTGAGGCCAATCCGCCACGGCGTGTTTTTCCTGTCACGGAGCATATGTTGCGGCGCTGAATGATAGGCTAGGATCAGGAAATGCTTCGCAATTTCCTGACAGTCGGCAGCTGGACCATGCTTTCGCGTGTCCTCGGCCTCGTTCGTGACCAGCTTCTCGCCGCGTTCCTTGGTGCCGGCCCCGTTCAGGACGCCTACCTGATCGCGCTGAGGCTGCCCAACATGTTTCGGCGTCTTTTCGGCGAAGGCGCGTTCAACGCGGCGTTCGTGCCGATGTTCACCGAGCGTTACGAAACAAAAGGCCCGCAGCCCGCCCTGCGCTTCGCCGGTCAGGCGCTCTCCGGCCTGATGCTGTGGCTTGCACTGCTGACGATCCTTGCCGAAATTTTCATGCCACTGGTTGTGAGCTTCATCGGTTCGGGCCTCACCGGCACCCGTTTCGAAATCGCGGTGCATCTGTCGCGAATCACGTTCCCCTACATGCTGTTGATCTGCGGCGCGGCCCTCGTCTCGGGCATTCTCAACGGGCTTGGGAAATTTACTGCCGCAGCCGCTGCGTACGTCACCTTCAACATCATCGGCATCGCGGCGATTCTCCTCGGTGCTCTGGTCTGGCACAATACCGCCGTCGTGAGCGCCTGGGGCGTGACGCTTTCAGGCATCGTGCAGTTTGGCGCTCTCTACTGGGCCGCCCATCGCGCAGGCATGGGGCCACATCTGACATGGCCCAGCCTGTCGGCAGACATGCGGGCGCTCCTGCGCCGCATGGGGCCAGGCCTTGTCGGCTCCGGCGTCACCCAGATCAATCTGACCGTGGACATGATCATCGCAACCCACCTGCCTGTGGGAACGCCTTCGATCCTGTATTTCGCGGATCGTATCAACCAGCTTCCCCTCGGCGTTCTGGGCTCGGCTGCCGGGACGGCTCTTCTGCCGCTCCTGACCCGCCATATCGCCAATAACGACCGCGCTGCCGTCCATTCCAGCGTCAACCGCGCCATCGATTACACGCTGCTCCTGACGCTGCCCGCCATGATTGGCATGATCGTCCTCGCCTTCCCCATCATGGCCGCTCTTTTCAGTTACGGTCATTTCACCGTCGCAGATGCTCTCCTTTCCGGCCAGTGCCTTCAGGCCTATGCGCTCGGCCTGCCTGCCTTCGTTCTCATCAAGGTTCTCTCCCCGGCCTTTTTCGCGGAAGGCGACACCGTCACGCCCGTCCGTATCGGTTTCTTCACACTGGGGCTGAACCTTGTCCTCAACCTGCTGCTGTATCGCCCGCTGGGCCATATCGGGCCGCCGCTGGCCAGCACGATTGCCGCTTTCGCCAACTGCACCCTCCTCGCCATCATTCTGCACCGGCGCGGACTGTTCATCGCAGACCCGCTCCTCAAAGGCCGCGCGCTCCGCATTATGGGGGCCGCCGTCATGATGGCGCTCTGGGTCGCGGCTTCAGAAAAACTCGCGGCGCCCGACCTGCCTTCCTGGCATGGCGTGTGGCGTTTCAGCATGCTCATGGCTCTGATCGTCTTCGGCATGCTGGTCTATGTCATGACGCTCGATGCCTTGAAGGTGGTGCGCCTGCGTGACGTCGCCGTGGCTTTCCAGTCACGCCTGAACCGCAGACGCATCCGCTGACCCCGCCCTGCCGGTTCACACACCGGCAGGAAGACGGTATTGCCAAGGCACTGTTTTCCCCTTCCCCGACCTGACAACCCGGAGACCGGACCCATCGGCACCTTCATGCCCCTGCCTACCGCCGAAAACGCCAGCCCTGCGATGGCCCAGTGGTTCGATCTCAAACACCGCGAACCCGATGCCCTGCTGTTTTTCCGCATGGGCGATTTCTACGAGCTGTTCTTTGCCGACGCACAGGCGGCCGCCATGGCGCTCGACATCGCACTGACAGCACGCGGAACGCATCAGGGCGAGCCGATCCCCATGTGTGGCGTCCCGGTCGCGGCCGCCCCGGCCTATCTCTCGCGGCTGATCCGTCGCGGCTTTCGCGTCGCCGTCGCTGAACAGACGCAGACCCCGCCGAAAAAGGGCGAGAAGCCCCAGAAAGGCCCGCTCGCCCGTGCCATCGTCCGTGTCGTCACCCCCGGCACCCTGACCGAAGACGAACTGCTCGAAGCCGGACGCGCCAATCTCCTGCTCGCCCTCGCCCGCAGTCCTGAAAAACGCGCGAAAACGATCGGCGCGGCCTGGATCGATATTTCCACTGGCGCCTTCGAAACGGCTTCGGTCAGCGATGCCGCTTTGCCGGAACTTCTGGCAAGGCTGGACCCCGCCGAAATCCTGTCCGAACCGGACCTCATCCCGCCCGACCATGCGAACCGACTGGCCCCCGTCGCCGTCCCGCCCACGCTCGACAGCGCCCGCACCCTCGTCGCCCGCGCCTATGGCGTTGCCCAGATCGATGCCCTCGGGGACTTTCCGCCCGAACAGGCCGTTGCCTGCGCCATTGCCCTGAACTACGTCCAACGCAGTCAGGCCGGAGCGCTCCCGCGCCTATCGCGTCCCATTCCGCAGGGCACGGACGGTGTGCTGGGCATTGATCCCGCCACCCGCGCCAGCCTCGACATTCTCCGCACCCGTGACGGCGAGACGAAACACAGCCTTCTCGGCGCTGTCACCCGCACCGCTACAGCCGCAGGTTCGCGCCTTCTGGCCCAGTGGCTCGCCTCTCCGCTGACGGATGCCACCACCATCACGGATCGCCAGAATGGCTGGCTCTGGCTCCAGTCTATTCCCGACCTGTCCAGTGCGTTAGGCGATATTCTGCGCCGCACGCCCGATCCTGCCCGTGCCCTTGGCCGCATCTCCGCTGGGCGCGGGCAGCCGCGCGATCTCGCCGCGATCCGCGACACGCTGATCGCCGCCAACGACATAACGGCCCTGTTCCAGCCCGTCTGCGATGCGTCAACGCCCACGCTGATCCGTACACTCACCGCTGGTCTGTACGGCCGCGCCGATACCTTACTGGAGCAGCTTCAGGCTGCTGTCGCCGACACCCTGCCCGCCCGCATCGAAGACGGCGGCTTCATCGCACCCGGCTACAATACGGAACTGGACCGTTATCGTGGCCTGCGTGACGAAAGCCGCCGCATCATCGCCGCCATGCAGGGCGAACTGTCCGAAAAATTCGGCGTCACGACGTTGAAAATCAAACACCACGCCCAGCTTGGCTACGTCATCGAAGTCCCGTCCGCGGCTGGCGCGAAACTGCGCGACAACCCCGAACTCTCGTTCCGCCAAGGGACTGCCAGTCTCGCCCGCTTCTCCACCGAAGAGCTTGCCGGTCTGGATCGTGCGATCCTCGAAGCCGCCGACAGAGCCTCTGCGCTGGAACGCCGCATCTTCGCCGAGCTCTGCGCCCGCATTCTCCAAACCCCGGCTCTCGATGAAGTGGCGGAGTTCCTCGCCCTCGCTGACGTCCTGCGCTCCTGCGGCCTGCTCGCGGAAGGCGGATCATGGTGCCGTCCCGTCGTCACGGACGGCACGGAATTTGCGCTCGTTGCCTGCCGACATCCGGTTGTGGAAGCAGCACTGGCCGAGTCGGGAAGCGCGGATGCCCGCTTCATCCCCAATGACTGTGCCCTCCCCCCCGAACACCGCGCCATGTTGCTGACGGGGCCGAACATGGCGGGTAAATCGACCTTCCTGCGCCAGACGGCACTGGCTGTGATTCTCGCTCAGGCGGGGTTGCCTGTCCCGGCAAAATCCGCGCAGATCGGTGTCGTGGACCGTCTGTTCTCCCGCGTTGGCGGAGCGGATGATCTTGCCCGGGGCCGCTCCACCTTCATGGTCGAAATGACCGAGACGGCCGCGATTCTCAATCAGGCCGGACCGAAATCGCTTGTCGTCGTGGACGAGATCGGACGGGGCACCGCAACCCTCGACGGTCTGTCCATCGCATGGGCCACGCTCGAAGCCCTGCACACACAGCTTGGCTCGCGGACAATCTTTGCCACACATTTCCATGAACTCGGCGCGCTGACCGACTTCCTACCCCGCCTCGCGCCTTACACGATGGCCGTGAAGGAATGGCGCGGCGAGGTCATCTTCCAGCACGAAGTCCGCCCCGGTGCCGCCCGCAAGAGCTGGGGGCTACATGTCGCAAAACTGGCGGGAATCCCGGCCTCAGTCATCAACCGTGCCAGCCGTCTTCTGACCCAGTTCGAGCGCGAACAGGCCGATTCCCGATCGTCTCTACCGCTGTTTGAAGCGGTTGCGGAACCAGAGTCGGCTGCGCCTGCCACACCTCCCGCACCCACTCCGCTGGAGGACGCACTCCGCGCCTTGAACCCCGACGATCTCTCTCCACGGGACGCGCTGGATGCGTTATATTCTTTGAAACGCCTTGCCTCAGGAAACGGCACTTGAAAGAAAACTCTTTCTGGGGCGAAACTCTCCCTCTTTCCTTCGCTGACGATACGGATAAGCCCCTGTCTGACCGAACCGCCCCCCTCCCGTATGACCCGGCCTCCTCCCTGCAGAGCGCTCTCGATACGGCTGCGGAACAGGGTCAGACAAGCCGCGAAGCCGTGCTTTCGATCCTGCGCCGGCATCTCGGCAGCGGGAACGCCTCCGTCCGCTATCAGTTTGAAAAGCGCCGGATCTCGGGAATCGATGCCGCCCGTGCGCTCGCCCATCAGGCCGACGACATGGTCTGCGCTCTGGCCGATCTCGCTGCACAGAAACACGGCTCTTCCAGCGAAACGCTCTGCCTTTGCGCCACCGGTGGCTACGGCGCGGGCCTGCTCGCCCCCTTCAGCGACATCGACATCCTGTTTCTGATCCCCGGCGATCCCTCTGCCGCCATGACGGCCCGGATCGAGTTCATTCTTTACGCCCTGTGGGATCTCGGTCTGCGCGTCGGTCATGCCACGCGCTCCATCGCCGAATGCGTCCGCGATGCCGATACCGACCTGACGATCCGCACCGCCCTGCTGGACCTGCGCTTCCTGCATGGTGATCGCGCCCTCGCCCGCAATCTGCGCTGCGCTCTGGGCGCCGACCTCCAGAACGACCGTCTGTGCGACTTCGTCATGGGCAAGATCGGCGAACGCGAGCAGCGTCACCGCCGCTTTGGCGACAACCCCTACATGGTCGAGCCCAACATCAAGGAAGGCCGAGGTGGCCTGCGGGACCTGCAAACCCTGAACTGGATGGGTCGTGCCGCTTTGGGCTGTGCCGTCTCGACTCCGGAACATAATGGCCGCCCTGCCGAAGCCCCCCAGACGCCATCTTTCGCGTCTTTCGGCCTGCTGACGGAGCGTGAAGCCCATCGCGCCCGACGCTCATGGGACTTCCTGTGGACCGTCCGTCTGCATCTGCACTACATCACCGGCCGCGCGGAAGAACGCCTGACCTTCGATGTCCAGCCCGTTATCGGCGGTCGTATGGGGTATGCAACGCACGGCCGACAGCGCGGTGTTGAACGCTTCATGCGGCATTACTTCCTGACCGCCCGTGATGTCATGCGCCTGACCAGCGTGCTTCAACCCGTTGTGCTGATGCATCTTCAGGATCAGACCACCGGCGAGCCGCCCAAAATCGTTCCCGGCCCCGAAGAGTTTCAGACCATCGCCGGACGCATCTGTCCGATCGAGCCCGTCACGTTCGCAGACGAGCCCCGCGAGATGTTCCGCCTGCTCGATTGCGGCCGTCGTCACGACCTGCCGCTGCATCCCATCGCGATGCAGCAGATCATCCGCAACGAACGCCATGCCGTGACCCTGCGTGACGATCCCGAGACTGCAAAAATCTTTCTGGACCTGCTCTGCGAGCCGAGTGCGGACGACACGAAAGCCGTTCCGTTCTGGCTCCCGATCCTGAACGAAACCGGCCTTCTCGGTCGCCTCCTGCCGGACTGGTCCCGTGTTGTCGGGCAGATGCAGTTCGACAGCTATCATATCTATACGGTCGATGAGCATATCGTCGAAGCCGTTCGCATGATGGGTCAGATCGAAGCCGGTCGCATGGCGGACGAAATCCCATTGGCTTATACACTGGCCAGCGATCTCCGCTCCCGCCGTGCACTCTACGTCGCGGTTCTACTCCACGATATTGGCAAGGGACGCGGCGGCGATCATTCCGAAATCGGGGCCGATCTTGCGTTGACGATCTGTCCGCAGCTCGGGCTGGACCCCGAAGAAACCGACACCGTCTCCTGGCTGGTCCTGCATCACCTCCTGCTTTCCCAGACCGCCTTCACCCGCGACATCGACGATCCCCGCACGATTCTCGACCTCGCCGACACCATTCAGTCTCCCGAACGTCTGCGCCTGCTGCTTCTGCTGACCATCGCCGACATGCGCGCCGTCAGCCCGAAGGTCTGGAACGCCTGGAAAGCGACGCTTCTGCGCGAGCTTTTCTCCCGCGTTGCCGAGGTTCTGGAAGGCGGACTGGCTGCCACCGAGCGCGACAGCCGCGTCAACCATGCCCGGGACCTCGCCCGGGATGGCCTCACTGGCACGCTGCCTGAAAGTAGCATCGAACGCTTTCTGGAACTCGGCTACCCGAGCTACTGGCTCGGCTTCGACACCGATACCCAGATGCGCCACGCCCGCATGGTCCACGATTCGGACCGATATCGCTCTCCTGTGACGGTCGAAGCCTTCCCGATCCCCGAACGCGGTGTTACCGAACTCACCGTCCTCTGCGCCGACCATCCGGGCCTGTTCTCACAGATTGCGGGGGCCCTTGCGGTCGCCGGGGCCTCCATCGTGGACGCCCGTATTCACACTCTCAGCGATGGTATGGCGCTCGACACATTCTGGGTGCAGGACGGCGAAGGCTGCTCCTTCGAGGAGCCTCACCAACTCGGGCGCCTCAACCATCTCGTGGAACAAGCACTGTCGGGCCGTCTCGACATCCGCAAGGGCATTGAAGACGCCAGCCATCACAGCACTTCGCGCCGAATGCGCGCCATTCACGTCCCACCCCGCGTCGTCATCGACAACACGGCTTCGGACCGTCATACCGTTATCGAGGTCAACGGTCGCGACCGTCCCGGCCTGCTGCACGACATCACATCAACGCTTAGCAGCCAGTCCCTCCAGATTTCCTCGGCCCATATTACGACCTACGGCATGCGCGCCGTGGACGTCTTTTATGTGCGGGACCTGCTGGGCCTGAAAATCACCGATCCGGTCCGCCTTGCCCGCTTGCGCGAAACCCTGCTGGCGTCCCTCACAAGCCCTCCGGTCAGCGCTCACGCAAACTGAGCGCCGCTGCCACGTCCTCCAGCACAACCGACCATCCTTCAGCGATGCCTGCTCCAACGGGCGGGCGGAACTGACGGACATCGCGGTACCAGTTCACGTCTTTCCAGCGCCAGTCCCCGCCTTCACGGTTCAGCAGCCAGAGCGGACGCCCCAATGCTCCTGCCATATGCGCCACGAGCGTATCCACACTGATCACCAGCGCACATCGCCACACTTCCCGCGCCAGATCTTCAGAAGTCTCAAGCGGCACGCGCTCCATCCATTCCGGCGCATCGCCGGGCTGAAGCGCCACAAACCGTATCCCGGAAACCTGTTGCAAAGCCTCCAGACATTCAGCCGGAACCGAGCGTCTGCGATCAAAACGGTAGAACGGATTTCCCGACCAGCAGAGTCCGATGCGCCCTGCTTCAGGCTTCTCTCCAACCGCAAGATAGGGCTCAGCAGAAGGTGGCGCTTCAAGCTCCAGAACAGTCGGCAGACTTAACAGGCTGATCTCCGCCGCCACAGGCCCTTCCGCTGGTAGAATCCGCCCCTGATCCAGGTCTGGCATCAGTCCCGCCAGCGCCGACGTGCGGAACCGCAGACGCAACGGACGAAGCCGCGCCGCCTGTATCAGAAACCGCAGGAACTGGACCTCGTCGCCCAGTCCCTGCTCCCCCAAAACTGCAACAGGCTCCTCTCCCGCCGAGCCATCCCATTGTGGACTGTCCGAAACCAGCCCCAGAAGCGAGCGGCGGCTTTCAAAGTCCCGCCAGCCTTCCACAAACCGTCCCTGTCCCAACAAAACGGTTGCCCGGTTGAAACGCGCCCTCTCGGCTTCTTCCCCTGCTTCACGGGCCATGATCATTTGGAACAGAGCGTCCGCATCCTCCAAGCGCCCAATTTCCATCAGGATCGTGCCAAGATTGTTGGCAATCCGTGCATCCGAAGGACGTAACTCCAACGCCCGGCCTAATGTGCTGCACGCCGCCGCAAGCTCGCCCCGCACCATCTGCACAAGGCCCAGACTGTTAAGTGTCTCCGCAGTCCCAGCCCCAAGTTCACAGGCCCGCAACAGAACGTCTCCTGCTTCATCGAAAGCATTTCCAGCGAAAAGAGCGGCACCCAGATTGGCCAGTGCTGCGCCGTCACCGGGCCTGTCGCGCACGACCTGCCGGAACTCTCCGACCGCCTGCATCACCAAACCGTCATCGAGAAAAAGTTCCCCGATTCGGGTTCTCACATTACTTTTATCTGCCAGCAGATCCGCTGCTTTCTGCAAAGCCTCCCGCGCTTCGCCTCGACGCCCCAGCCCTGCAAGGGCCTCCGCAAGCGCAGCGTGAGCACGCGGATCGGCAGGCTGTAATAGTACGGACACATGCAATGCTGCCCGCGCCGCCTCAGTATGACCCTGTTCAAGCAAGGCCAAGCCCAGCGTTATGTGCATCCGTGCCCTGCGATCGGGAGAAACAGCGGATTTCTGCAAGGCACGCCCCATCAAGGCGACTGCTGTAGCACTTTGCCCGCGGGCTCGGGCGAGACACGCCATACCGTGCAGAGCATCCGGCTGGCCCGGTTCGGTGGTCAGAATGACGCGAAAGCCCTCCTCCGCGCCTGAGAGGTCTCCTGCGTCGAAACAAGCGAAAGCAGTTTCTGTGGGGTCAGAAGAAAATAGCACTGTCATCAATTCTTCGTGCTCCGGAAAATCCTAAAAATTCCCAAAGATAGTGTTAACGAAGTTTTCACGATTCTCTGGTCAATATTGTAAGTCCGAGACAGAAGCAGAGGTTTTTCAGCAATGCATCTTGAGCAACGAACCGGTCCTGTGCCGGGCTTGGTGTACGCGACTGTCCGGCAGGGAATGACCACCCGCACATTCCCCATTGAAGTACGCCGTACAGCTTCCGGCCACTATATCTCCCGTATGCCAGACAATCGCTGGTCCATCGAATGCCTGACCGTCGAAGCCGCGCTGCTCATGCACGCCGCAGTCCTGTTCCCGATTGAACAGGAACTCTCTCCCTGGCTCTCCAATCCCAAGCCTGCCCCGTCCGCGCTTAGCAATGCTGCTGGACCGATAAAGAGCCCGATTTCTGATGGTCAGGGGCCGCTTCCGGTGCCTCAGAAAACTCTCAAACAAAAAACCGAAGCGAACTCCTGAGTCCACTTCATCCTTGCCAAATGCGTCCGGCAAGGCAATGTCAGTCTTATGAAAACCCGTCTCCTGCACGTCGCCGCCGCAACAGGGCTGGCGGCACTGGCCTTGAGCGCCTCTCCCGCCAGAGCGGATCACCCCTGGCAGGACTCTCCCACTCAGGCTTCCATTACAGCCGACGCAGCACTCCCCGGCCTTCGATCCACCGCGCTGCTTGCAGGTAAGAACGGAACCTATCTCGCTCTTGATGCCAGCGGACATCCCGTCCGGATCGACGCCACCAACACGCCGACTCCCTTGTCCGGCCCTGACGTTCCCACCGAACCGCTGAGCGCGCTTGCGACCTCAGGCGATGATTTGTGGGGTCTTTCGACAGAGAAAACTCCCACCCTCATCCGCATGTCCCCGGATGGAGCGGCCCAGTCCCGCCTCCCGCTAACAGGTGCCGCGATTGCGGGCAGCAATCTTGTCGCGCTTCAGGTTCACGGCACGCAGGCCTATCTGGCCGACGAAGGCAAACCTGCTCTCGTCGCGGTTGATCTCAAGACTGGCAACGCAAAGCGTTTCCTGTCCTATGATCCTTCTCTCACCGGGCGTCATCCGCTCCTGCGCGCTGGCCAGCCCCGGATGGGACCAGATGGCCGCCCCATGGCAGGTGGCAATGTGCGCTTCCTGCTTCTGGATGCAAAAGGCCAGTGGCTGTTCTATCAACCCGCCTGCGGCCCGATGTCCCGCATTGACACCGCTCTGCTGACCGACACGGAGTTTACCCCCGTCGAGCAGCTTGACGGCATTACTGAATGGCGGACAACCCCTGGCATCGGCGGCGAGACCCTGACGCCGGACAACATATTTTACCTCTCCGACATCACAGGTGGCAGCATGCTGAAATTCGGCACTGACCGTATTCCCCTGCGGATACTGACAGACCCTCGTCTTTATGATGCAGACGCGCCCGCAGTCTCCGACAGCCACCAGATGGCCGTACTCGCCACGGAAGATGGCAAAACGCACATTCTTCGCATCGCCTTGCCCTGACAGGACGTGATATAAAATCCCCCATGCGCTACCGATCGACCCGCGGCGAGCTGACCGCCGACGCTCCGAATTTCTCTGACATCCTTCTCGCTGGCCTTGCGGGAGACGGCGGTCTTTACATGCCGGAGAGCTGGCCGAAGATCAGCCCGCAGACCCTGCGTGAATGGCGCGCACTCTCCTATCCGGACCTCGCAGCCGAAGTCATCGCCCTCTTCACGGAAGGCGCCATCGACGTCGACACTCTGCGCGACATGACGCGGGACGCCTATGCCGGTTTCGACCATGCCGCCGTCGTCCCGCTGGTTGAAGTCGAGCAGGACCTCTACTCCCTCGAGCTGTTCCACGGTCCCACACTCGCTTTCAAAGATATGGCGATGCAGATGCTCGGGCGCCTGTTCGATCATGTCCTGACCCAGCGCAACCGCCATGTCACGATCGTCGGCGCGACCTCCGGCGACACTGGTTCGGCCGCCATCGAAGCCTGCCGCGGCCGCGAACGCCTCTCCGTCGTCATCCTGCATCCCAAGGGCCGCACCTCGGACGTCCAGCGCCGCCAGATGACGACCGTTCAGGACGACAACATCCTCAACATTGCCGTCGAGGGCGATTTCGACACCTGTCAGGATCTGGTCAAGGCGATGTTCGCCGACCATGCTTTCCGCGACGAAGTCTCGCTCTCGGCTGTCAATTCCATCAACTGGGCCCGTATCGCTGCCCAGATCCCGTATTATGTCCGCGCGGCTCTCGCTCTTGGCGCGCCGGACCGCGAAGTCTCCTTCTCGGTTCCGACCGGTAATTTCGGCAATGTCCTCGCCGCATGGGCCGCAAAGCAGATGGGCCTTCCCATCAAAAAGCTCTGCATCGGCTCGAACCGTAACGACATCCTGACGCGCTTCGTCATCGACAACGACATGAGCGTCCGTACTGTCGAACCCAGCCTTTCGCCGTCGATGGACATTCAGGTCTCGTCCAATTTCGAGCGCCTGCTGTTCGAACTGCTGGACCGCAATTCCACGCGCTGCGCCGCCATCATGCGCGAATTCCGCGAGACCGGCCGCATGGCTGTCCCGCACGACGCCTGGACCCGCATGAAGGACGTCTTCGAGGGCATGACCCTCACCGACGAGCAAAACAGCGAAGCCATGCGCCTGTTCTATAACGAGAGCCTCTATCTCGCAGACCCGCACAGCGCGATCGGCCTCGCCGTGGGTAAGCGTTTTCAGGAACCCGGCATCCCTATGGTCGCAGCCGCCACGGCGCACCCCGCCAAGTTCCCGGATGCCGTCACCTCTGCTACCGGCATTCATCCCAAACTGCCGCCGCACCTGTCCGACCTGTTCGAGCGCACCGAGCGTTACGAGTGCATGGACAGTCAGATCGCCGGTCTTCAGGACGCTGTCCGCGCTCACATCAAACGCGCCTGATCTTCAGAAAAACACAGGCTCTCCATCCGGGGAGCCTGCCTTCCTTCGACATTACGGAACCTCATGCCCGATACGATTGAAGTCACCAGACTCGATAACGGCCTGACCATCATCACCGAACGGATGGACCGCGTTGAAACCGTGTCTTTCGGAGCTTACGTCTCCATCGGCACACGCGACGAGACCGCTGCCAATAACGGCGTCTCCCACTTCCTCGAACATATGGCCTTCAAGGGCACCGAGCGTCGTTCCGCCGCGCAGATCGCCGAAGACATCGAAAATGTGGGCGGTTACATCAACGCCTACACGGCCCGCGAAACTACGGCCTATTACGTCAAGCTGCTGAAGAACGACCTCGCGCTCGGCGTAGATATCATCGGTGATATCCTGACCCACAGCACATTCCTCGATGCCGAAATCGAGCGCGAACGCGGCGTGATCCTGCAGGAAATCGGTCAGGCCAACGACACCCCCGACGACATTATTTTCGACCAGTTTCAGGAACGCGCCTTCCCCGAACAGCCCATGGGCCGCCCCACACTGGGCTCGGAAGAGCTCGTCTCAACCATGACGCGCGACACGCTCATGTCTTACATGCGCGAGCACTACACGACCCACAACATTACGATCGCTGCCGCCGGAAACCTGCAGCATCAGGACGTTGTGGACTTGGTGAAGGAGCATTTCCGCGACCTGCCATCCCACCAGACGCCCCGCCCCCGTGCCGCGGCCTATGAGGGCGGCGAACTCCGCACGACGCGAGAACTGGATCAGGCCCATCTCGTCATGGGCTTCCCCTCGGTCAGCTACCTGCACCCCGACCATTACGCGGTCATGATCCTCGCGACCCTGCTTGGCGGCGGTATGTCTTCGCGCCTGTTTCAGGAAATCCGTGAGCGGCGCGGGCTGGTTTACAGCGTCTATTCCTTCGCGTCCCCTTTCAGCGACAGCGGCCTGTTCGGCCTCTATGCTGGTACGGGCGAGGATCAGGCTGCCGAACTTGTTCCCGTCATGATCGACGAACTCAAGCGCCTTCAGGACGGTCTGAGCGAAGCGGAACTCTCCCGCGCCCGCGCGCAGCTCAAATCCTCGCTCCTGATGTCGCTGGAAAGCACCGGCAGCCGCTGTGAACAGCTTGCCCGCCAGATTCAGGTCCATAACCGCCCGGTTCCGACGTCAGAAACCGTTGCGAAAATCGACGCTGTAACGGAAGCCGACATCCTGCGTGTCGCCCGCACTATTTTCTCCGGCACGCCGACCTTCACCGCAATCGGCCCCGTCGGCACCATGCCCTCTCTGGAGGACATCACAGCAAGGCTTGCCGCATGACCACAACGCCCGTCGAAGCCCTCCTCGCCGCTGCCCGTCGCCACGGCGCAGATCACGCGGATGCCATTTTCATCCGTGACGAGTCTGAATCCGCCCTGATCCGCAAAGGCGTTCCCGAAGGCATCGAGCGCTCCGAAAGCGTCGCGCTCGGGTTGCGCGTCTTTCGCGGCAAACAGGCCGCCACGGTTTCGACAAGCGTTCTGAACGAGGCTGAATTCGACCGTCTGGCCGAACAGGCCTGCGCCATGGCCCTCGTCATTCCCGAAGACCAATATGCCGGCCTCGCAGAATCCGCCCTTCAGGGCCGTTTTGATGCTGCCGGGCTGGACCTCGAATGCAGTTCCACGCCCAGCATGGACGATCTCCTCACCCGCGCCCGTGAAGCCGAGGATACTGCGCTGTCTTTTGCAGGCATCACCAACACCAACGGCGCCTCCGCCGGGCACGGCCGGACCTCGGTCGCACTCGGTACTTCGGCAGGGTTCTTCGGCGCTTATAGCCGCACTGTACATTCCACCAGCGCCAGCGTTCTTGCTGGCGAAGGGGCAACGATGCAGCGCGACTATGCGTATCGCAGTGCCGTACATCTGGAAGACCTCGAAAGCCCGACCATCATCGGCCGCGAAGCTGCCGAGCGGGTTCTGGCTCGCATCAATCCCGGCCGCCCCCGTACAGGCACTTACAGCGTCATCTACGACCCGCGTGTCTCCGCATCACTGCTTGGTCATCTGGTTGGCGCTATCAACGGCGCGGCCATTGCACGCGGAACGTCCTTCCTCAAAGACAGCCTTGGCAAGCAGATCCTCTCCGCTGGCCTCATTGTGCATGATGATCCGCGCCGCATCCGGGGTGCGGCGTCCCGTCCGTTCGATGCCGAGGGCTGTGCCGCCCTGCCGCTGGACCTGATCGCAGATGGCGTCCTTCAGACGTGGCTGCTCGATTCCCGCAGCGGTCGCCAGCTCAACATGCCTACAAACGGTCGTGCCAGCCGTGGGGTCGCCTCTCCGCCTTCCCCAAGTGTGACAAATCTTCATCTCGCAGCCGGAACCCTTTCTTCCGACGCCCTGCGTTCCGATATCAGTGAAGGAATCCTGATCACCGAACTCATGGGCTCATCGGTCAACATGCTGACCGGCGATTACAGCCGTGGGGCTTCGGGTTTCATGATCCGCAACGGCGAGATTGCCGAACCCGTCGCCGAACTCACGGTTGCGGGCAATCTGAAAGACATGTTTGCCCGCATGGTTCCGGGCAGTGACCTGATCCTCCGGCAAAGCGTGAATGCGCCCAGCATCCGGATCGACGGCATGAACATTGCAGGACTTTGATGCGTAATTTTCGACTTCTCCCCATCGCCTTCGCGGTCTTCTGCCTTCTTGGAACGGCAGATGCGCGTCCGGGCGGCGGCAGCTCCATCGGAAGCCGCGGCTCCCACACCTGGAGCGCCCCGCCGCGCACGTCCATCACGCCCGGCTGGGCGCGCCCGATGGACCAGTCCGCAACCCCGCGTCCCTCGCCCAATTACGGCGGCGCACCCGGCTATGCCGCTCCGGCCCGTCCGATGCCGGGTTACGGTGCTCCGGCCTACAGACCGTCCTATCCGGTCCGGCATCCGTTCCTGAGCGGCTTTGCGGGCGGCTTTCTGGGCGCGGGGCTTTTCGGTCTCCTCAGCGGTCACGGCATGATGGGCGGCATGACAGGCGGAACGTCGTTCTTCGGCTTCCTGTTTCAGGTCCTGATCATCGGCGGCCTGATTGCTTTTGTGCTGCGTCTGTTCGGCAATCGCCGTCAGAACCAGATGAGCGCCAGTTCCACAGGAATGCCCGCAGGGGCCTCGCCTTTCGGCAATAACGGCGGCAGCACACCCGTGACGCTCACGAATGACGACTATACGAGCTTCCAGAGGCTTCTGCTCGACATTCAGGCGGCCTGGAGCGCACAGAACATGCGCGCGCTTGCCAGCATGGCCACTCCGGAAATGACGGGCTATTTCAACGCACAGCTTTCCGAACTCGCCAGCCGTGGCGCACGGAACATCGTGTCCAACGTCCAGTTCCAGCGCGGTGACCTCTCCGAAGCCTGGCGTGAAGGCAATCTGACCTACGCCACCGTTGCCATGCGTTACGCCATGACGGATGTTACGACGGACTCCATGGGCAATGTCATTGACGGCAGTTCCACCGAACCCGTGATCGTAACGGAGCTCTGGACCTTCGTCCGGGCTGATGGACGGGGCAACTGGATCCTCTCCGCTATCCAGCAGGCGGGCTGAAAAAGCTCCTCAAACAAAAAAGGCCCGGAGCAAAACTCCGGGCCTTTTTATTGCCTGAACGCTTCTTAAAGCCGTGTCAGCGTAATCACGTAAAAAATCACGGCCAGCAGCACCACGCCGCTGACAATCCCCGTAATCCGGCTGAGCCGGCGCTTGCGGGCAAGATCAACATTCGTCGTCATGGTCATCCGATCAGAACCCGGTCAACAAGAAGTCCGCAGAACAGCAGGAACAGATAAGCCAGCGAGTAACGGAATGCGAAGCGCGCGGGCTTGTCCTTCGTCAGGCTCACGCCTGTTGCATCCTGCTTGTCCATCAGCACGCGAAACGCGCAGAGAATGAAGCCCAGATCCAGCAGGCTGGTCACGATCGTATAGGTCAGCCCGACTTCATGAACGAACGTCGGCACTAACGATACCGCCGTAAGAATGAACGTATAGATCAGGATCTGCCACCGCGTATGGCGCGCGCCCTTCACGACCGGCAGCATCGGAATGCCAGCCTTGTCGTAATCCTTGCAGGCATAAAGCGACAGCGACCAGAAATGCGGCGGCGTCCACAGGAACACGATCGCAAACATTGCGACCGGCAGAACCGCCATGGAATTCATGCTTGCAGCCCAGCCGATCATCGGCGGGAACGCGCCCGCAGCCCCACCGATTACGATGTTCTGCGGCGTGCTCCGCTTGAGCCACATCGTATAAATGACGCTGTAGAAAAAGATCGAAAACGCCAGAATACCGGCTGCCAGCGCATTCGTCGCGAGCCAGAGCACAACGACAGACAGAACCGACAGCACGACGCCATAAACCAGCGCCGCCTGTTCCGGCATCCGCCCGTCCGGGATGGGCCGCACGACGGTTCGCTTCATGATCGCGTCGATGTCACGGTCATACCACATGTTGATCGCACCCGCGGCCCCTGCCCCGATGCAAATGCACAGGATGGTAATCAGTCCGATGGGAATGGACGGCCAACGCGGCGCCACGGCCATACCCGCGGCCCCGGTAAACACCACCAGAGAAATCACACGCGGTTTAAGAAGTGCCAGCCACTCGCGCAGGGACGGATCATTATCCTTCCCCGGAACGGAAAAAACCCCCGAAGGGGCCAGAGGTGTTGTCGTATCGCTCATGCCGAGACCCGGGCACGCCCGGTCTCCCTCAGCAAGAACAGCCCCACCAGCCCAAAGGCCAGGAGACTGAGCCCCATCAGAACCTCACCATAAATCATCACGCCCGGCACGATTGAACAAAACGCGCCCACAAGCATGAGACCCGCATGACCTCGGCTGAGCAGCGTAGGCACCCGACCGGGGAGAAGCCTCTCAACCCAGGCATAGAACCCGCCACACAGCGCCATGATCCCACCAAACGCCACGGCCGTATGATCGCCTGAATGGCCCGGCAGACCATCTGACAGCCATCCCGCCGCAAACAGCAGGATGCTGCCGACCGCCCACAGCGCCGCTCCGTCCAAATCACGCTTCTGCTGCCACACATCCCGGCATAGCGCCCCGATCAGCACCACTGACGGCACGATCTGCGTCACCAGAACAAGACTGGCCCCTACCCCGGATGCCAAAGACCCATACAGCCCGTCCATCCAGAACAGCGGTCCGCCAATCCCCATCACGCCGAACACATAAGGTGCAACCGTCCATGATGCCCCGCCACGGGCAGAACGTGACAGAAGGGCCGACGTGACCAGCCCGAGTGCTGGAGTCAGCATCAGTGCCATTTCAGGCAGATGGAGCGTTTCGATGAGAGCGTCGGTGGTCAGTCCGTCCATCATACCGCGCGTCACGACAGCCGCCAGAACCGGCGCCACCAGAACGACACTGCATGCCGTTGCGAGAAGTGACCATGCCAACGGGGCCATGTCCCTGAAGCGGCAGGTTCGTCCTTCGAGGCAGGTTGTAATCACATCAATCGCTACGGCCAGAATACCAGCAGACCAGAGCAGCATCGCGACGAACGGCAGGAGGGGCAGAAGGACAACGCCTGCCGAAAGAAAACCGAACCCCGCCAGCGTCAGTCCGCGAAGTACCGTCCGGTCAGTTCCGAGCGCTGCCGGGAGAAGCCACTGCCCAAACCCGCCCAGCGCGGCAGGACACATGACGAAGAACGTCATGAGAATACCGTGGCAGAAGGCCTGTCCGCTTGTGGGATGTGTCTGGAGAATTGGCAGGGCCAGCGACCCACCCAGCAGGCCCGCAAACAGGGCCAGCAGAATGAAGGATGTTCCGACTCGGCGGCTTGAGCGGTCCGAGCCAGTATCCGGAGCAGTATCGACGGCCTGATAAGTCATGATCGCGTAGTCGGTCCCTGAACTTAGGAATACCGCAGCGAGCGTCGGAATACTCGGCGCCGACACACATGCGGAACCAAACGCCGATCAGGCGACCAGGGCTGCTGCGTCGCTTTTACTCTCGCATTGCGGCAATGTCACGAGTGTAAACAGCCCCGCAGGCGGAACCGGCGTCAGCGTGGCACGGCGCAGGTCTTCCGGCGGCAAGAGCGACTCAATGGCGAAATCCGGATGCCAGCCCAGCGACCGCGACGCCCGGGCCATGCCACGCTCCACCGACAGACGCACCCCACCTGTTGCCAGAAAATGGTTCACGAAAAGAATGTGCCCACCTGGCTTCACGACGCGCTTGAGTTCGGCCAGCAGCCGGTCAGGGTGCGGGACAACGGAGGCCACAAACATCGCCACCGCAATATCGAAGCTGTCATCTTCGAACGTTGTGGCTTCCGCATCCATTTCCAGCAGATCGTCCACATTCGTCAGATGCTCCTGAAGCACCCGCATCCGTGCACGCTCAAGCATGTCTTCGGAAAGATCGATTCCCGTGATGCGTTTGCTCTGGGAGTAGGACGGCAGGGCCAGCCCCGTTCCGACACCAACTTCCAGAACCCTCTCGCCTGGCAGAGCATTGACCGCAGCCACTGCTCTCTTGCGCCCGTAACCCGAAATACCGCCAAAAACAGTATCATAAACACGGGCCCAACGACGATAAGCCGTCTTGACGGCTTCCGCGTCCAGTGCCGAACGCGGGGAAAGGGTTGAGGACATCGTAATATGCGACCTTCTTTGTCCGCCCGGCCTTCGCAGGCCAGAGCTATCCGGAACATGTTCAATTCGCACCTTCTTGCCCTCCCCGATAGGCATCTGGCAAGACACGCAGTGTGCATGACCCTTCAAACCCATGCCGTGAACAAGACCAAGGAGGACAAACGTGCTGATCTATTTCCTTGTGGCGTTCACTTGCGTGGCCTGGGGCAGCATCTTTTTCATGTATTTCCGCAAGCATCTTGAGGAGTGGTTCGGCAACCGTTTCGGCCGGGACCAGCCCCCCAAGGTGAAAGAACTTCCGCCGGAGGAACCGCGGACGTCTTTCGCTCACAGGTTTCCTTCAGAGGACGGACAGCCCTGACCGGCAGCCCGTCCCCGACAGACTTCACGCCAGAACGCGTCTCTCAATCGCATCCCAGATCAGCCCCGCACTGTTGATGCCATCAAAGCGGTCCAGTTCCTGCAAACCGGTTGGGGACGTGACGTTGATTTCCGTCAGCCAGTTCCCGATCACGTCGATTCCTGTAAAAATCAGCCCATGGTCGCGCAGATATGGCCCGATCGACTCACAGATTTCCCGATCACGCGCCGTCAGTTCCACACTCATGGCCCGGCCGCCGACATGCATGTTCGAGCGCGCCTCTCCCGTTGCCGGAACCCGGTTGATCGCACCGATCGGCTCGCCATCCACCAGAATGATGCGCTTGTCTCCCTGACGCACGGCCGGCTCGTAACGCTGGATCATGAGCGGTTCACGCGAACGTGCGAAATGCATCTCCAGTAGCGCGCCCAGATTTTCATCATCCGGCTTGATCCGGAAAATCCCGGCCCCACCATTGCCGAACAGCGGCTTGACGATCAGGTCGTGATATTTTTCGCGGAACGCCAGAATCTCGCGCGTATCCCATGTCACGAGGGTCGGGGGCATCAGATGCGGAAAATGAGTCACCAGCAGCTTTTCCGGCGCGTTCCGCACTGCCACCGGATCGTTCACTACGAGCGAGCGTCCCTCGCCCACACCATGCACGTGCTCGAGCATATGCGTGGCCGTGATGTAGCCCATGTCGAACGGCGGATCCTGACGCATCAGGATCACATCCGTCTGCCCCAGATCCAGAACCTGCTCTTCGCCGAACGTGGCATGATTGCCACGCTCACGCCGGACTTCAACCGGCCTTGCCCGCGCCTGAACACGCCCACCCCGTCCCTGTCCTTCGACAAGGCTCAGCGTCGTCACCGGATAGACCCACAGTTCATAGCCGCGCGCCTGAGCCTCAAGCATCATCGCAAACGTGGAGTCGCCGTCAATATTGACGGACTCCAGGGGGTCCATCTGAACAGCAACGCGAAGAGAACGGGACATCAGGAAACTCCGGTCCGGGGAAATGGGAGTGGAACAGTCTGTGTAAACGCAGGTCGTACTTTTTCAAAGCCACGCCCCTGCCGCGCGTGTATACGTCAGGCAGCTACCGCCACGGGATAAGAGATCTTCACGATTTCGATCTCGACCGGCCCGCGCGGCGTCTGCAACATCGCAACATCCCCTATGCGCGTCCGCATCAGTGCCCGCGCCACCGGCGAGACCAGACTGACCTCGCCGCGCGCCAGATCGGACTCGTCCACACCGAGGATCGTCACCGTGTGCTCGACGTCATCTTCGTCCACATAGGTCACGGTCGCACCGAAAAACACACGATCTCGCGTCGTCTGGGCCGCAGGATCGACAATCACCGCGTTTTCCAGCCGCTTGCCCAGAAACCGCATCCGCCGGTCGATTTCCCGCAGCCTGCGCTTGCCATACTGATAATCGGCGTTCTCCGAACGATCGCCATTACTGGCTGCCCAGGACACGATTTCCACAATGCGTGGCCGTTCCTTTTGCGCCAACTCCTTCAGTTCAGCCCGCATGACAGACGCCCCTTTTGGCGACAGATAATGCGATAGCGGCGTTTTCTCAGCCATCTCAGCGGCCTCCCCGACCGCGTTTTTTCTTGGCCGGATCATAGCCGCCCCCGCCCGGTCCCAGAGGAACAGGCGTCTTCGGAGCCTTTCGCGCTCCCGGGCGTCCAGCGGTCGAGTTGGCAATCGGCGGCGGTTCCAGCCCCATATCAATCGCCTCAAGCCGCTTGACCTCATCACGCAGTCGGGCGGCCTGTTCGAAGTCCAGATTGGCCGCGGCCTCCCGCATCCGCTTTTCCAGATCCTGAATCGTGGCAGGCAACGACTTGCCGACGAACTGTTCCGTATCCCCCGCCCCATCGGGCGCGACCGTCACATAATCCTGCTCGAACACCGACGACAGCGCATCGCCGATCTTCGACCGCACCGTCATCGGCGTAATCCCGTGCGCCTCGTTCCATTCCGTCTGCTTGGCCCGACGCCGCGCCGTCTCTTCGATCGCGTATTTCAGACTGTCCGTCATCTTGTCCGCATACAGCAGCACACGCCCATCGACGTTACGCGCCGCACGCCCGATCGTCTGGATCAGCGACGTCTTGGACCGAAGGAATCCTTCCTTATCGGCGTCTAGAATGGCCACGACCGAACATTCCGGAATATCCAGCCCCTCACGCAGCAGGTTGATCCCCACCAGCACATCGAAAGCCCCGAGACGCAGGTCGCGAATGATCTCGATCCGCTCCAGCGTATCCACATCCGAGTGCAGATACCGGACCTTGACGCCCGCTTCCCCGAGATAATCGGTCAGATCCTCGGCCATCCGCTTGGTCAACGTCGTCACGAGCACACGCCCGCCCTTGCTGATCGCATCCCGACATTCATGCAGCAGATCATCGACCTGCCCTTCGACAGGTCGCACATCCGTCACCGGATCGATCAGCCCCGTCGGACGAATGATCTGCTCGGCAAACACGCCGCCCGTCTGCTCCATTTCCCACGGCCCCGGCGTCGCGGAGACGAAAATCGACTGCGGTCGGAATGCGTTCCACTCCCCAAACGCCAGTGGGCGGTTGTCGATACAGGACGGCAGACGGAACCCGTAATCTGACAGCACGCTTTTCCGCGCCCTGTCCCCACGCTCCATCCCGCCGATCTGCGGCACCGTGACATGACTTTCATCCACGATCAGCAGCGCATCTTCTGGCAGATATTCGAACAATGTCGGCGGCGGATCACCCGGACCACGCCCGGACAGATAGCGTGAGTAGTTCTCGATCCCCTTACACGCACCCGTCGTCTCGATCATTTCCAGATCGAACGTGGTGCGCTGCGACAGACGCTCCGCCTCCAGCAGCTTTCCGTCCTCGGTGAACTGCTGGAGCCGCCCGCGAAGTTCGTTCTTGATCCCGATCATCGCCTGATTGAGCGTGGGACGTGGCGTTACGTAATGCGAGTTCGCATAGACGCTGATTTCCGCCAGATCCGCCGTCTTGTTTCCCGTCAGCGGATCGAACTCCACGATCTGATCGATCTCATCGCCAAACAGCGACACGCGCCACGCCCGGTCCTCGTTCTGCACCGGGAAAATATCGATCTGCTCGCCCCGTACCCGAAACGTCCCACGCTCGAACGCCGCATCATTGCGCCGGTACTGCAATTCCACCAGCGCTTTGATCAGCCGTTCGCGATCGATGGAGCCACCGACCTCAAGTCGCACGACCATCTTCGAATATGTCTCGACCGACCCGATACCGTAGATACAGGACACAGACGCCACGATGATGACGTCATTGCGCTCCAGCAGCGCCTGCGTGGCCGCATGGCGCATCCGGTCGATCTGCTCATTAATCTGGCTGTCTTTTTCAATATACGTATCCGACCGCGGCACGTAGGCCTCCGGCTGATAGTAATCGTAGTACGACACAAAATATTCGACCGCATTATCCGGAAAGAACTGCTTCATCTCCCCATAAAGCTGCGCCGCGAGCGTCTTATTCGGAGCCAGAATGAGCGTCGGCTTCTGCGTCGCCTCAATGACTTTCGCCATGCTGAACGTCTTGCCCGAGCCCGTGACACCCAGCAGGACCTGATCCCGCTCGCCGTCTTCGACGCCCTTCACAAGCTCCGAAATCGCCGTCGGCTGATCGCCCGCCGGATTGTAATCCGACTTGACGACGAGCCTGCGCGTTTTGGGTTTGACGGGCTGTCTCTCAGGAAGAAACTGCGTTAGGGGCATGGATGCGGCATTGCGAATGGAAGAGGTCGGTTTTTTGGCCATCATCGCAAGATGGGAAACCGCGCGACACAGGGCAAGAGGCATCTGCACAGAGGCCTCTCCGGACAACATTTCGCCCGCATATCTTTATGACATTTTATTGCTGAAAGGGATGGAGAGACTCGCCGTCCGGCGTTATCAACGACCATGTCTCTTTGAAGGAAAAACCGTCATGGACGTCCAAACGATCGAACAGACCTACATCCAGCTCCAGCAGCAGGCCCAGCAGACCGCGCAGGCACTCCAAGCTCTCGGGTCCAAGATGCAGACTGCTGTCCAGAGCGGTGATATGCAGGCCCGGGAATGGTCTCTCGACCTGCGCGAACTCGCCCTCGCTTTTCAGGCCGAACAGCAGCAGGTCACGAATCTTCTGCAGCAGCTTCACGCAGCCCTGTCCAACGCCCAGCCCGATGACGGCACATCAACAACCTATCAAGCCCCGACGCAGCAGATCCCCGTCCAACCGGTTCAGACCCTTCCCGACAATAATTTCATTTCCGATATCCTCAATTCCGGTTTTGCCCGCTCGGTCGAAGCCGGCGCAGGGTTCAGCATTGGCAACGACCTTATCAAGGAAATCTTCTGATTTTCCGTACATTCTGACACGTTCTATTGCGCAAAGTCATGATCAGGCCCGACTTGCCAACGGGCCAGCCTCTAGCAATCTCTAAAACGAAAAGCTTTTTACCGACCGCTCCAACATATAATGAATAAAAAATATCCAATAAGATAATAATATAAATTTTCAGTTGCATTATTTGATAATTATATTCCGAATTGTTTTTTATTTATAAAATTCTCTCCGAAATCTTCGGCGCAACAATTCGTTTCATATGTGATGTATTTGCCAGCCCCACTGGAATTATGACTTATTGTTTAATAAACATATTGCAGTGTTTCAATTCGATGACATAGCGTGAATTCCAGAATTTTCATGAACAGGAACTGGAACCCGCTCGTGCAGTCAGCCTTGGGACGATATCTTTTATCCGGTGTCGCATTGATCGGCCTTCTGGTCAGCCCGACCCGGGCCGCCAGCACTACGCACAAAACACGTCCGCATCATGCAAACCACGTCAGGACCACGACGCCTACACACCGCGCACTCCCGACGCATAAACATGCAACAGTGGCATCCGGCACTGAAGACATGACGGTTCATGCGCAGCGCAGAGGCTCGCATAGTGCGGTGGAAGTCGTCACACGTGAGACAATGGATCATTTCGTCGCCGGCACCAGCCCGATGCAGATCCTTGCTCTGACGACACCTGGCGCAAACTTTGCCTCCGATGATGCTTTCGGCCTCGATACAGTCGCTAACACCCTCTATGTCCGCGGCTTTAATCAGACCCAACTCGGTGTCTCGCTCGACGGGATCCCGATGGGTGGACAGGGCTTCCACAACTGGAACGGCCTCGGTGTCGACCAGATGGAAATTCAGGAAAACATCACCAGCCTGACCATGTCTCAGGGCGCAGGCGCACTGGACACGCCATCAGCCCAGACGCTTGGAGGCGCCATTACTTTTACTTCTGCAGACCCTTCCGACAAGGCAGGCGGTCAGATCAGCCAGCTTTTCGGCAGCTATAACGGCTTCAGAACTTTCGGCCGTGTGGATAGTGGCAAGCTGAATTCCAGCGGCACCAAATTTTACGCTGCCTATGCCCGGACCGATCAGGATCTCTGGAAAGGCTATGGCGATCAGCAGGAACAGCAGGCCAATTTCAAACTGGTCCAGCCCGTTGGCGATCGTGGTAAAATCACGGCAGTTTTCGACTATTCAAACTTTGAACAGTACAACTATCTCAGCCTGACCAAGAACATGTGGCAGAAGATGGGGCGCAATACGACCTATCTGAAACCCAATTATGCTCTTGCCAAAGAATACGCCTATTATGCCCAGAATGGCGGCGTCCCGGCTGGTCTTGAAGGGGTTCTGTCCAACGATGAAATTGGCGATTACGCTTACGACGGCACCCAGACCCAGCGGAACTATCTCTCCGCCATCACGGGTGAGTTCCAGCTGTTCCCCAACGTCACATCCAAGACAATCGCTTACGCCCACGTCTCGAACGGCGATTACAGCGCTACGAACCCGTTCCTGACCTCCCCGACCTCACAGGTTCCCATGGCGATGGAAACCGGCCATCCCGACGTTCGACGTCTCGGTTTTGTCCAGAATTTTGATATCCATGCCGGTCATAACAACGATATCAAAACCGGCATCTGGTACGAAAACGACCGCTTTAACTACCCGATGATGATGTATGAAGACGGCGTCGATACACCGCATTCCTCCATCTCCAACTTCAAGAACGGAACAACCTGGTGGGCAGACTCCTTTAACACCAATACATTTCAGTTCTATTTGCAGGATACATACCACATCATCCCGGGCATGACCGTTGAGGCAGGCTTCCGCTCCCTGCTGCAAACGACGCATGGCGGAACCAGCGTCGACAACACAAGCACGCTGTCCTCATGGGGCGTCTATTACAGCCATCCTGCTTCCGGTAATCTGACGGCAGCGAATGCGTTCCTTCCGCATTTCAACTTCGACTATCATTTCCTGAATCAGCACGAAGTCTATTTCGATATTGCTGAAAACATGCGCGCTTATGATTACTCCGCCCAGAGTTCCAGCGGATCGCCCTGGTCCGGTCTTGGAAGCGCGGCCAACCCGGCACAGACCGTCTTTGACGAGAACAAGAAATCCCTGCGTCCGGAGCGGACCTGGAACTATGTGGTCGGCTACCGTTTCAACTCCCACTTCTTCTCCGGAAGTGCCGATTTCTACCACACCGATTATTATAACCGCCTTGCCGCCATCACCAGCGGATCAACCGGCAACACCTACAGCGCATTCATGAATGTGGGTCGTGAAACCATGAACGGCGCAGACGTCGCAGGAACGTTCCGCCCGCTGCCCGGTCTGGCCATCACCAACAGCTTCAGCTGGAATGATGCCACCTACGAAGACACGCATCTGCCGTATAATGGCGGTTACGTCAGCATCAAGGGCAAGCAGCAGGTCTACTACCCGAAGTTCATGTATAAGGCTGACGTGAGCTACACATGGCATCGCGCAACCTTCAACTTCAACACGACGTACACCAGCGCACGTCAGATGACCTACACCAACGACGAGCAAATCCCCGCTTACTGGACGTCAAACCTCAATGTTGCCTACGATTTCGGCAAGGTCGGCTTTGCCCAGAACCTGAAGACGTCCTTTGGCATCACCAATCTCTACAATCAGAACTATATCGGCGGCGTGTACGGCGCAGCCTCGGTTGCTGGCGATGACAACGCAAACCTGTTTGTCGCAGCGCCGCGCGAATTCTTCGGAACGATTGCAGCCCAGTTCTGAACCGTTATCAGCACTCCAGAAACAGAAAAGGCGCTTCCTGCAAAGGAAGCGCCCTTTTTTAACTGAACCCTTTAAAGTGAAGACAGTGCCGGGGGCACCTTCGCTTTTTCCAAAGCTTCTTTCTGACGCGCGGCCAGAACATTCACATCGAAGCCCTCGATCAGTTCCTCAAACATATTGTGCCAGTTCAACCGTGCCTCCAGACGCAGGAACGCGCTGCCCAGCCCGATCGCGGACCGGTCCATCAGTACGAACTCACGCGGCAGCTTCACACCGCCCGTGCGCTTGAGACCGTCATAGACTTTCTCAAGAACCTGACGCGCTTCCGCCGGATCGTTGCTCTCCTGCATGGAGCAAACACGGTCTGTCATGAGTGGACGGTAGAAGAACCGTGCCCATTCATTCAGAATACCCGCCGTTTCACGCGAGATTCCGACGAAGCCCCACTTGCTGTAGGCATGGAACGCCAGCTCTTCGTTGTTCTCACGCAGCGCCGTGAACAGGTCGATGATCCCTTCCACAAAGCGCGGCGAGAAAATCCGAACAGCCCCGAAATCCAACAGGTTCAGGCCGTAGTCATCCCGTACGGTGAAATTGCCCATATGCGGGTCACCGTGAATGACACCATAGCGATACACCGGCGTATACCAGGCCTTGAACAGCGCCGTCGCCATCGCATTGCGATCCTCAAGCGGCAGGTTTTCACCCAGAACGGCCCGCATACTGCGCCCGCTTACCCAGTCCATCGTCAGCAGCCGTCCGGTGGACAGTTCCTCCACCGGAGCCGGAACCGTGACTTCGGGCGTTTCCGAGAGCATGTCCCGATACAGCCGCAGATGGCTTGCTTCCCGCCGGTAATCCAGTTCCTCGCGCAATCTGTCCGCGAGTTCGGTGTAAACCTCGTCCTGACGGATCGTCGTCTCGAACTGCTTGTAAATGCCCAGTGCAGCCCGGAACTGCCGCAGATCCGAATCCACGGCCGCCTGCATGTCCGGATACTGCAACTTGCACGCCACTTCGCGCCCATCGACCAGACGCGCCCGGTGCACCTGCCCGAGCGACGCCGCTGCCACGGCTTCGTGGCTGAAGGAGCGGAAATGCTTTTCCCAACCCGCCCCAAGCTCTGCCTGCATGCGACGGCGCACGAAGCTCCAGCCCATCGGCGGCGCGTTGGACTGCAAATGCGCCAGTTCTTCCGCATATTCGTCCGGAAGCGCGCCGGGAATGGTGGAAAGAAGCTGGGCCGCCTTCATCAGCGGCCCCTTGAGGTTCCCCAACGCAGACTTCAGGCCCTCTGCATGAACGCCCTTGTCCGTCTTGAAGCCCAGACGGTTCCCCGCCATCCGCGCTGCAATACCGCCGACCGCGCCGGAAGTCCGCGCCATGCGACGCAGTTCCCCCATAAGGCCGGTGTTGTCGAGATCCCTCGCCATGATGCTCCTCAGTCCTCCTGCTCGAGCTGATCGATCAGCCCCGAGATCACATCCAGTCCTTTACGCCAGAAACCCGGATCTGTCGCATCAAGTCCGAACGGCGCGAGCAGGTCCTTGTGCCGCAGCGTTCCGCCGGCTTCGAGCATGGTGCGATATTTCGCAGCAAAACCCTCGGATTTTTCCTGATAAACGCCATAGAGCGCATTCACCAGGCAGTCACCGAAAGCATACGCATAAACATAGAACGGGGAATGCACGAAATGCGGAATGTAAGACCAGTACAGGTCATAATCTGGTGTGAAGTGGAACACGGGCCCCAGACTCCGAACCTGAACCTCCCGCCAGATTTCTCCCAGACGCTCCGACGAAAGCTCACCCTTCGCCCGCTCGTCATGGACCTTCACTTCGAACTGATAGAACGCGATCTGCCGGACAACCGTGTTCAGCATGTCCTCGACCTTCGCCGCCAGCATATGACGACGGCGCTTCGGATCACTCTCCGCATCCAGCAGGGACTGGAACGTCAGCATCTCGCCAAATACCGATGCCGTCTCGGCCAGCGTCAGAGGCGTATCGGCATTCAGATAGCCTTGTTTTTTCCCGGCCAGCGTCTGATGCACGCCATGCCCTAGTTCATGCGCCAGCGTCATGACGTCCCGCGGCTGCCCGCGATAATTCATCAGAATATACGGATGCACGGACGGGACGCAGGAATGGGAGAACGCCCCCGAAGACTTCCCCGGCACTGGTGCAGCATCAATCCACGGATTGGTCAGGAAGTTCTGGACGATCTCACCCAGAGCCGGATCGAACCCGGCATAGGCCGTCCGCACGATCTCTTTGCCCTGCTCCCAGTCGATCGGACGCGCCTCCACACCTGGCAGCGGGGCATTGCGGTCCCAGTGCTCCAGCTTTTCCAGCCCGAGCCACTTCGCCTTGAGCGCATAATACCGGTGCGCCAGACGCGGATAAGCCTCGTCCACCGCGCCCACCAGCGCATCGACAACCTCGTCCTCGACCATATTTGCCAGATTGCGCGAACTCGTCGGGCGCGGATAGCCGCGCAGTTTGTCCCCGATCGCCTTGTCCTTGGCGAGCGTGTTGGTAATCATCGTCAGCAGACGCGAATTCTCGCCCAGAACCGCACTGATCTGCTGCGCCGCAGCCTCGCGCTTCGCACGATCCGCATTCGTCAGCAGATTGAACGCCTCGCCCAGCGGCTTGTCCTCACCGTCGATCGTGACGCTCAGCGTCGCCATCGTTTCGTCGAACAGCCGGTTCCAGGCATTCCGTCCCGTCACCGACTTGTCCATCAGCACCTGCTCAACCTCATCGGAGAGCTGATAGGGCCGGTACATCCGCAGATCCCGCAGATACGCATCCCATTTACGCATTTCCGACGCTTCACAGATCCGCGCCAGATCCTCGTCCGCGATCCGATTCAGTTCCAGCGTGAAGAACATCAGATCGGAGGCCACCTCCGTCATCCGCTCCTGCACACCCTGCGCAAACCGCCCCCAGACCGGATCAGTCGTATGCGCCGCAAAGCCGAGGCTGGAGAAAGACCCGATCTTCCCGAGGCCTTCTTCAATCGCTTCATAGTCGGCAAAAGCCGCCGCGAGTCCGGTACCATTCAGGCTGCCCAGACGCCCTTTATACGTCTCGCAGAAACGGCGCGCCTCCTCCGCCCAGCGATCGAAATCCGTCGCCAGAACCGGATCTTCCGGCGAAGCATAGAGATCGGACAGGTCCCAGCGGGGCGGCATCTGCTCCCCGGAGGACGAATTGGGCGTGCCGTCAGCGGCAGAAAAGAGCATGGTCATACCCTGACCTTAGAGCCACAATCCGCGCCGTCAAACGGGATGTTGATGACAAATCTGTAGTATAAAATCGCCTCTCGGAGCCTAATGGAGCCACACTCCGGGATCTTCCGCCATTTCATGAAAAAATACCCCCCCCAGGCATCAATCACTCTGACATCCTTTGAAAATCTGCCGCAGCGAATCGCAGGCCCTGATCTGCTGCGTTCGGTCGCCATCCTCGATGTCCTGATCTGCCATGACGGAAGCCTGTTTCTGGACTGGTGGCACCGCGTGCTTCCGTTCCATCTGGTGATCCTCGGCTTTTACGGCGTGATGCTGTTCTTCGTCCTCAGCGGCTTTCTGATCGGCACGATCATGCTCGATCTGCTTGAACGCGGAACCTCCCTCAAAGGCTGGGGAATTTTTCTCGTCCGCCGATGGATGCGCACCCTCCCGGCCTATTATGTCTGGCTGTTCGCACTGCTGATCCCGCTCGCCCGTTTCGGCCCCTACGGCGTGACATGGGACGAAGCCCGACGCGTCCTGCCCTGGTTCCTGACCCTGACGCAAAATCTCGGCTGGCCCATGGTTTCGAACTGGTATGGCGTTACATGGTCGCTTTGCGTGGAGGAATGGTTCTACATCACCTTCCCCACTTTGCTACTCATGCTTCTTGCCTGCCGGATCAGACCCGCTTGGGCGTTCGGACTCACACTTGCGGCTTTCTTCATCGTTCCGGTCTGTTGGCGCCTGTCGCTGCCCACAGACCTCAACTGGGAGGAAGCCATCAGTAAAATCGTGCCCTGCCGTCTTGACTCCATCGCATGGGGCGTCGCCGCCGCGTGCCTGAACCGATATTCGAAAAGCATCCCCCGCCTGTACAAACCCCTGGGCATTCTTGGCACAGGGATCGTCCTCACGACATGGCTGGGGGATCTTTTGCCCATCCCGCTCTGGCCGCCACGCTTTAGCGCCATCATTTCATTTGATACTGTAGGCTTCGGTTATGCGCTCTGCATGCCTGCAATGATGCGCCTGCGAACCCTGCCGCCTGTGATCGGCCCGGCAGTCCGCAGCCTCAGCACCCATAGTTACGGGCTTTATCTGTGCCATCTCCCGCTGGTGATGATGGCCGGAGACCTTCACATCCGCTACGGCCTCAGCCGCCGAAACGCCGTACTTCTCACGATCCTCACCACGATCGCCGGCGCAATCCTCTCATGGCGCCTCGTGGAGCGCCCCTGCCTGAAACTCCGTCCCGGTCAACCTCTTCCATAACCAGCGCAAAGCAATAGCCAAATCGGAAAATCCTGAATTCAGACGTTGTCAAACCAACATGAACAGCTGGGTCACTAGCCTATATTTTCCTATATTCATGAATATAATTGTAAATTTTGTCTTTTGTGATTCCAAAATCGCAGGTTTCATAGTCGATATATTTTTTGTATGTCGAATAAATCCCGATAGCCATCTCTCCATGAAAAATACAACTCTTTATGATTTTACAATCATCATCAGAGAATATATTCGTATATTCTTTTTTATCCCACCTTATAAGAGAATATACCTTGTTTGCCATTGATAATATTTCATCAGCCTGAAACATTCCCAATATTCCAATTTCAATACAATCAGAAAATTCAAAAACTGTTGCGATGAGATAGCTCCTCAGCGAAGCCATCTCATCATAAGTCAATGTCAGATCACCGACAGTCTCGACCATCTTCCTTCCGCCCTTCTTCAAGCCGAAAGCTGCGACAGATCTTCCTGCACGTAGCCAATGATCCGCGCATAATCGCGCGGCACGACATGCCAAAAGCGCTCCAGCGTCCGCTCCCAGCAGTGCAGCAGATCTTCGGCATAGGTACTGCCGGTCTCCGCCACATGCCGCTCCACCAACGCCCGAAGCTCCTGATCCCAGCGGCTGCCAGCCTGCACACGGCTCCAGATCACCGTATCGGGATTGATCTGCGCCTCGAACCGTCCCTTCACGTCCAGCACATAAGCCATGCCACCCGTGAAACCGGCGCCGAAATTGTCGCCTGTCTCTCCAAGGATCACGACCGTGCCGCCGGTCATGTATTCGCAGGCATTCGAGCCGCAGCCCTCGACCACCGCCGTCGCACCGGAATTCCGCACCGCAAAGCGCTCACCCGCCTGACCGGCTGCAAACAGCGTGCCTGCCGTGGCGCCGTACAGAACGGTATTGCCGATGATCGCGCTCTGTTCGGAGGCCCACTGCGCGGCCGGTGACTTGCGGACAACGATCGTCGCGCCTGACAGGCCCTTGCCGACATAGTCGTTAGCATCGCCCTCGACCTCGATCTTGAGCCCCTGCACACCGAACGCGCCCAGAGACTGCCCGGCAGACCCGCGCAACGACAGCGTGAGCTGGCCTTCCGGAAGCTCCTTCATGCCGAACTTGCGCGTAATCAGCCCCGAAACCCGCGTGCCGATCGCACGATGGGTATTCTGCACCGTGTAATGCAGGTGCAGCTTCTCCCGACGTTCGAACAGCGCCGTCGCATCAGGGATGATCTGCCCGTCCAGCGTCTCCGGTACTTCGTTACGCCCTTCACGGGTGCAGTAACGCGCATGCTCTCCCGGATCGGCCTGAACCAGCAGGGAGTTCAGATCCAGATCGTCCAGATAATCCGCACCACGCGACACCTGACGCAGCATATCCGTCCGCCCGATCACCTCTTCAAGCGACCGCACACCCAGCTCTGCGAGAATATGCCGGATGTCTTCCGCAATCAGCGTGAACAGGTTGATGACCTTCTCCGGCGATCCCCCGAACTTCTCCCGCAGTTTCTCGTCCTGCACACACACGCCCACCGGGCAGGTATTGGAGTGGCACTGACGCACCATGATGCAACCCATCGCCACCAGTGCCGCCGTGCCGATACCGAATTCTTCGGCACCCAGCATCGCCGCCATGACAACGTCGCGGCCCGTCTTGATGCCGCCATCCGTCCGCAGCACCAGACGATGCCGCAGCCGGTTCAGCATCAGCACCTGATGTGCCTCCGACAGCCCCATCTCCCACGGCAGACCCGCATAATGGATCGAAGACTGCGGGCTTGCCCCCGTGCCGCCCGAATGGCCGGAAATCAGAATCGCATCTGCCTTGGCCTTCGCCACACCGGCCGCAATCGTGCCAATGCCCGTCCGCGCCACCAGCTTGACCGTCACGGTCGCCGTCGGGTTGATCTGCTTGAGATCGTAAATGAGCTGCGCCAGATCCTCGATCGAATAGATGTCGTGATGCGGCGGCGGCGAAATCAGTGTGACGCCCGGCGTCGCATGACGCAGCCGCCCGATCAGCTCCGTGACCTTAAAGCCCGGAAGCTGTCCACCCTCGCCAGGCTTCGCACCCTGCGCCATCTTGATTTCGATTTCGCGGCAATCGTTCAGATACTGCGCGGTCACGCCAAAACGTCCGGACGCCACCTGCTTGATCGCCGAAGACGCATTGTCCCCGTTCGGACGCGGCTTGGACCGCTCGGCATCCTCGCCACCTTCACCGGAATCGGATTTCGCGCCGATCCGGTTCATGGCAATCGCCAGCGTCTCATGCGCCTCGGGGCTCAGAGCCCCCAGAGAAATCCCCGGCGCTACCAGACGACGGCGGATCTGCGTGATGCTCTCCACCTCATCCACCGGAACCGGCGCATGAAGCGGCTTGAAATCCAGCAGATCGCGCAGCGCCACCGGCGGCATCTGGCGCACCGCATCCGCATAGCGCCGGTACAGCGTGAAGCTGTTCGCCGTCACCGCACTCTGAAGCATGTGCACAAGCTGGCCGGAGAAGGCATGCGTCTCACCCTGACGGCGCAGTTTGTAGCGTCCGCCGACCGGAAGTGCTTCGACCTTCCGGTTCCATGCGGCCGCATGTGCGCCCAGGATGTTGCGCGCGATTCCCGGCAGACCAATCCCCGAAATCCGCGACGGCATACCGGGGAAGAACTCCGCCACCAGCGCGCGGGACAGCCCGATCGCCTCGAAATTATACCCGCCACGATAGGCCGAAATGATCGAAATGCCCGACTTGGACATGATCTTCAGAAGACCCTTGTCCACGGCCTTGCGATAGCGCTCCATTGCCTCACGCAGCGACATCTTGCCGAACAGACCACGCCGCAGCCGGTCCGCCACACAATGCTGCGCCAGAGCCGGGTTCACCGTCGTCGCACCCACCCCAATCGTAACGGCAATCGCGTGCACGTCGATCGCGCCGGACGTCCGCACGTTCAGCGACGTGAACGTCCGCAGCGAATTGCGCACCAGATGGATATGCACGGCCGCGGTGGCGAGGATCATCGGGATCGCAACCCGCACCGCATCCGTATTGTCGTCCGTCAGGAACAGATGCGTGCATCCACCGCGAACATGATCTTCCGCCTGCACGCGGATGGAGGCAATCGCCGCCCGCAGACCTTCCTCGCCCTCTTCAGCCGGGAAGGTGCAGTCGATCACGCCCGCATTCTCGCCGCACACCTTCCGCAACTCGTCGAACTCACCGATCGTCAGGACCGGGCTCGGCAGCTGCAACAGGTCGCACTGCTCCGGCGCCTGATCGAGAATATTCCCCAGATTGCCCAGCCGCGTGATCAGACTCATCACCCGCGTCTCACGCAGGGAATCGATCGGCGGATTCGTGACCTGACTGAACCCCTGACGGAAATAATGCGCCAGCCCACGATAGATCTGCGACAGCACCTGAAGCGGCGTATCATCGCCCATGGAGCCCAGAGCCTCAGCCGCCGTCTCGACCATCGGGTGCAGGATCGTCTCCAGCTCCTCATGCGTCAGACTGACCGCCATCTGATGCCGCCGCAGCACATCCGGGTCCAGCGCCTCGGGTTCCACAACATCGCGCACGATCGGCTCGATATCGCGGATGCGCTTCACCCAGCCCTGGAAATCCTGACGCGAGGCCAGCATTTCTAGCAGTTCTTCGGACTGGTAAAGCCGCCCTTCCTTCAGATCGAGCGCCAGCGTCTGCCCTGGGCCAAGCCGCCCGCGGCTTTTAACGCGTGCATCCGGTACCCGGACCATCCCGGTCTCGGAGCCCACAATGAGGAGCCCGTCCTGCGTGATGCTGTAGCGCAGCGGCCGTAGCCCGGCGCGATCCAGACCCGCCACAACCCAGCGCCCATCCGTCGCGCACAAAGCTGCCGGACCATCCCACGGCTCGATCACCGCATTGCAGTACCGGAACAGCGCACGCGCCGCGTCGGACATTGCCGAGTTCGCACCGCCAGAGGCCGGTACCAGCATCGTCTTCGCCATCGGCGCATCGCGCCCGGCGAAGGTCAGCAGTTCAAACACATTGTCCAGAACCGCCGTATCGGAACCCGCAGCCTGCACCACAGGCTTCAGATCTGCCATGTACGGGTCCAGATCCGGATGGGCGAGCCGCGTTTCGTGCGAACGCATCCAGTTCGTGTTGCCCGAAATCGTATTGATCTCGCCGTTATGCGCCACCTTGCGGAACGGCTGGGCGAGCTTCCAGGTCGGGAACGTGTTGGTCGAATAGCGCTGATGGTAGATCGCAAACCGCGAGACGAACCGTTCATCAAGCAGATCCGGATAGAAATCCGTCAGGTTTTCAGCAAGGAACATGCCCTTGTAGATCACCGAGCGGCAGGACATCGAACACACATACAGATCAACCTGCTGCGCCGTCGCCTGCTTCTCGATCCGCCGACGCAGCACATAAAGGTCGCGCTCGAACTCGTCCTCGGACCGGCCAAGCCGGTTGCGGATCATGATCTGCTCGATTTCCGGCCGAGTCTGGTTGGCCTTCTCGCCAATGCACGCCGTATCGATCGGCACCTGACGCCAGCCATAGATCCCGTAACCGAAGTTCAGGATCTCCGTCTCAATGATCTGACGGCCCCGCTCCTGCGAGCCTAAATCGGTCTTGGGCAGGAACACCATGCCTACTGCGATGCGACCGTCAATCGTATCGTCGCTGGAACTGTTATGGATCGCCTCGGCAAAGAAATCCTGAGGGATCTCAACATGGATGCCCGCGCCATCGCCGGTCTTGCCATCGGCATCGACCGCACCGCGATGCCAGATATTGCCCAACGCCTCGATGCTCGCCAGCACCACGCTGCGCGACGGCTTGCCATCCAGCGACGCGACCAGACCCACACCGCAGGAATCGCGCTCCTGCGACGGGTCATACAGACCCTTCAGACGTTCAACGTTCTCGGCATGCTCGCGGATGAAATCGTTATTCTGTGTCATTCCGCGGCCTCCAGAGAACCGGTTACTGTTTCAGTCAGATGATGATGGATCGCATCGGCCGCATCCCGGCCGTCCTTGATCGCCCAAACAACAAGGCTCGCCCCGCGCACAATGTCGCCACCAGCGAACACGCCCGGAAGGCTCGTCTCAAAACCGCCCGGCGGCACCGTCAGCGTGCCCCAGCGCGTCACGGCCAGATCGGGGGCCGCGAATTGTTCCGGCAGATCTTCGGGATCAAAGCCAAGAGCCTTGATGACCAGATCGCCCTCGATCACGTCATGCTGTCCCGTGCCCTCGATGGAGCGGCGCCCCGACGCATCCGGAGACCCCAGACGCATCTTCATCACGCGCACGCCCGATACACTGCCATCGCCCAGAAACGCTTCCGGCGAGCCCAGCCACTCGAACTGCGCGCCTTCTTCCTCGGCATTGTGAACTTCCTGCCGCGACCCCGGCATGTTCGCCCGGTCCCGACGGTAAACGCAGGTCACACGCTCGGCACCCTGACGGATCGACGTGCGCACGCAGTCCATGGCCGTGTCACCACCGCCAATGACCACGACCCGACGACCCTTCGCATGAAGCGCAGCATCTTCGCCTGGATCTTCATCGTAACCGCGGCGGTTAGACGCCGTCAGGAAGTCGATCGCATCGACAACACCCTCAAGCCCGGCCCCCGGCACCTTCACATCGCGCGAGCGGTACACGCCCGTCGCAAGGAACACCGCATCATGCCGCGCCCGCAGATCCTCAAGGGACGTCTCGCCACTCCCCGAACCCACAGGCGTGGAGAGATGGAACACGATCCCCTGCTCCTCCAGCAGCGCATGACGGCGTGCCACCACATGCTTTTCCAGCTTGAAGCTCGGAATGCCGTAAGTCAGCAACCCGCCCACACGGTCCTGACGCTCATAGACATGAACCTCATAACCCTGTGCCCGCAGTCGCTCCGCACAGGCCAGACCCGCCGGGCCGGAGCCCACGATCCCGACGCTGCGCCCAAGCTCCCGCTCCGGCAGAGACGGCTTGACCCAGCCCTGCTCGAACGCATTTTCGGTAATGAAGCGCTCGACAGCGCCGATCGTGACGCTTTCGAAGCCCTTGTTGATGACGCAGTTGCCTTCGCACAGCCGGTCCTGCGGACAGATGCGCCCGCAGATCTCCGGAAACGTATTCGTCGCGGACGACATCTCATACGCTTCCTCAAGCCGGTCTTCCGCTGTCAACTTCAGCCAGTCGGGAATGTTGTTCCCCAGCGGACAATGCACGGAGCAAAACGGAATCCCGCACTGCGAACACCGCGACGCCTGTTCTTCCGCCCGGCTGCGCGCGAACCCACGGTAAATCTCCCCGAAATCCTGACGGCGTTCGGCCGCGTCGCGCTTCTCCGGAAGCACCTGGGGGTGGGTGACGAACTGCAACATCCGTTCGGCCATGCGTCGTGTCTCCTGCAAACATGCGAGTAAGAATGCAGCTATTCCGTCACTTTATTCAATAACAGTCAGCAATGCTGACCTTTCGTGCGAAATGACCCATCTTCTTATCGTATGAGCCATTTTTCACACAGATTTTTAGGTCCGAAACGGACTAATCACTTTCGGAAGCGCCGCCAGCTCTCACAAACACTTCCCCTCAGATAGTCTGGAACGATACTCCGCATCGCCGCAGGCCTGATCCCAAGCGCTTGAAGATCGACCGCTCCGTGCTGCACCACATTGTCCACGCCCATCATCGCCACCTGATCGCGCGTCAGCAGATGTCCCGGCAGTGACTCAAGAATATCGGCCTCCAGTTTCGCCGCCCATCCCGGCACAGACACCAGAATCCGATGACGCCCCGATGCCTCCAGAACGAACGTCATCAAGTCCTTCATACTCAGAACATCCGGCCCACCTGCTTCGACAGTCAGACCTTCGTGCCCCGGTTCAGTCAGTGTGACGATCGCCCGCGCCACGTCGCCTACATAGACCGGCTGAAAAAGCGTCTTGGGCGCAAACACCGGCAGAACCGGCGAGAGCTTCGCAATCAGCGCGAACATGTTGAAGAAACTATCCTGCGGCCCGAAAATCACCGAAGGCCGCAACAGCACCGCTTCGGGAAAGACCTCCCGTACCATCCTTTCGGCCAGTCCCTTGCTGCGCCCGTAATTCCCCGGCGACGTCAGCGACGCGCCGATGGCAGACATATGCAGGTATTGCCCCACGCCCTCACGCCGCGCCACGAGCGCCGCCAGCCGCGCACCTTCGACATTGACCCGATGCATCGCCTGCACGTCCGGCGACATGATGGACACCAGATTGACCCCCACATCCGCCCCGGCAAACACATGCTCCAGCGCAGCAGCGTCATTCACGGATGCCTTGATGAACTCCACACGCCCGTCACCCGGGAACCGTGCCAATCCCTGATCATCTTCGGGGTTTCGGCTCCCCACCCGCACGACGTGCCCCAAGGCCACGAGCCGTCCGACAAGTTCGCGCCCGACAAAACCTCCTCCGCCCAGAACCGCCACAACCCTTGGACTGCGGCCTGCTCCCTCTCCGCTCGACATCCCGACCACGGAAAAATTTCTACGCATTTGCATTTTTCTTTCAGTTGGCTGTTGACGCCCCATACGTGGAGGGGTAAACGCCTCTTCACCGAGCCGGGATGCTTCAGGAAACTGAAAAAACTCCGGTGCTTTCTGAGCCCAGATGGCGGAATTGGTAGACGCGCAGGTTTCAGGTACCTGTGTCCGAAAGGACGTGGAAGTTCGAGTCTTCTTCTGGGCACCACAGACGATCAGGCGATCAATCGCCTCGATCCTCTGGTGATCAAAAAAATTTGGTGACGACAAATGAGTTCGCAAGACGCCATCCATCTTCATGACGGCGATCTGCCGGATGACTTTGATCTTGGCCCTGTCGTTGCCATCGATACCGAGACCATGGGTCTCAATCCCCATCGTGACCGCCTCTGCCTCATCCAGCTCTCAGCCGGCGATGGCGAAGCCCATCTTGTGCAGATCAAACCGGTCTCCATGGGTGGCCGGGGCTATGACTGCCCAAACCTTAAAGCGCTCCTGACAGACGATTCCGTCACCAAGCTGATGCATTACGCACGCTTTGACGTCGCAGTCCTGCAGAACGCCTTCAATATTACGATCCCGTCTGTCATCTGCACCAAAATCGCCGCCCGGCTGGTCTATACCTTCACGGACCGTCATGGCTTGGCCTATCTGTGCCGGGACCTCCTTGGCGTCGAAATCTCCAAACACCAGCAGAGCTCTGACTGGGGTGCCGAGACCCTCACCCCCGATCAGCTTCGCTATGCCGCATCGGACGTGCTGCATCTTCACGCATTGTGGGATAAGCTCGAAGCCATGCTGATCCGTGAAAACCGACGCGACCTCGCGCAATCCTGCTACGATTTCCTCCCGGCCCGCTGCCGCCTCGACCTGCTGGGCTACGACGAGTCCGACATTTTCTCGCACCGCGCCTGAATTCCGGCCCGACTGATCATGCATCGCCCGTCGCCCGGTTTTTCCCGCACCGCTCTGGAATCGGCCCTCCAGACCGTCTCCATCGAACGCAAAGGACTGGAAGCGCTCGAACAGGCCCTCTCTGGCCCGCTCGGAGTTGCGTTCAGCGAAGCAGTCGACCGCATCGCAGAAAGTCGCGCGCGTCTGATCGTGACCGGAATCGGGAAATCCGGCCATATTGCCCGCAAAATTCAGGCAACCCTCGCCTCTACCGGTACACCCTCGCTGTTTCTGCACCCCGCTGAAGCCGCACATGGCGATCTTGGGATGGTAGCACCCGGCGATCTGATCCTCGCTTTCTCCAATTCGGGCGAAACCGCAGAACTTGCCGCGATTCTGGCCTATGCCACCCGACAGAATCACTGCGTGATCGCTGTGACCGCCGTCGGCACCTCGGCCCTCGCCCGTGCCGCACAGATCCCACTGGTCCTACCCACCAGCGCAGAAGCCTGCCCGATGGGCTTAGCGCCGACGACGAGCACCCTGCTGCAACTGGCTCTGGGCGACGCGCTCGCCATCGCACTGTTGGAAAAGCGCGGTTTCACCGCCCGCGATTTCGGCGCTTTTCACCCCGGAGGGCTTCTCGGGGCGCGCCTGCGCCCGATCAGCGACCTCATGCATACCGGCGACGCTCTGCCCCTTGGACAGGGCAGCCTCCCGCTCCGCTCCGTCATTCTCGAGATGACACGCAAGTCATTCGGGTGCATGGGTGTCATTGATGACAATGGTGAACTTCAGGGCCTCATCACAGACGCCGATCTGCGCCGCGCTCTCTCCGGCGACCTCGACGCAACCACGGCGGCGGACGTCATGAATCCCGCCCCCGTCACTGCACGTGCCGACACGCTGGCGCAGGACGTGTTGCATCTTATGAACCAGCGCGAGCGCCCCATCACGAGCATATTCATCGTGGACGCAGGACGCCGCCCTGCGGGAATCGTCCATATTCACGACCTCCTGCGAAGCGGCCTGTCATGAGCGACCCCACGCCCGATAATGGCGAACACCGCATCCGCCGGGAAGATTTTGACCCGAACCGGACAGAGAGTCTCGCCCGTCTCGACAACCTGCGCCGCGCCGCCTTCCAGCGGATCCGCCAAGCCCCCAATGCGCAGGAACTCGCCCGACGCCGCTCGCTTCTGGGATTTGCCAAATGGGCACTGCCAGGGCTGGCTCTCGTCCTCCTCAGTTCCATCGCGGCCTGGCCCGAGATTTCCCATCTCATGAACCAGAACCGCGCCGCCCTGAAGGAAATGGCCCGCCTGCGCGTGGAAAGCGGCAATATGGAACAGGCCACCTATCGCGGCCTCGACGCCCACGACCATCTTTACATGATCACGGCCCGCACCACCCACCAGCAGGGCCCGGACCGCGTGGACCTGGTCGATCCGGTTGCCGACATCCAGCTTTCAGGGAATTCGTGGGCACATATCAAGGCTGATCGTGGCGTCTATATGCAGCACGAACAGACGCTCGATCTTGACGACAATGTCGTGCTCTACCGCGACGATGGTTTTCTCCTGAATGGCCCCTCGGCCGATCTGGACCTCAAGGCGGACGTCATCGCCTCGCGGGACTGGGTCCATGCGGAAGGTCCGTTCGGCACGCAGGATGCCCAAGGCTATTTTCTGGACCAGCATGCGGGTATCATGCAGTTTACGGGACCCGGACTGACGGTCCGCAACGATGACAACGGCCCTCCGAGTGCGGCGGCCCGCCTGCACCTGCAAGGACTGAAGACAGAGAAATGACCCGCCGTTCCGCAGCCTTCCTTCCCCTTCTGATTGCACTTCCTCTGGCTCTCCCGTCCGCGCCCGCCTATGCGGACGGGCTGGACATGTCCCACGGTGAAGCCGTGCAGCTGTTCTGGAAAAAAGAAGAAGTCTACGACCGCAATGCCCAGACCGTGACGCTCACGGGCGGAGCGCGGGCCGTGCGCGGAGATACGACCGTCGATGCGGACACGCTGATCGGATATCTGCGCAAGAAAGCGCCTGCTCCCGAACAGCCCGCACATACGCCGACACCAGCTGATGGCAAAAGCGCCAGCAGCAATGATCCGATGGGCGGTTCGCTTGAACTGTACCGGATCGAGGCGCGCGGCAATGTCCATATCTACAACCAGACCGATCAGGGCTGGGGCGATCATGCGCTGTACGACATGGATCAGGGCGTCATGGTCATGACCGGCAAGCATCTGAAACTGACGACGCCGCAGGACGTTCTGACGGCCCGCGACGTTATGGAATATCATTCCAAGACGCGCATGTCGGTTGGCCGGGGTGATGCGACTGTCACCACCAATGACGGCAAGCAGGTCAAGGCGGACGTGCTGGTCTCGTTCAGCAAACCCAACGACGCGCCTGCTCCGGGACAGTCTGCAAAATCGGGACAGGCGGCCGCAGATTCGTCCAACCCGATGGGTGGCGGTTCCTCGAAGCTCGACCGGGCCTATGGCTGGGGGCATGTCGTTCTGCGGACACCGACCCAGACCGCCACGGGCGATCGTGGCGTCTATGTTTTCGATACCCAGATCGCCCGCCTGATCGGCCATGTGCATGTCACGCAGGGGCAGAACCAGAACAATGGCTCGCAGGCCATCGTGAACATGAAGACCGGCATCGCAACCATGCTGCCGGGCACGGATTCCCCCATTCAGGGGCTCGTCGTGCCAAACGAGGCCAACAGCAGCCAGGCACCCAAGTGACAGACAGCCATATCCCCTCTCAGCCGCCCGCAACCGGTCTGGTCGCAAGCGGTATCGGCAAATCTTACAAGAAACGCGCCGTCGTCAAAAACGTCTCGCTTCAGGTGCAGCGCGGCGAAGCCGTCGGTCTCCTCGGCCCGAACGGCGCGGGCAAGACCACCAGCTTCTACATGATCGTCGGTCTCGTTCAGCCCGATACCGGCACCATCACGCTGGATGGCGCGGACATTACGCAGCTTCCGATGTATCGCCGCGCGCGCCTTGGCGTCGGTTACCTGCCACAGGAAGCCAGCATTTTCCGTGGGCTCAACGTCGAACAGAACATCATGGCCGCCCTTGAGGTCGTCGAGCCCGATCCGGAAAAGCGGGACCTGATGCTCAACGGCCTTCTGGCTGAATTCGGTATCACCCATCTGCGCCGCTCCCCTTCGCTGGCCCTGTCCGGTGGTGAGCGCCGTCGTCTGGAAATCGCCCGTGCGCTGGCCAGTCAGCCGAACTACATCCTGCTCGATGAACCGCTTGCTGGTATTGATCCGATCGCCGTCGGAGAAATCCGCGATCTTGTTTCGCATCTGAAGGATCGTGGCATCGGTGTGCTGATTACGGACCATAACGTCCGCGAAACGCTCGAAGTTATCGACCGCGCCTACATCATGCATGGCGGTCAGGTGTTGATGGAAGGTACGCCCGAAGCCATCGTTGCGAACGAAGATGTCCGCCGGGTCTATCTCGGAGAGAATTTCTCGCTGTAACATGCCGGGATGCTTGTCCCGGGTCTGATCCAGCGTCAGTCGCAGTCTCTCGTCATGACGCCCCAGCTGCGTCAGGCGATTGCCCTGCTGCAATACACGCAGATCGATC
Source organism: Gluconobacter sp. Dm-73 (assembly GCF_018256215.1). Taxonomy (NCBI): domain Bacteria; kingdom Pseudomonadati; phylum Pseudomonadota; class Alphaproteobacteria; order Acetobacterales; family Acetobacteraceae; genus Gluconobacter; species Gluconobacter sp. Dm-73. The sequence continues at coordinate 334,891 of NZ_JAERLW010000001.1, read as the reverse complement.
TCGCCCAGCATCTGCGACAGGTCTGCGAAACCAATCCGCTCCTCATTCTGGAGCCCGGCGACACAGCGCCCGAAGCTGCACCGTCTTCGGAAGAGTTTCACGACGACGACCCGGACCGCTTCACCACGACCTCTGATCGCCCGGAAGCCGCAGCCCCGCTTCCATCTGCCCGGGACGATCTGATCCTTCAGATCAGCCTTTCTTTTTCTCCAGACGAGCAGAACGCGGCGCTGCATCTTCTGGACAGTCTGAATGAAAGCGGTCGCCTTCCCGTTTCGGTATCGGATCTTGCAGACAACCTTCGCATGGAGGCGACAAAGCTCGAAGCCATTCGTCAGAGTCTCATGCATTTTGAACCTGTCGGGCTTTTCGCCAGATCGCTTGAAGAATGTCTGGCTGCACAACTCCGCGTGCGAAATCGCCTTGATCCCGCGATGCAGGTTTTGCTCGATAATCTTGACCTCCTCGCACGTCGGGACTGGCGCAGGCTGCGCGAGAAATGCGCTCTTGAGCAGGACGATCTGCTGGAGATGCTCACCGAGATTCAGGTGCTCGATCCGCGTCCCGGCCTGACCCTGCCACCGCCCGAGCCCCCCATCGAACCCGATCTGATCGTCCGGCCCAACGGCGCTGGCTTCCGTCTGACCCTCAACACGCGCCTGCTGCCGAAACTCCGCTTTGATGACACGATGCGCGCGCAGCTCGACGGGCGTACGGACGCTGGTAAGACGCTCCTTGCCTGTGCGGGAGAGGCCACGGCTCTGATCCGCGCGCTGGACAGCCGCAAGCAGTCCTTGCTTACGGTTGGTCGCGCCATTGTGCAGCATCAGGCCGATTTCCTGCGCGATGGTCCCAGCGCTCTGCGCCCGCTGACCATGCGCGACATCGCCGAGCGCACGGATCTGCACGAAAGCACCATCAGCCGCATCGTGAGCAGCAAATATATCGACACGCCACAGGGCACCGTCCCGCTCAAGCTATTTTTTTCTACAGCCCTGACGTCCGAAGACGGCACGTCCCAGAGCGCCCATGCGATCCAGCATCGTCTTCAGGCTCTAGTCTCGGCGGAAGGGGACAATGTTCTGTCCGACGATGCCCTGACGACCCTTCTGCAAAAAGAAGGCTTCTCCATTCAACGCCGCACCGTTGCGAAATATCGTGAGGGGCTTGGCATTGCGAAGTCCAGCCAGCGCAAGCGACTGCGACGCACGTCCTGACACTTCAAGCAGAACTGCAAGGCTTTGACAGGCTGGCAGGACTTCCCTTACGGAGCCTGAATGTCTCGCGTTTCGCTGCCGCTCACTGAAATCCCCTGGAGACCTCCCGAACAGGCGCTTTCTGCCATGAAGGCTGCCCCCTGGGCCGCGTTTCTCGATAGCGGAGGCCCGGACACGGACGAACGGGCGCGTTGGTCCTTTCTGTGTCTGTCCCCTGCCGAGACCCTCGACTGGCAGGGGGAAAACCTGTGCAGGAACGGCGTGTCCGTAGAGGACGATGTCTGGACACATCTGCGCAGTATGGCCGCTGCCGCGCCCCGTTACCCAAAAGCGGAGGGCATCATTCCCTTTACGGGGGGGATGATCGGGATGGTAAGCTACGAAACAGGCATGGCACTTGAAAACGTCCCGTCCCGTCATGTTTCTTCTGCGCCCAGACTGGTTGCGGCCTCCTTTACGGACGTACTGGCTTTCGATCGATATGAAGAACGCTGCTGGTGGATCAGCCAGACTGGAAACCCGGTCCCTGATCTGACCTCTCCCCTCGTCCATTCCGCGACACCTTCCCTGCACTTTGCGCCTGAACAGTCCCGGGATGTCTGGACGGATGCAGTTCGCAGCATTGTCGATTTCATTCGGGCCGGGGATATTTTTCAGGCCAATCTGACGATGCGTTGGGTTGCAGAATGTGGTGACGATTTCGATGAACTGGCTGCCTATCAGACGCTGCGGGAAACCTCTCCGGCCCCATTCGGGGCCTATCTGAAAACACCGGATTTTTCGCTGCTCAGTGCGTCTGTGGAACGGTTCATTTCACTCTCGCGGGGCGGCCTGATCGAGACGCGCCCTATTAAGGGCACCATTGCCCTCGGACACACTCTGGAAGACACAGCCCGGAACAGCCGGACACTGGCTGCGGACGAAAAAGAGCGTGCCGAAAACCTGATGATTACAGACCTGATGCGGAACGATATTGGTCGTGTTTCGGAGATCGGCTCCGTCCGTGTTCCGCAACTCTCGAAAGTTGAGCAGTTCCCGCATGTCCTGCATCTGGTCTCGGCAGTTCAGGGACAGCTTCGACCCGAGCTGGACGCCATTGATCTGCTTCAGGCCACGCTTCCGCCGGGTTCCGTCACGGGAGCACCGAAAAAACGGGCCATGGAGATCATCGACCTGCTGGAAGCCTCGGCCCGCGAGGCCTATTGCGGCAGCCTGTTCCGTATCGGGAATGATGGGGCGATGGACAGTTCCGTCATTATCCGCAGTCTGGCGAGATCGGGCGATACCGTCTCCGTCGGCGCAGGGGGCGGCATTACCGTGCTGTCCGATCCGATGCGGGAATATGAGGAAATGCTTCTGAAAGTCGCCCCGCTCCTGAAAGCGTTTGGAGCATGAGCACGACAGTCTGGCTCAACGGGCGCCTTCTGGACATTACAGATGCCCATATTGCCCCGAATGACCGGGGATTTCTGCTCTCCGATGGTCTGTTTGAAACAATCCGCGTTGCTAACGGACAAACGCCTCATCTGGCACGGCATTTCGCACGACTGGAAGAAGGATGCGCGATCCTCCGCCTGTCTGCGCCAGACCGGACGCTGCTGACACAGGCCATATCCGACCTGCTCCATGTTACGAATCTGTCAGACGGATCGCTGCGCCTGACTGTCACACGAGGCACCGGACCGCGTGGCCTTGTGCCACCTGCTATGCCGCATCCGACAGTTCTCATTCAGGCCACGGCTTCCATAATGACCGTGCCTGCTCCGGTCCGGCTGGGCCTCAGCCGCTACCGGCGGGACGGGGATTCTCCACTGGCGCGTGTCAAATCGCTGGCCTGTCTGCTCTCCGTTATGAGCCGCATGGAAGCCGTCGCAGCAGGACTGGACGATGCGCTTCTTCTGGGAACGACAGGGGCTGTTGCAGAAGCCAGTGCTGCGAACATCCTGTTTTTGCGGGAGGGATGCCTGCAAACGCCCCCCATCGCTGACGGCGCTCTGCCGGGAACGTCCCGCGCCCGACTGCTGGACAGCGGTTTCTGCATGGAAAGCCGTCTTCTGCCGCAGGACCTCAAAACGGTGACGAGGGCTTGGCTGGTCAATGCGTTGTCCCTGACAGCCGTTTCAAGCATCGACGGCCATGATCTGCCCTTGGACGCAGAACTGGACCGTCGATTGAGAGCGTTTCTGTTCCCAGCCTGAACCGGCCCCGCTGACTGCTCTTATTTCAGCGCGGCAATCGCCGTCATTTCCACGCGCCATTCCGGAACGGCCAGCTTTGCTTCAACCGTGGCACGGGCGGGTTTGCTGTCCGTGTCCAGCCACGCATCCCAGGCCCGGTTCATCGCCCCGATTTCCGCAATATCCGTCAGGAAGATCTGCACCGACAGTATCCGGCTCTTATCCGTTCCCAGCGATGCCAGAAGCGCGTCGATCTGGCGCAGGATATCAACCGTCTGGCCTTCCGTATCGAGCGTGGCGTCGTCCGCGACCTGCCCGGCCAGATAGGCTAGTCCGTTATGGACGACGACGCCTGCAAGGCGCTGTTCTTCAAGGTGACGGGAAATATCGGCGTTTTTGCTCACGGTTGCGGACCTTATGAAAGAGGTTACTGAAGAAGCGTCGGGATCATTTCATGCTCAAGGATGGCGTCGAGCGCGCTCTCCTCGTCTTCTGCAACGGCCATGGGTGTGCCGTCGGCAGCGTGGATGGCCACGAGCATTTCGCCCTCATGCATGACGGATCTGACATAGGCGAGACGGGACATGCCCAGCGTCAGAAGCTGCGGCCCCGTGATGCGGCGCAGATCCGCAGGCAGTTTTTCGTCCGAACGATCACCGTTTTCGAAGGGATTGTTCAATTCCGTTTCCTTTTGGAGCCGCAGCGGCTTCTGCCGCCCGGCCTTGGGTTCAGTCTGTAAAAATTGTAAGCGCGCGGCCGGTCTTATTCGTCGTCGATATCGCGCGCAGGACGCGTTGCGCGCCGGGTTTTCACGACAGGCGGCACCACTTCGTGGTGAACCGTCGGAGCAGGTGCCGGGCTCCTCCGCCCCTGCGAAATCGCAATCCGCTTGACCCGAACTTCGGGCTCGGGACGCAGAAGATCGATATGCAGCAGGCCATTATCAAGCCATGCCCCGCCAATTTCGATGCCTTCTGCTAGTACGAAGGCTTTATGGAACTGCCGCGCCGCAATGCCACGATGCAGGAAAATGCGCCCCTGACTGTCATCCGTCTGACGCCCACGGATCACGAGCTGGTTGTCTTCCTGCGTAATCTGAAGGTCGTCCATGACAAAGCCAGCAACAGCCAGCGTAATGCGCAAGGCCGTGGAGCTGAGCTGCTCGATATTATAGGGGGGATAGCCATCGGACGTCGACTTGGCAGCACGCTCAAGCATCTGCTCGAGGTGATCGAAGCCGAGGAACATCGGGGACGTGAACAGGCGACCGGACATAGGGCGAGAGCCTCCTCCATGAGCGAGACGTAAAACAGAGCCAGTCCCATTATGCGGCAACTGGCTGGTCCTACGATATGGTGACCACCCCTAGGGATGCAAGCTCTGCTCTCAACCAAACACGTGCAAAACCGACGTTCATGGCATGTTGCACTGGCATTTGCCGCCCGTGCTCGCTACATCGCAGGGCATGAGCGAATTCGATTTCCTGTCCGGCATCGACGATGTGCCGCCCACCCCGATCCTGATCGCCCCCCAGCCCGTGCTGCGGGAGGTCGCCCGTGAGGTCCGCCCCGAGGATATCGCCTTCATCCGCGATCAGCTTCCGGGCATGTTTTCCGCCATGTACAAGGCCCCCGGCATCGGCCTCGCCGCGCCGCAGGTCGGTCTTGGCATGCGCTTTGCTCTGGTGGACGTGGCCGAAGAAGACGCGCCGCGTGAGCCCATGCTGCTGATCAATCCGGAAATCGTTACGGATTCAGAGCAGATGGCGGCTCGCGAGGAAGGCTGTCTTTCGTTGCCGAACCAGTATGCCGAAGTCGTCCGCCCCGAATCGATCCGCGTGCGCTATCGTAACCTCGCGGGAGAGACGATCGAGCGTGATGCATCCGGCCTTCTCGCCACCTGCATCCAGCACGAGATGGACCATCTCGACGGCATCCTGTTCGTCGATCATCTCTCGACGCTCAAGCGCAACATGATCATGCGTCGCCTTGCCAAAGAGCAGAAAATCGGAAGGCGCTGATTCCCGATGCGGCTGATTTTCATGGGAACGCCGGACTTCTCGGTCCCGGCGCTGCACGCTCTGCTCGACGCCGGTCACGAGGTGGTTGCGGTCTATACACAGCCGCCGCGTCCGGCAGGTCGTGGCAAGGCGCTGCGTCGCTCGCCTGTTCATGAAGCCGCTGAAGCCGCCGGGATCGAAGTTCGAACGCCCGCGCGCGTTCGTCGCGACACGAGGGAGCATGCGGCTTTTGCTGCCCTGAATGCCGACGCCGCCGTGGTCGCCGCCTATGGCCTCATTCTGCCCAAGGAAATGCTGGACGCCCCGCGTCTGGGGTGTCTGAACATCCATGCCAGCCTTCTGCCGCGCTGGCGTGGGGCTTCGCCCATCCAGTCCTCCATCCTCGCAGGCGACACCCAAAGCGGCGTTTCTATCATGCAGATGGATGAAGGTCTCGACACCGGCGCGGTTCTGCTGGAGGAAGCCACACCCATCAGCGCGACCGATACCGCCAGCACACTGCATGACCGTTTGTCCGAAATCGGGAGCCGTCTGGTCGTGCGTGCCCTCGCCGAGCAACCGACACCCGTGCCGCAGCCCACAGACGGCGTGACCTATGCCGAACGCCTGACCCGCGACGATGGCCGTATCGACTGGACGCGCACAGCAGCCGAGATTGACCGCCAGATTCGCGGCCTCACGCCTTGGCCCGGCGCGTTTACGACGCTCGATGGTGTTGTGCTAAAAATCGGCACGGCCACTCCGCTGCCGGACACAGCCCACAACGCCTCCCCCGGCACCACGCTCGACGACGCCCTGACGATCGCGTGTGGCGCCGGTGCGATTCGTATCGAGCGCCTTCAGAAGCCGGGGCGCAGCATGATGTCCGCCGCCGATTTCCTGCGCGGTCAGCCCGTGCCGAAAGGGATGGGAATTGTCTGACGCACAGGCTCAGGAGCATGAACCTTCCGGCCTGAACCGCTGGGCCTTACGCATCGAATATGACGGCACCGGCTATCTCGGCTGGCAGAAGCAGAATGACGGCGTCTCCATTCAGAGCCTGATCGAAGCTGCCGCCTCGAAACTGGTCCGCAACCGGCTCGTGCCCAGCATCACTGCCGGACGCACGGACGCAGGCGTCCATGCCGCTGGGATGGTCATCCATCTCGATTTCCCGGATGACGCCCCGATCGACGCCCGCCAGATCCGCGACGGCATGGGATATCATCTCAAGCCCCACCGTGTTGTTGTGCTCGAAGCCGCGCAAGTCGGGCCAGAGTGGAATGCGCGTTTCTCCGCCACATGGCGCAGCTACCGCTACACGATCCTGAACCGCCCTGCCCGTCCGGGTCTGATGGAAAACCGTGTCTGGCATATCAAGCGCCCGCTGGATGTGGATCTCATGCAGCAGGCCGCGAACCATCTCCTCGGCCCGCATGATTTCACATCCTTTCGTGCGGTCGCCTGTCAGGCCAGAAGTCCCGTTCGCACGCTGGACATTCTGACCATCCGTCGCGAGGGCGAACTGGTCATGATCGACACGAAAGCGCGCTCCTTCCTGCATCATCAGGTCCGCAACATGGCCGGAACCCTGATGATGATCGGCGCGGGTCTGTGGCCGGTCGAAAAAATGATTGAGATTCTGGAAGCGAAAGACCGCTGTGCCGCAGGACAGACGGCCCCGCCGGAAGGGCTCTGCCTGATGGATGTCGGCTATCCCGACAATCCGTTCAGCAGGACCTAAAACGAGATCCCGAGCAGATCCACCACCGCATTGTAATGCGGCGGCAGAAGCCACAGAATCCAGAGGAATGCGGCAACCGGCAGGGTCTGAAGAAGCGTCATGACAAAAGCCTGCCACCCTGTCGTCAGAAGCCCGACTTTCGTGACGTACCAAGTCAGCCACAGCGTATAAAGCTGTGCCCCGAAGGCGAGACCGGCCAGCGCCTGACCGGAGGCCGCAGCCCCTGGAAACACAAGATGCAGCACGCCTTGGGCCACAATGAGCATGACCAGCGGCAGCCAGCCACACCATAAAGAGGCTGTCGCATAGCGCGTCCACAGCCCCTTGCGGCTCAGAAAAACCGCGTAAAGCTCTGACACTACAAGCTGCAACAACGTGCAGACCAGCGGCACCACCGCCCGTACCAGCCCCATGACCCGTTCAGCAGGCGGCAGCATGAAGGCCATCCACACACCGATGAGCGCCAGTGCGATCGTGGGTGCCAGAGCCGCGAACAGCGCACCTGCTCCCGGAGCGAAACAGTTGATCCCTTCGGAACGCCCGCGCCCTAGAAGCCACACACCCAGCGGGATGGCCATGTTCCCGGAGGGAGGAAACGAACCCTGCCGTCCGGAATTCACAGCCCGTATCCTTCCATGAACGCCAGATAGATCCGCGTCAGATCCTCCAGCGTTTCAAGTCCCACATGCTCGTCCCGTTTGTGCATGGTCGCCCCCACAAGACCGAACTCCGCGACGTCGCAATAGCGCGAGATGAAACGCGCATCGGACGTACCGCCGCCGGTATCGAGCCGGGGCGTACGCCCCGTCACCTGACGTACGGCATCCGACAGGCACGTTACGGCGTCTCCGGGCTGCGTCAGAAAAGCCTCACCGCTGATGGCCACCTGCACATCAGCGGAAGGCGCGTGACGCCGGACGACATCCTCGATCCACGCCGTTAGAGCGGCACCGGTGTGCAGGTCATTGAAACGGATGTTCAGCCGCCCGATGGCCTGCGCCGGAATAATATTGGTCGCGGGATTACCCACGTCGATGCTCGTGACCTGAAGCGAAGTCGGATCAAACCACTCGCTGCCCGTATCCAACTCGCGCGCCGTCAGTTCGGAGAACGCTGCCAAGAGACGGTGCACCGGATTATCCGCCAGATGCGGATACGCCACATGCCCCTGAATGCCCTGAACGGTCACCACGGCATTCATGCTGCCACGTCGGCCGATCTTGATGACATCGCCCAGAGCCTCGGGATTCGTGGGCTCACCCAGCAGACAGAAATCCGGAAGCTCTTTGCGTTCCGCCAGCCATTCGATGACTGGCTTCGTCCCGAAATGCGCAGGGCCCTCCTCATCTCCTGTAATCAGCAGGGAGATGGAGCCGTTCAGCGGCCCCTGTTCCAGACGCCGGGCCACGGCGGCCACGAAACAGGCCACACCGCCCTTCATGTCCGCAATGCCGCGTCCATAAAGCCGACCGTCCTGAACCACAGCCGCAAACGGATCATGCGCCCAGCCTTCGCCGGGAGGCACGACATCCGTATGTCCCGCAAAGCAGAGCACGGGATGACCCGACCCCAGGCGGGCATACAGATTGGGCGTCGGTGCGTCGGCGGGGCCGAAAGGAAGATGGACTGTTTCGAAGCCCATCCCCTCCAGCACACCTGCCAGAAGCGCCTGTGCGCCTCCATCGGCCGGGGTCACGGACGGGCAACGCAGCAGATCCCGCGCCAGTGTCACGGGGTCTGTCGGCAGGTGTGATCCGCTCACGACACTCAGTCGCGCAAAAGGTCGTTGATGGAGGTCTTGGAGCGCGTCCGCTCATCCACACGCTTGACGATCACCGCACAGGCCAGAGACGGCATGCCTGGCTCTTTCGGCGGCAGCGTTCCGGGAATGACGACGGAATAGGCCGGGACGCGGCCCATGAAAATCTCGCCTGTCGCACGGTCCACGATCTTGGTGGACGCGCCGAGAAACACACCCATCGACAGAACGGAGCCCTTCTCGACCACGACACCTTCGGCCACTTCAGACCGCGCACCGATGAAGCAGTCGTCCTCGATGATAACCGGAGCCGCCTGCAACGGCTCCAGAACGCCGCCGATCCCTGCACCACCGCTGATGTGGCAGTTCTTGCCGATCTGGGCGCAGGAGCCGACTGTCGCCCAGGTGTCGATCATCGTGCCGCTGTCGACGCGTGCGCCTACGTTCACGAAGCTCGGCATCAGCACCACATTCGGCGCAATGAAGGCGGAACGACGCACGATCGCACCCGGAACAGCACGGAAACCGGCTTCTGCGAAACGGAACTGGTCCCAGCCGTCAAACTTCAGGGGAACCTTGTCGAAGGCCGGCTCACCACCGCAGCCGCGTTCCATAACGCGGCTATCGTTCAGACGGAACGACAAAAGAACGGCTTTCTTCAACCATTCGTGAACGACCCAACCGTTTTCGGAAGGCTCGGCGACGCGCAGGGTTCCGGTATCAAGCGCGGAGAGGGCTTTTTCCACGACGTCGCGGTCTTCGCCTTCCGTACGGGCGCTGAGAGTCGTACGACGCTCCCACAGGGCTTCGATGGCAGTACGAAGGGGTGCATTCGGCATCAGGTCGTTCCGGTCAGAAAAGCAGAAATCCGCCGGACCATGCGGTTCCCGACGGTGCATGTCAACGGATCTTTACCCCGGAGTTCACCTTACACACATTCGCGCGTTGTTCATGAATCCTTAATCCGTCAAGCTTATGAAAGCGAGGGGCTTTGACTGGCTGGCCCGACCTAGAGCTTTCTGCGGGATATGTCACTCTTGCCTGATATACGTTCCTTGATGTCCCAGTTCGTGAATCCATCTGCGGCAGGCAAAACGCAGCAGGATCTGCGGAACATGCTGGCGTCCACGCTGGAAAGCCGCGAACGATGGCGTTCCCTGCTTTATCAGGCAGTAGATCTGGTCTTCGAGACAGACAGTCGCGGTCGGATCATTCTCATTTCCCCGGACACATGGCTCGGGCAGCCGACCACCCCTCTGATCGGGCATCCTTTCAGCGCATTATGCGATTCTGTAGATATTTTTCAGCCCCATACGGGCACGCCCGCTTCCATCACGCCCCCGCAAGGGCCGCCTGTGACCGCGATCCTGTCTTCCTGCCCGTTTCACGACAGCGAAGGACGCATTACAGGAACACGCGGCACACTCACATCCGTTTCCGCGCCCCTTTCCAGCCTTACAAACGAATCCGTCCCTGCCCCTGAACACGATGGAATCGCCATTCTTGCTGCCGTGACGACAGCTTTGCGCAAGGCGATCGTACCCCGACTGGCCGCTGCTTCCGCCATGGAGGCTCTGCTGGAGCCACTCGCCGCCGAGGGTGCCCTGCTGGATACGGCAGCTCCCGAAACACTTCTGTTCAGTTCCTCAAGTCTGACAGACGACATTCAGGCCGTTCTCTCCGCCACCCCCGCACGGACAGGGACAATCGTTTTCAGAGCTGGCACCCGCTATGCCATGATCTGTCGCGAAAACATCCGCAGTCTCGAACAGATGTGTCTGGTTGTCTGGCGCGCGACCTCATGGTCACTGCCGGAACAGCAACTCTGTCAGGCCGTCTGCTCCCTGCTGGCTGGTTTTTGGGAACTGGACAGCATTCACCGCCGGATCCTGCTCGATTCCGACTATGATGTTTCCTCCAATCTGCTGAACTGGCAGGGCTTAAAGGCGGAAATAGAACGTCGTACCCGTCGGCTGGATCAGGAGGTCATGCCCGCCACCCTGATCATCGCGCGCGTTCCCGGCCTGACGGAACTCTCAAAAACACGGGGGTTTGAAGGAGGCGAAGAAGCCCTCAGACAATGCGTCGCACTGCTCCGCAAAGCGGTTCGCCCGACGGACGCGATAGGCCGCATCAGTAATAATATTTTCGGGCTCTGGATGGATGGCGGCGATCGTTTCGCAGCAGCCGAACGGGCCGAACGCATGACGGCGCACGGCATTCCCATCCTGATCGACCCTCCCGTCCATCTTCCACTACAACTCGGGCTCGTCTCCCGTGAGGCCAATGCTGAGGAAACGCCGGAAAGCCTGCTGGAGCGCGGGATGCTGGCTTTACAGGAAGGACTGGCCGAAAACAGAAAATGGCGCTTCTCACACGAAGCGCCATAATCCTTGATCCAATTGACTGTCAGGCCGATTAAGCCTTGATGAGCGTTCCGGGCCCTGCCCGCGTGAAAAGCTCCAGCAGACAGCTATGCGGCACCCGACCGTCCAGAATGACAGCCGCCTTAGCACCCTGACGAACGGCCTCAAGGCAGGTTTCGACCTTCGGAATCATGCCTCCCGAAATCGAACCGTCAGCAATCCGGCGCAGAGCCTCTTCAGCACTCAGCTCTTCAATCAGCTTGCCGTTCTCATCCAGCACACCCGGAACATCCGTCAGCATCAGCAGACGCGAAGCATGGACCGCACCGGCGATCGCACCTGCTGCCGTATCGGCGTTGATGTTATAGGTTTCGCCGTCCGCACCCACGCCAACCGGAGCAATCACAGGGATCAGCCCGGCCCCAAGCAGCGCATAGAGGACCCGTGGATCAATCTTTTCCGGCTGCCCGACGAAACCAAGATCAATGACCTTTTCGATCTCACTGTCCGGATCGCGCTTTGTCCGTGTCAGGCGGCGCGCCTGCAGCAGACCACCATCCTTGCCGGAAATACCGACAGCCAGTGCACCAGCCCGGTTAATCAGTTCGGCGACCTGTTTGTTGACGCTGCCTGACAGAACCATCTCGATCACGTCAACCATTGACTGGTCCGTAACTCGAAGGCCGTCAATGAATTCGGAGCGGATTTTGAGACGGTCCAGCATAGCGCTGATCTGCGGTCCGCCACCATGCACCACGATCGGGTTGATCCCGACCAACTTGAGCAGCGCGATATCATAGCCGAACGCATGCGCCAGCTTGCCCTCGCCCATGGCATGACCGCCGTATTTAACGACAATCGTATCCCCGGCATAACGTCGCAGGAACGGCAGCGCACTCGACAGGATGGCCGCCTGTGCCTGCGCTTCTTCCGCGTTCACGACCGGCGGCACGTCCGGCAGTTTGGAGCTGTGGGTCTTGCTGGTCATGATCCGGACTATCCTTCCCCTGACGTCTCGAGTGGCATGGCAAAACGGGCGATTTCTGCCCGAAGATCCTCGATCCCGAAACCGGTCTCGCTGCTTGTGGAGATGATGCGCGGATAGGCGGCGGCATGCTTGAGCGCCAACGCTTCGACTTCAGCGGTCTTCGTTGCGAGCACCTTGGGACGTACCTGATCGCACTTGGTGAGCACGATCTGGAACACCACGGCAGCACGATCCAGCAATTCCATGACATCCTTGTCGGACGCCTTGAGCTCGATGCGCGCATCCAGAAGCAGAATGACCCGCTCCAACGTGGTGCGTCCCCGAAGATAGGCGAACATCATGTCCTGCCAGTCTTCCTTGACTGACTTCGCAGCCTTGGCAAACCCGTAACCCGGCATATCCACAAGGGAGATGCGATCCGCGAGATTGAAGAAATTGAGCTGCTTGGTCCGCCCCGGCTCGGAAGAGGCCCGTGCCAGCGCACGACGCCCCGTCAGCGCATTGATGAGGCTCGATTTACCGACATTGGAGCGGCCGGCGAAAGCCACTTCAGGTCGACCGATGGGAGGAAGCTGGTCGATCTTCTGCGAGCCGAAGAAGAATTCACATTCTCCCGCGAACAGAAGCCGCCCATCCTCGATCTGGGCCTCGGTCGGAGGCCCGGGTATTTCTTTCATCATGCCTCAGGTCCGGGACACCGGAACGGGGAGAGCGGTCCGGCGCTGTATGAACATCTGCTGCGCGACCGTCAGCAGGTTATTCCATGTGTAATAGACCAGAAGGCTGGCCGGGAAGCCGGACATGAAAAACACATAAGCCAGCGGCATGAACTGCATCACGCGTGCCTGCGCCGGATCAAGGCTTGCCGTCGAACTGGTCTGGCGCTGCAGCAGCCAGAACGTCAGGCCGAGCGCCGCACCCCAGATGCTGACATGCAGAAATGAAGAATAATGCGTCGGATCGAAGGGCAGCAGGCCGAACAGGTTAAAGACGTTCGTCGGATCCGGCATCGACAGATCGCGGATCCAGCCGAAGAACGGCGCATGACGGGCATCAATGCTGATGTTCAGGATTTTGTAGAGGCAAAAGAAGATCGGAGCCTGGATCAGCATCGGCAGACAGCCGCTGGCCGGGCTGACCTTCTCTTCACGATACAACGCCATGACCTTCTGGTTCATGGCCATCGGATCGTCCTTGTTCTTCTCCCGGATTTCCTTGACCTTGGGTGCCAGCAGACGCATCCGCGCCGAAGACTGGGCCGCCTTGGAGGCCAGCGGGAAGAGAACGATCTTGACGATCAGCGTCAGCGCCATCAGCGCGAGACCGAAATTGCCGATATGCAGATACAACCAGTGCAGAAGCGTCAGCAGCGGACGGGTCAGGAAGCTGAACCAGCCGAAGTCGATCGCCTTGTCCAGATCAGGAATCCCAAGCTGTTTGCTATAAGCCTGTAACAGGCTGAGAACCTTGGCCCCGGCGAAAACATGGCTTTTCTCGGTAATGGAGCCGTTCGGCATGATCTGCTGGGGAGCCTGTGTGGACATCCCAACCTGATAAGATGCCGGCGCTCCCGGGACGTAAGCAAAGCTCGCCGTAACGGGCGTACCGTCGGCAGGAGCCACGGCTGTCAGCCAGAACTTGTCACTGATGCCATCCCAGCCACTCGTGCCCGTCGATGACCAGGAGACATGGTCCGGGTGGTCAGCGCCCTTGCGGAGGTTCTTGTAGCTCTCGTCCTGCATCCGGCCACCGACGACCGCGATCGGACCTTCATGCGCGGTGAAAGCCCCTTCCGGCGCGTCATAGTCCCGCTGGACGCGCTGGAACGGAACAAGCGCCACGGGCTGCCCGGAGTGGTTCTCGACCGTCTGGTTGACCGCAAACATGTAGTGGTCGTCCAGCCCGATCTGGATGGAGAACACCAACCCCTGCCCGTTATCCCAGTGCAGCGTCACCGGATGGTCCGGCGTCAGCGTTTCGTCCGCACTGTCCCAGACCGTATTTAGGTCCGGCACATGGGCGTTGGAGCCGGGAGCATTCGTCCAGCCGATCACAACGAAATTTGGATGCGCGCTTCCCGCTTTGTCCAGCAACCGCACGAGCGGGCTGTTTTTGGCAAGCGTCTCGCGATATTTCGTGAGAATCAGATCATCCAGAACAGCGCCCTTCAGATTGACGGATCCCTGCACGTCCGGCCCGGATAGTGGGATGCGCCGTGCGGCAACCTGCGTCTCCGCAGATGTGTCAGACGCGGCAGCAGGCGCGCTGGACTGAACCTGCGCAGCGGGCGCATGAGGGACGGAATGGGGATCGTCCTGATGGGGCTTCGGCATGAAATAGTCGAAACCGATCAGGATAAGGGCCGAGAGAAGTGTGGCCGCAATAATGCGCTTGATGTCCATCGGGCGGATGCCGGTCTTTCGTCTCACTGAATGGGGCTTGCGCTTCAAGTGGCCGAAAACCGCATCCAAAACAATAGGTGGCGGGTGTTTTTAATGCCGGTGTGGCTTTGGAGGCAGATCCGTACCCCCTTCCGACCAGGGATGGCAGCGCCCGATCCGGCGCATGGCCAGCCAGCCACCACGAATGGGGCCATGCTCGCGGATCACCGTCAGCGCGTAAGTGCTGCATGTCGGATCGAACCGGCAGTTGGTGCCGATAAATGGACTGATGAAGAGCTTGTAGGCGTCAACTAGCGACAGCATCAGGGTCGTGACGGCTTTCCTGATGAGGGACGCAATCATTTCGTCCGATTCCGGGCATGATTGGGATTTCCAGAAGGTTTTTCCCGGAAATTGACATCCAGACCTTTACGAAGGGCCTGTCGCAGATCGTCTTTGAGAAGGGAGAACTCGCGCCCACGGGTCTTGTCCCGCCCGATGAGGACGAAATCGCCGGAAGGCAAACCGTCTTCCCGTGCAACGAGGCGAAGAGCCTCGCGGAGACGACGGCGGGTGCGGTTACGGATGACAGAATTACCGACTTTTTTCGTGACCGTGAAACCAACGCGGGTTTCGGTCGCTGTGTCATCCGGCAGGATCTGCACAACCATGCCGGGAGTGGCGACCTTGCGCCCTTTCCCGGCTACACGCAGAAACTGCGGCCGTTTTTTAAGACGGCTCGGTGTATGGGTCGTACCGATCTGGGTCGAACTCAGGCGGAGAGCTTCTTGCGACCCTTGGTGCGACGGTTGGCCAGTACGCGGCGGCCGCCGACGGTTTCGCTACGCGTACGGAAACCGTGACGACGCTTGCGAACCAGCTTGGAGGGTTGATACGTGCGCTTCATGACGTTGATCCTTAAAAACCAGGCGGACGCCTCAACTGCTGGACATCCGCGTCGATCGGGCGCACGAAACGCCCGGTTATTGAGACCCGGGCTTGTAAGCACGCAGGCCCTTCATGTCAATGCCAGAGCTACAGGAACTTGAACCTATGACCGAGTCCAGTAACAATCCGTCTTCTGGCGCAGCGCTTCAGGACGCCGCCACCTTTCGTCACGACCTGCGCAATGCTCTGGCCCCTGCCCTCCTCTGTGCCGATATTCTCAGCAGTCATCAGGACAGGACAGTCCAGCAGAACGCTCAAACCATCATCGAGGCGCTGGAAAAAGCCCTGAAACTGCTTAAAAACTCTACTTTTTCTCGATAAGCTCAATTTTGTAGCCGTCGGGGTCTTCAACAAAGGCGATGATGATCGTTCCGAATTTCAACGGACCGGCTTCCCGTGTCACCTTGCCGCCACCAGTACGGACTGTTTCAACAAGATCTGCCACGTCCGGAACACCAATCGCAAAATGTCCGAAGCCGGTTCCGACCTCGTAGTCGGATTCCTGATCCCAGTTATAGGTGAGTTCGATTTCGGCCTGACCGTGTTCGTTATCATCGAATCCGATGAAAACAAGCGTGTAGCGCCCTTCCCGGACCTCCTTGCGACGAAGCTCCTTCATGCCAAGGAGCTTGTAGAATGCCAGACTCCGGTCGATATCCCGGATTCTCACCATCGTATGCAGAAACGTACTCATCACTTGTCCTTCAGATCTTCCGGTGTCAGCCCATACAGAAACAGCCCGTAACGATCCGCCAGTTTCACGCAGCCGTCAGGGTCCGTCATGAGCGTTACTCCCGGCTGGAACGCAACGCCCCGCAATCCGTTCCGAGCCGCGTTTTCCAGTGTCTCCGGCCCGATCGTCGGCATATCAGCTCGAAGATCCTGTCCGGTTTTGGGCATCTTCACCAGAACGCCACCACTTCCTGCCTGCATCAGGCGCCCGCAACGACCCAACATGGCATCGGTGCCCTCTAAGGCCTCGACCGCCAGCACAAGCCCGTTCTGAACCACACATCCCTGACCAATGTCGAGCACGGCCATCGCTTTAAGAACATCGACACCACGGGCGATGTCCTGTCGGGCCTGCGCGTCAGGCAAAACACGCCCCAGTGTCCCTGAACGACCCGTGGCATGTTCGAGAAATTCGTGCGCGCCCCGGACAAGAAAGCCCTCTTCGCCAAGGACACGGACGATTGCGCCGAGAAGTCCGTCATCGCCGGAAAAAATCGCCCGCCCGAGACGCGCTAGAATTCGCGCACCCTCAGCGTCGGGACGCAGATCCCGCCATGCAGGGCGACGGACCGGCCCAATCAGAACCAGTTCGCGGCAGTTGTTTCTCTTGAGAGCGCCGAGAATATCACCCGCAGCCGCAAGGCGAATGATTTCATGCGGGTAAGGATCAAGAAGTGCACGATCTGCGAAGTCGCGAAAGCCAATAACAAAGACCTTACGTCCCTTGGCGATGGCGGCGGCGGCGACCTGCGCGGGAAGAGGTCCCGAACCAGCCAGAATACCGATGCAGCCCCGATCGCCCACGATCAGGCGCCTTCGGTTTCGGACTGCCCTTCCTGACGCGCAACACGTGTCAGGCCCCGTCGGCTTGGCGCTTCCATGAAGTCCAGCATCTCGGCGATGCGCGGAAGATGCCCGTATTCCGCCCTGACTTCAGCGATGCGGCTTTCCAGAACGGCTTCCGTCGCACCATGACGCGGATAAAGCGTGCGGAACGCACGGCGCATGGCCTGCATTTCCTCCGGCCCAACCCCTGAACGTTTCAGGCCGATCCAGTTCAACCCGACCAGACGGGCACGGTTGCCCAGAACGCTTCCGTAAGGAATAACGTCCATTTCCACACCGCAGACGCCACCGACGACAGCCCCGCGCCCGATCCGAACGAACTGGTGCAATGCCGCCGACCCCATAACCTTGGCATCATCATCGATCTCAACATGGCCGCCCATGACGACGTTGTTGACGATGATGACACGGTCACCGATGACGCAGTCATGCGCCACATGGGAATTGGCCATGATCAGACAGTTCGCGCCGATACGCGTAAGAGCATGGCCCTGCGCCGTACCACGATGAATCGTCACATTTTCACGGATGACCGTATTGGCGCCCACTTCGCAGAGTGTGGGTTCGCCAGCATATTTCAGGTCCTGCGGAGCCAGCCCGATCGTCACGAACGGATAGACCTCCACGTTTTCGCGCAGGGTCGTGTATCCATCCACAATAACTGATGCGTGCAGGCAGACCCCGTCACCGATGGTAACGTTAGGACCAACCAGACACCAGGGACCGATCCGCACGTTTTCGCCGATGCGCGCACGCGGATCAACGAGAGCAGTTGCATGGATTTCAGCGGTTTCGGGACGCTTCCCTGCCATCTGCATCAACGTCAACCCATGATCATCGCACTGAAGGTCGCTTCGGCAACGGCCACGCCATCAACGCGGGCCACACCTTTGAACTTCCAGACATTGGCGCGGGAACGCTCCTTGTCCACATGAATGCGGAGCTGGTCTCCGGGGCCGACCGGACGGCGGAACTTCGCGTTTTCGATCGTCATGAAATAGACCAGCTTGCCTTCAAACGCTTCACCCAAAGTCATCACAACCAGCGTGGCTGCGGTCTGGGCCATGGCTTCCACGATCAGGACGCCGGGCATGACAGGATGGGAGGGGAAATGCCCCTGAAAGAACGGCTCGTTGACCGTCACGTTCTTGATGCCGATGGCGGACTGCCCGGCATGGATCTCAACCATCTTGTCGATCAGCAGGAACGGATACCGATGTGGGATCGACTGCATGATCTTGAGGATGTCGATGCTCTGCGGAAGCTGATGGCCTGCAGCGGCGGCGTCTGTCGCGGGAGTCATCTGTTCGGCTGGAGCGTCCACTCGGTCCATCGTTTCACCATGCCCTTCAAGCGGTGTTGTCTGTCAATTGCTACCCAGTGGCAGCGCGAATGGCTTCCCTTAGCAAACCTGAGGGGGTGTTACCATCCGCGCCACAGAGCGGCTAGTCACTGCTTTTGCGGGAGAGCTTCCGCAAGGTGGCGACATTCCGGAAAAACTCGCGGAACGGCATGGCGGGGCTACCAATGACATCGGCCCCAGCATCCACGTCTGACATGACGCCACACTGGGCGCCAATCCGGGCCTTGGAACCAATCTTGATATGTCCGATCAGACCGGCCTGCGCGGCAATAGTAACGAAATCGCCGAGTTCCGTGGAACCGGAAATCCCCGCCTGCGACACCACAATGCAGCACCGTCCCAGACGGGCGTTATGACCGATCTGCACGAGATTATCGATGCGGGTGCCTGCACCAATCAGCGTATCCCGCATGGACCCGCGATCAATCGTGGAATTGGCGCCGACTTCCACGCCGTCTTCAAGAACGACCAGACCGAGTTGTGGAACGGTTTCAAACCCTTCCGGCCCGACGGCGAACCCGAAACCATCCTGCCCAATACGGACGCCGGGATAGAGCGTAACGCGATCGCCGATACGCGCATGAGAAATGGCGGCATGAGCACCGATACGGCACCGCGAACCGATTTCAACGCTCTGACCAATGCTGACATGGCTGGCCACGATGGTGTCACGACCAATACGGGCTCCGCTTCCGATAACCGCAAAGGGACCGATTTCAACATTGTCGCCAATATCTGCGTCGTCTGCGATGCAGGCCGTCGGATGACGGATTCCGGTAGATTTGGGATCAGGGTGAAACAGCGTGGCGACACGAGCCCAGGCGAGATAGGGCGCTTTGCAGACCAGTCCGGCCGTATCTGGCGGAAGTTTGTCGGAAAACGCTGGCGAAAGAATAACGGCCCCCGCTTTCGTTTCGGCCAGAAGCGGCAGGTAACGACGATTATCGAGAAAACTGACCTCGTCAGGCCCAGCAACGTGCAAAGGGGCCACGCCGCGAAACGATGCCACGCTTTTGCCGGAGGCGGCCGTAATCACCTCGCTACCAGAAGCCTCAGCCAGCTGATCCAGACCAAAAGGTCCAGAACGCTGGAAAAACCGACTGTCGCCGGGACGGGTCTCGTTTGCTGTCATCTCAGACACGGTCACTCGCTTCAGTGATGCTGACGAAGAACGGACTCGCTCGGTGCAGAGGCCGGAGCCTGCTGGGTCGGCGCACCTTGAGCCTGCCGCTGTTCGTCAGCGGTTGTCGGCATTTTGCCGGAACGAGCGAGCTGTTCCGGATCCACACCGTCGTCGGGGATGAAGACATGCGGCAACGCCTTGTTGAGTTGCGCACCCACTTCCTCGGTAATGTCCTGACCACCGACATGCAGCACGACCTGCTCAGCATGCAGGATCAGGTTCATGTTATGCGCGGCAGCAACGGCGGCGATAATGCCGTTGGGCTCTTCCAGTTCACGCTCGATCTGGTGCATGGCGACCTGAGCCGCTTCCTGAATAATCCGGGCCTGACCGCCGAAATCATGCTGGTCCTTGGCGCGACGTTCCTGAAGGTGACGCTCCCGCAGCTGGATCTGGTCGGATGTCAGAGTCCGGGCCTGAGCCTGCAATTTCTGCTGCTCACCACGCCACGCGGCCTCTTCACGCTGCACAGCCTGCGCCAGACGATCCCGACGCGCACCCAGAACCTGCTGGATTTCCTGCCATGCACTGGAAATCTGCATGACGGCCTGAACATTAATCACACCGATAATGGCAGCCGGAGGTGGAGCGCCCTTGGCAATGCTCGGAGGAGCCGGGATTGGAGGCAGAGGCAGGACGGGAGGAGCCTGCTGCTGATCGGAAGGAGCGGCTTCCTCTTCCTCTTCAGGAGCGGCTTCGGGAACGCGACGCTGAACGGGGCGCGGCGGCGGAGCATCAGGATGAGCGGCTTTGGGAACGAACCAGCCACCATTGCCGCCAGCAGCCTGAGCGTAGGCGCCCGGAGTAGAGACAAAAAGGGACGCGGCCAGAAGCGCGCCGGCCGAAACCGTGCGCATCAGGGAATTGAGGGTCATGACCACCTCTTGGCAAGGGGTTGGAAAACAGGATGGCAAAAGGTTTAGGCAGATCAGAACTGCTGGCCAAAACCAAAACGCAGCGGATACAGACGGTCGCCATGTTCTTTGCGGATCGGCACGGCGCCATCGATGTTGACGAGGCCAAATGGGCTCTTCCACGACACACCAAGACCGCCGGAAACGCGCGGGATCAGATTGTCACCGGTGATCGGGGTATAGTTGTCCCCGTCATTCGTACGGTTCGTGTAAAGATGCTTGACGCGCACACCCGCGAGACTACCGGCATCAATGAAGCCACGACCGGAAATCCCGAGATCGTCCCCCATGGGCAGCGGGAAGTTAAGCTGTGCGGAGGCCGTATACATGAAACGACCACCCAGAAGATCTTCCTGTCCCTGAGCCGGAATATAAACGCCGTTGATTTTAAGATGGCCTGAACGCGGCCCAACACCACCCTGAAGGAAGCCTCGCAGGTTTTCACCACCAAGATAGAAGTTATCAATGATGTTGCGGTTTCCGCTGGAGCTCCAGTCTCCCATGTAACCGACGCCACCTTTGAACTGGAAGGTCCAGTCATGGTTTCCGGTCAGGTCATCAAGCGGCAGGTAATAGGCTCCGTCAGCCTTAACGCGGGCATATTTGGAGTTACCGCCTAGACCCGCAAAGTCACCACCAACCTTGAACATATAACCGGAGTGCGGCTTTGCCCGCTGGTCACGACGATCATAGGTTATGGACGTGCTGAGCTGCGACAGCAACGACCAGCCAGCAGATTGCTGGACATAGATCGAGGGGACCCACTGGATCAGGCTCGGATCAGAAGCAACCGCAGAAGCATCGTAGAAATTACCGACCTGACGATCAACGAGAGTATAGTTCCACGACTGCGACAGATAGCGGTTATAGGCATAACCCAGACGCAGGCTCATGCCGTACTGGGATTCCTTATAGCTCTGATACGTCTGGTAGTTGTTCTGGATGAAGTAGAAATCCGCGCCCGCCACAAGATTGCGGTTCAGGAAGTACGGGTCCGTGATCGAGATGTCGGCCTGTTTTTCGTAATAGGCGACCGTACCCGAAATACCGGCATCCACACCCGTTCCGAGCAGGTTATGCTGTTTGATAGAGGCGTTACCAAGGATACCAACGTCCGTCGAATAACCACCACCCAGCGAGAATTCGCCAGTCGGTTTTTCGACCACGTTTGCGGAAACGTTGACGCGGTCGGGCGCGGAGCCTTGCGTCTGATCAACGGAAACGGAGCTGAAATATCCCAGATCCTGAAGACCGAGCTTGGAATACTTGCGATCGAACGGGGTGTACGGGTCCCCTTCCGCCATCGGCAGGTTCCGGCGGATTACGTCGTCATGCGTGATGGTGTTGCCATTGATATCAATGCGCTCGACATAGACATGCGGCCCCTCGGTCACGTCGAACAGCAGATCGACAACACGCTTTTCCGGGTTTCGGGCGATTTCCGAACGGACCATGGCAAACGGATGACCCGTAGCCTGCAGCCATTCCTGCATATTCTTGGTGTTGTTCTGGATCGCCGTGCCGTCATAAATCTGGTGCTGGAACAGCTCGATATGCGGGCGGAGCATTTCCGGCGTCACATGGCGAACGCTGGAACGGACGTCCATCTTGCCCAGACGATACCGGTCACCTTCATGGACGGTGAAGGTGATGTAAAAAGATTTGTGATCGGGAGAAAGCTCACCCGTTGCATCGACCATGTGGAAATCCACAAAGCCGTTATGCAGATAGAAACGACGCAGCAGCTCGGCATCGTACTTGATGCGCTCGGGATTGTATTCATCCGAAGACGAGAAGAAGCGGTACCAGATCGATTCTTTGGACGAGATGACCTGTGCCAGACGCGCTTCGCTGAAGGCGTGATTGCCGACAAAGACAATCTTCTTGATCAACGTCTGCTGGGCTTCGTTGATGTTGAACACCACATCGACGCGATTATGAGACAGCTTGACGATCTGCGGCGTGACAGTCGCGCCAAAGCGGGCTTTGCCGGCATACTGGTTCAGGATCTTCTGACGGTCGGCCGCCGTGGTTTCCGCCGAAAACACCGCGCGAGGACGCAGGCTGATTTCCTTGCGGAGATCCTCGTCCTTCAGCGCATGATTGCCTTCGAAAACGATGCGATTGACGATCGGGTTCTCGACGAGATCCACGAGCAGCGTGTTGCCGTCGCGGTGTAGCGTGACGTCCTTGAACAGACCGGTGGCGTAAAGCGTCTTCAGAGAACGGTCGAGGTCGTCCTGATTGAACGTGTCACCCGGCTGGGCGACCATGTAGGACAGCACCGTGCTCGTCTCGATCCGGGTATTTCCCTTGACCGAGATCGCCTGGATGATGTTTCCGCCGGGGGCTGATGCCGGGGCCTGATGACGAACGGAACGCGCCTGAGCTGTTCCGAGGACGACCGGCAGCAGACAGGCTGATGCAAGAAGCATCAGACGCGTGTTCGAAGACCGGGAACCTCTTGACCGTGATCCTGACAAACCGGCTTTCCTTGTAACATATTTTTTGCAGGCGACTGACACGTTACGCCACTGGCCGAGGTATCCGATAACCCCTGCCCCGCGCAAGATGCCCTGACGTGTTCAACTGTATCACAAGTCTTTTCAGAATATTTAGCTTACTGCGTGAAAGATCCAGTGAAACAGTCCGATGTTGGTCAGATCGTTGAATGTCGAAAAGAGGAAAAGAGCGCCGATCAGCGCCATTCCGACCTGCATGCTGATCTCCTGGACCCGGCGCGAGACGGGGCGACCGCGGACCAGTTCGCACGCATAAAAGACCAGACGCCCCCCATCGAGCACGGGAATTGGAAAGAGATTGATCAGGCCAAGATTGATCGAAAGCAGCGCCATAAAGGAGATGATGCTGGCCAGACCGTAGCTGGCGACCTGTCCTGAGAGCTGTGCGATGCGAATCGTACCTCCCAGTTCCTTGGCGCTCCGCTGGCCGCTGACGATCTGCCAGACGCCCTGCAAGGTCATGACCGATTTGTCCCAGGTTTCCTCAATGCCCATAATGAAAGCTGAGGGAAGCGAGACCGGACGTCCGCGGGAAATGGCAAAAGCAACCCCGAGGCTACCCATCTCATGACCCCCATTTTTCACGGTATCAAATGTGACAGGTAAACTGAGATTCTCAGCACCACGATGGATCCCGAGAACTGTCTGCTGACCTGGATGGGAAGAGACGGTGTTCATCACATCCTCGGCGCCGAGGATGTGGGTCTCTCCAATCTGGGTAATCACGTCGCCCGGCTTGATTCCGGCACGGTCCGCAGGACTTCCCACGACAACCTGCGAGATATCGCCATGAAGCTCCGGCTTGCCCACGACTGCGAACAGCACCGTGAACGCCAGAATGGCGAAGAGAAAATTGAAGACCGGCCCCATAAGAATGACGATCGCCCGCGATCCCACGGGTTTGTCATGGAATGTTCGCCCCGGAATCCACGCAGCTTTCTGTTCTTCGGTCGCATCTTCCGGACCTTCAAAGCCGTGCGGTTTGACGAAACCGCCCAGAGGAATGGCGCTGATCCGCCACTCGGTACCGGACTTGTCATGCCAGCGATAGAGTGCGGGACCGAAGCCGATCGAAAACGTATCGACCTTCACGCCGCGCCAGCGCGCCGCAAGATAATGCCCAAGTTCGTGAATGAAGACGAGAATGCCCAGAATCAGGACATAGGCCAGAATGGTCCGAAGAAGATCATGCATTCAGAGCGGCCTCGCTGAGATGGTTTCGCAAATGCCCGCTAGTCCGCAGGATATGAGCCTCGGCGAGGTCTCGGCCCCGCGCGTCCCAGTGCAGGACATCATCCAGACTTTTGAGTTCGGGATTTTCAGTCATGGCCTGAAGGGCAGCGTCGATCGTCTCACCAATACCGAGGAACCCGATACGGCGGTTCAGAAAGGCCTCGACGGCGATTTCGTTGGCAGCAGAGAACACGGCTGGGGCCGCGCCGCCTGCCCGCAGAACCTGCCGGGCAAGGCGAAGTGGGGCAAACCGCACTTCATCCGGCGCTTCAAACTCCAGACGGCCATAGGCGGCTAGGTCCAGACGTCCGCAAGGCGTCTCCATCCGCTTGGGCCAGGCGAGCGTGTGGGCAATGGGAATACGCATATCGGCAGAGCCCATCTGCGAGACGAGGCTGCCGTCCCGGAACTGCACGAGACCATGCACGACAGACTGCGGATGAACCAGAACATCGATCCGGTCTTCGGTCAGACCAAACAGACGTGCGGCTTCGATGACCTCCAGACCTTTGTTGGCCATGGACGCCGAATCGATCGTAATTTTGGCGCCCATCGACCATGTCGGATGCTTCAGGGCCTTTTCCGGGGTGGCTGCGCGCATGTCTTCAAGCGTCGATTGGCGGAACGGGCCACCAGACGCCGTCAGGATAATCTTTTCAACGGTTTCCATATCGCAGCCGCCCAGAGACTGGGCGATGGCGTTATGTTCCGAATCGACGGGCAGAAGGGTGGCTCCGGCTTCAGACACGGCACGCAGCATGACATCGCCCGCGCAAACGAGCGCTTCCTTGTTGGCCAGAGCCACAGCATGTCCGTTGCGAACGGAAGCCAGTGTGGGCTCCAGACCCGCAGCACCCGTAATCGCAGCCATGGTCCAGTCGGCTTCCATGGCCCCGGCTTCGATCACAGCCTGACGACCGGCGGCCGTCCGGATACCAGTGCCTGCCAGCAGCGATTTCAGTTCGTCGTGACGGCTTTCGTCATGCAGAACAGCCACTTCGGCATTCAAAAGACGGGCCTGTTCTGCCAGAAGCGACGCGTTGCAGCCTCCAACCAGCGCCCGCACTTTGATCTCATCCGGAATTCGGGCGAGGAGATCGACCGTGGAGGTTCCGATACTGCCGGTGCTGCCCAGCACTGTGATGCGACGGCGTGTGGACCGTGCAGAACCGTCAGTCATGCGAAGAACTCCCGTAAGAAGTAGGTAAATGTGCAGGAAGGATGGACCAGAAAGGCTGCGTTGCCACCGCAAGAGATAACAGGGCCGCGGCAGGAGCCGCAGCAAGAAGGCCGTCAAAGCGATCCAGAAGACCGCCATGCCCGGGGATGAGGCGTCCTGAATCTTTCACGCCCAATCGACGCTTGGCCGCGCTCTCAAGAAGATCCCCGCTTTGGGAAAAAATTCCCAAGACCGCACCGCAGATCAGACCACCGATCTGCGTACCCGGCACGGCCAGCCATGCAACAAGGCCGCCCGCCAGAGACGCTCCAAGAAGCCCTCCGATCGCGCCGGAGCGGGTTTTGCCCGGAGAAATGGACGGAGCCAGCTTCGGGCCACCAAAAACACGACCTGTCAGATACGCGAAGCTGTCGCTGGCAATCACGACGGACAGAACGAAAAGAACGGACGCCACCCCAAAAGGCAGATGACGTAGCCACAAAAGCGACAGGCCCCCGACAATGGCGATTATGACGGGAACGCTGGCAGGAAAGCCAAAAATCAGCGTGGGCCAGATCATCCAGAAGGCGGCGCTCCACTCCCCTTTCAGGGCAGCAAGGCCAGCAATCACGGGCCAAGCGAGCAGCAGACCGCCACGCCACGTTTTTAAAGGTTGACGAATAAGAGTCTCGCCCTCCCAGACCAGACCGAACATCGCCAGCAGGATCAGGGCATCATAGACCAGACCACCGCGCCAGATGCAGAAAGCCGCAACCGGCACGAGGACCGCGGCCGAGAGAAGACGCAATCTCAGATCGGACCAGCGTGCTGAAGCACTGCTCATGCGGGGCGTCCACCAAATCTGCGCTGACGACCGGCAAAACGTGACAGGGCATCCAGAAATTCTGACTCACCAAAATCGGGCCAGAGCACATCCATGAAAATCAACTCGGCATATGCACTCTGCCACAGCAGGAAATTGGACAACCGGCATTCGCCACTGGTCCGGATTACCAGATCGGGATCAGGCATATCGGCCGTCTGAAGCGCATCATGAAGCGTGTTTTCAGTGATGCTGTCAGGTGTAATCCGGCCTGCAACAGCATCTTCAGCGAGACGGCGGGCGGCCTGTACGATTTCCGCACGGCCACCATAGGACAACGCGAGCGTGAGGGTCAGCGTCGTGTTGTGAAGTGTGAGGGTTTCAGCGCGACGGAGTTCTTCCCGCAGAGGCCCTTCGAACCGCTCCGGTTCGCCGATGATCCGCAGCCGGACACCCTGCGCATGAAGTTCATTGATCTTGTGGCGCAGATAAAAGCGCAGCAGAGACGTCAGATCCCCGACTTCTTTCGTCGAACGCCGCCAGTTCTCGGAAGAAAATGCATAGAGCGTGAGGTAACGCACACCCTGTTGGATGGCCGCACGGACGCATTTCTGCACGGATTCCGCACCCTGACGGTGTCCTGCGATGACCGGGAGTCTGCGCGCACGTGCCCAGCGGCCATTTCCATCCATGATCACAGCGACATGGACGGGAACGGCGTTCGCCCCTCCCCCGGCGGGAGAGGAGACCGTACCTTCAGAGCGGGGAAAAGATCCTAAGGGCAAATGCGCAATCAGACCTGTTTGATCTCGCGTTCTTTGTCCGCGAAAATATCGTCCACTTTCTTGATGTACTGGTCCGTCAGCTTCTGGATAGCGTCAGTCCAGGTTTTCATATCGTCCTGACTGATCTCGCTCTTCTTTTCCAGCGCCTTGGTCTGCTCCATACCGTCGCGACGTACGCCACGGACGGAAATCTTGCCATTTTCGGTATAGCGGGCAGCGGCACGGGCGAGTTCGTTACGGCGCTCTTCGGTCAGGGCCGGAATGGGCACGCGGACTGTTTGGCCGTCCGTGGACGGGTTGAGGCCGAGGCCACTGTCGCGGATGGCGCGTTCGACGGCGCCCACGACCGTGCGGTCCCAGACGGAAACCGTCAGCATCCGGGCCTCAGGAACGGCGATGGAGCCGACCTGTGACAGCGGCACCTCGGACCCGTAGGCTTCGACGCGGACCGGCTCCAGAAGGTTCGGACTGGCGCGGCCCGAACGCAGGCCGGAAAGGTCCCGGCGCAGACTTTCGATCGCACCGTCCATACGGCGGGTCAGATCGGCAAGAAGGTCATTCAGGTCAGCAGGCATGAGCTGTTCCTTTTCAGTTCGACGTTGGTCTCAGGACAAAGCCTGAAGATTTCGTTGAAAATGCGAAGATCAGTCCGCTTCGATAATCTTGGTAAAACGCCCTTCCCCACGCATGACCGCGCTAAAAGAGCCAGGAGCATGCATGTTGAAAACTACGATGGGCAATCTGTTTTCGCGAGCCAGACTGATGGCCGCAGCGTCCATGACGTTCAGATCGCGGGCGAGGACTTCAAGATAGGTCAGGCGGTCGTAACGCTGGGCGTCCGGATTACGGCGCGGATCGGCGGAATAGACGCCATCCACCTGCGTTCCCTTGAAGAGCGCGTCGCATTCCATCTCGTTGGCACGCAGGGCGGCGGCTGTATCCGTTGTGAAGAACGGATTGCCCGTACCGGCTGCGAAAATGACGACCCGGCCCTTCTCCATGTGGCGCACGGCGCGACGACGGATATAGGGCTCGGCAATCGAGGCCATCTGGATCGCGGTCATGACACGCGTTTCCATGCCCCGGCGCTCCAGCGCATTCTGTAGCATCAGCGCATTGATGACGGTTGCCAGCATGCCTGCGTAATCACCCTGAGCACGATCCATACCCTTGGCGGCCGCGGCCAGACCGCGGAAAATGTTGCCACCTCCGACCACGAGGCAGACTTCTACGCCCGAAGCCCGCACTTCAGCGATATCGGCGGCAACCATGTCCACCATCGCGGGATCGACTCCCGACGGCCCATCGCCCATCAGCGCCTCGCCGGACACCTTGAGCAGGACACGTTTGTAGGAGGAGCTCTGTTCTGGGTTTTCGATCGTCATGCCCGTCTCCGGCTGGATGTGGTGTCTTGATTTGCGCCCGTCATACAGACGCAACGGGATTGGAACAAGCGATGTCAGGATGCCGGATTTCAAACGCTCCGGCACCTGTGTTTTTCAGTCGTCCAGACCAATGGCGCGAAGCCGGGCCTTTTCCTCGTCCCATCCTGCACGCTCCTTGACGTTCAGGAAAAGATGGCACTTGCGGTCGAGAAGCTCCTGAAGCTCCATGCGCGCCCGCGCCCCGAGGGATTTGATCTTGTGACCGCCCTCGCCAATCAGAATGGCCTTGTGTCCGGGACGGGACACATAGATCGTCACCTCGATCCGCACTGAGCCATCGGGACGTTCCTTGAAGCTCTCGGTCTCGACCGTGGCCTGATAGGGGATTTCCTCATGCGTCTGCATGAAGATCTGCTCACGAACCAGTTCGGCAGCCAGAAGACGATCGGGCAGGTCGGTCAGGTCGTCTTCAGGATACAGGAACGGACCTTCCGGCAGTTCGGTCGCCAGACGGGCCATGAGGTCGTTCACGCCCTCGCCCGAACGCGCGCTCAGCATAAAGACATGCTCCACGCTGATCAGACCGCCGATTTCCTGCGTGAGAGGAAGCAGTTCGCCACGCTCCACGAGGTCCGTCTTGTTAAGAACGAGCCAGATGCGGCCCTTGCTCTCCGCAAGTTTCGCAATGATTTCGCGGACGTCCTCGCGCAGACCCGACTTCGCATCCACCAGAAGCAGCGTCAGATCCGCGTCCTGCGATCCCGACCAGGCAGCGTTGACCATGGCCCGGTCGAGACGGCGGCGTGGCTTGAAGATACCCGGCAGATCCACGAGGATAATCTGGGCATTGTCCTGCATGACGATGCCCAGCGTCCTAAAACGGGTCGTCTGCGCCTTGGGGCTGACGATGGACAGCTTGGCTCCGGCAATCCGGTTGAGCAGGGTGGATTTCCCCGCGTTCGGAGCCCCGACGAGAGCCACGAAACCGCAGCGCGTGGTCATGTTCTGATCCTTTGTTGATGACATCTCAGGACGCCACATTCTGACCGAGACGTTTCAGCAGGGCGGTTGCCGCTGCCGTTTCTGCCAGCCTCTTGCTGCCGGCCTCTCCCGTTCCTGTCTGCCCGAGCGTCGTCACACTGACACGGAAAACGGGCGCATGGGAGGGACCATCCGAAGACAGGAGTTCATAATTCGGAAGCGGCAGACCCTGTGACAGCATATATTCCTGCAGCAGGGTCTTGGGCTCCTTATGGGGCCGGTCGGCAGTATCGAGACGGTGCTGCCAGTACTGGCGGACCACGCGACGCGCCGGCTCCAAGCCGCCATCCAGATACAGCGCCCCCAACAGAGCCTCCATCGCATCAGCCCGGATGCTGGACAGACGTCGAATCCCGGCATCTTCCTCATGCGGAGAGATCTGGAGGCAACCGGAAAGCCCGACCTGATCGGCGATTTCAGCCAGAACCGTGCGGGACACCAGATGAGCATGGCGCGGACCGAGTGCGCCTTCCTGCTCGTCCGGATAACGTTCCAGCAGCCACTCCGCCATCAACAGACCCAGAACGCGATCCCCGATGAACTCAAGACGCTCGTTCGAGCCCGTGCCCTTGGGTCGCTGGCTACGACGCGCGCGACGCGGATCGCGACCAGAAACGGCAGAGCGATGGGTCAGGGCTTCGCTTAGCAGTTCAGGCTTTGCAAAATCATGCCCGAGAGCAGCCTGCATCGACGCAAGAGCGTCTGTTGAAGAGAGCTTCATGTGACGAGATGCAAAAAGCGGTTCCAGCGGATTTCGGTCGGCCAGTACCAGAACTGCCATGCAGGATGGCGCATATCCATCGAGAACAGAACGATCGGCGCACGACCGACGAGGTTCTGCATGGGCACGAACCCGAGATCGTCCGGGCCATCACCCTGAAAACGACTGTCGGCACTGTCGTCACGGTCATCGCCCATGGCGAAGAACGATCCCTCCGGCACCACATATTCCGGCGTATCGTTTGCGAAACCGTCATCCGTCAGCTTGAGAATATCGTGCTCAACCGGCGGACGTCCGCCGCTTCCGGGGAGGCTTTCGCGATAGAGTTCACCACTGAGGAGGCGGTTGTTCTCGTCGAGTACCTCGTAATGACCAAGCGCCGTCCGGGGAACTTCGATTCCGTTGAGAATCAGATGCCCTCCCGTGACCTGAATATGGTCCCCGGGTAGGCCGATGATGCGCTTGATGTAATCCACGGACGTATCACGCGTGAAACGGAAAACCGCAACGTCACCACGATGCGGCTCGGAGCCAAAAATCCGGCCACTGAAGACGTTTGGCGAAAACGGAAAGGAAAAGCGGGAATATCCGTAGCTGAACTTCGAGACCAGAACGAAATCACCGATCTGCAATGTCGGGATCATCGAACCGGAAGGGATATTGAAAGGCTCCACCACAAGGGAGCGCACGGCAAACACCGCCAGCAGCAGCACGCAGAAATAACGGATGCTTTCGCCAAGCGTCTCTTCGCGGCGTGCGGGCTTGTCACCCGTACTTTCTGAACCCTGCACGGGTCTGTTCTCCTTGATCATCAGACGCTCTTAACGCAGCTTGGCGGCGTTGGCGAGCGCTTCAATCGGCCCGGACTGTCCAGACAGCCCCGACGGAACAGATTGTATGATGACCTGCGCGAGTGCGAACGGAGGATCATCCGTCAGGCTGACCAGAAGCTGGGCGCTCTGTCCCGCAGGCGTCAACTGATGCAGGACTTCCTTTGCTCTTCCGGAGAGCTGCAATTCAGGAGCACCACTCGGGCCATTACAGACCCCGATATCCTGAAGCTGGACCCCATGGGCAAAGCCGGTTCCCAGTGCTTTGACGCAGGCTTCCTTGGCGGCCCAACGCTTGGCGTAGCTGCCCATGCGCGCGACTCCCGAAAGCCGGTCGGCATAACTGCGTTCGGCTTCTGTGAAAACGCGGATGAGAAAGCGGTCACCAAAGCGGTCGACGCTTTTCTCAATGCGCGAGATCATGCACAGATCCGTCCCCATTCCGAGGATCATGAAATCACCCCTTGGCGCGCTCGACCTGCATGACGCCTACAGCCGTTCTGAAGGCCGCGATCATGGACGAGAGGTGACGCAGATCCTTTACCTCCAGATCCACCAGAATTTCCATGAAATCGAGCTGACGGTTTACGATCTTGAGGTTAAGGACACTACCATTGTGCTTTGCGGCCACGTTCGTCAGGGTCGCGAGAACCTCGGGCTCGTTGGCAGCCACCACCGACAGTCGGGCCGTATAGGGCTCGGCGCCCTGACGGCGGCCAAGGGCTTCGTAATCCCAGTCCACTTCCAAAAAACGTTCGGGCGTGTCCGCGAAACTGGACAGGTTCTGACAGCCGCGCCGATGAATGGTGACGCCCTTGCCCTGCGCGATAATGCCGACGATCGGGTCTCCCGGCAGGGGACGGCAGCAGCCCGCAAAACTGATAGCGATCCCTGAACCGATTCCCTTGATCGTACTCCCCGAATGCGCCGTCGTCTTCGGGGCACCATGCCCCGATCCCAGCATGAGGGACTGCCCGAAACGGGGCGACAGACCCGGCACCATCCGGGGCGCACGGACGCTCTGGCGCAGCTCGGGATACGCCGTGTTGACGACATCCTTGGGGCCAAGCTGGCCGTTGCCGACCGAGACGTACAGATCTTCAACCGAAGCCTGACGAAGTTCCTTGAGGATACCGTCGAGCACCCTTTCGGAACCGTCCACGCCTTCCTGACGGAAAGCCTTGGCGATGGCGGCACGACCGTTGTCGATATGGCCCTGCCGCTGCTGCTGCGTCACAAAACGCCGGATACGGGCGCGGGCCTTGCCCGTTGCGACGAAACGCTCCCAGGACGGCGACGGCGTCCCGCCACGGGCGGTCATGATTTCGACCTGATCGCCATTCTGCAGTTCATGCCGCAGCGGCATCAGACGTCCGTTTACCTTGGCACCAACACAGGTATCACCGACCTGACTGTGTACGGCATAGGCGAAATCGACGGGAGTGGCACCGCGCGGCAGGGAAATCAGCTGCCCCTTGGGAGTGAAGCAGAAAACCTGATCCTGATAGAGTTCCAGCTTGGTGTTTTCGAGGAACTCGTCAGGAGCCTGACTGTCCTCAAGGATTTCCAGAAGATCCTGCACCCAGCGCAGCTTGCGGGTCGGCGCGCCAAAGGCTGACGACAGGGCCGCGGCTTCGCGCTCGCTGGGGGTTGCGTGTTCCTTGTAAGCCCAGTGAGACGCCACACCGTTTTCAGCCAGATCGTGCATTTCGGCAGTGCGGATCTGGACTTCGATTTTCTGGTTGCGCGGATGGCGCAGGGTCACGCCGGTATGAAGGCTCTGGTAGCCGTTGGCCTTGGGAGTGGAAATGTAGTCCTTGAAGCGCCCGGCGATCATCGGATAGGCGCCATGAATCGCCCCGAGCGCCATGTAACAGGCGTCACGCGTGGGAACGAGCAGGCGGAAGGCCATAATGTCCGAAAGCTGTTCGAACGCCACGTTCCGGCGCTGCATCTTCTCCCAGATCGAATAGGGCGATTTTTCGCGGCCCGTAACTTCGACCCTGTCGATCCCGGTTTCCGTACACAGGGCCATCAGTTCCTGACGGACCTGTTCGATGACATCTGCCCCCTGCCCCCGCAGGAAGTTCAGACGCGCGCGGATTGTTGCATCAGCTTCGGGTTCGAGCTGAGCGAAAGAAAGGTTCTGAAGCTCCGTCTTGACGCGGTCCATACCGATGCGCTCGGCGAGCGGCGCATAGATATCCATTGTCTCGCGGGCGATACGCTGCC
Source organism: Gluconobacter sp. Dm-73 (assembly GCF_018256215.1). NCBI lineage: Bacteria > Pseudomonadati > Pseudomonadota > Alphaproteobacteria > Acetobacterales > Acetobacteraceae > Gluconobacter > Gluconobacter sp. Dm-73. Next base: position 301,543 of record NZ_JAERLW010000001.1, on the reverse strand, counting down.
GGCGGTCCGTGCGCTGCACATAATGGAGCGTACGCATATTGTGCAGACGGTCAGCCAGCTTGACGATCAGAACGCGGATATCCCGCGACATGGCCAGAACGAGCTTGCGGAAATTTTCGGCCTGCTTGGTGCGGTCGGACTGGAGTTCGAGCCGCGTCAGTTTCGTTACTCCGTCAACGAGCGCGGCAACATCCTCGCCAAAGCGGGCTTTCAGAGAGTCACAGGAAACACCGGTGTCTTCGACAGTATCATGAAGCAACCCCACCATAATGGAGGTCGCATCCATGCGGAAACCCGCAAGGATATTGGCGACGGCAATAGGGTGCGTGATGTAGGCGTCGCCATTATCGCGACGCTGCTCGTTATGGGCGTTGGCCGCCACATCATAGGCGGCCTCGATCTGCGCAAGATCGGCTGACGGATCGTAGCTTTCGATTCGTCGCAGCAGTCCGGCTATGGACGGCTTGAAGTCTCCGCTTGCGACAGGCGGAGACGTAATTGGAGGAGATGCATCAGGCATGAAGCATTCCTCCCTCAGTAAAGCCGGTCAGAGATCAGCGACGACCCCGACCACCCAGCTCAGCTTCAATGGCAGCCGCTTCGTCAGCGGACATGTTCTCAGCCATGTGAGCATGCTCTTCTTCGGCAGAGACATCCTGCAGGCCAAAAATGTTCTGGTCCGTCGGGATGAGATCCAGCACTTCTTCGTCCACGGGCTCCGGCTCAGGCGCGCGGGCCAGCGAACGGATGATCCCTTCGCGCAGAACGGGCAGGCTCACCTTGTCTTCAGCGATCTCACGCAGGGCAACGACCGTGTTCTTGTCGTTTTCACGATCGAGACGGATTTCTTCACCGCGTGACAGGCCACGGGCACGCTGGGCGGCCAGCAGGACCAGTTCGAAACGGTTAGAAACCTTCTCGATGCAATCTTCGACGGTTACGCGCGCCATGCGACAGGCCCCCTTCGGGTAAGACAAAAGAATAAAATAAGAGAGAACGCTGGCAATAACATGCAGTTCATGCGAATGCAATCGGCGCCTGCCCCACCTCCGGAATTGAACGCGAGTGCCTCCATGCCTGGTCGCAGCTGGATGGCAGCCTCTGCCTCTCTCGCGTGGGACGACATATTTTATATATCAGGATTACTCTACATGCTTTTGCGCCAGAACGAACGCACCGCCCTTTTCATTGACGGCGCCAGCCTCCATCACGCCGCCCGTAATCTGGGATTTGAAGTCGATTTCCGCAGCCTTCGCAAACTGTTTGAAAATGCCTGCCTTTTCCAGCGGGCCTTCTATTACGCCGCCATGCCCGAAACAGACGACTACTCTCCGCTCCGGCCGTTGACCGACTGGCTCTCCTATAACGGGTACCATCTCGTGCTAAAAACTGCGCGGGAGTTTACGGATCCTTCAGGAAGACGGCGTATCAAGGGAAACATGGATGTCGAACTGACAGTGGATCTTCTGGAACAGTCGGGCCGCCTTGATCACGCCGTGATCATCAGCGGTGATTCCGATCTGCGTCGCGCCGTTGAGGCTGCGCAGGCGCGCGGGGTCCGGGTTACGGTCATTTCCTCAATGCGTTCGACCCCGCCCATGATCGGAGACGATCTGCGGCGCCAGGCGGATATGTTTGTGGAACTGGCTGACATCGCGCCGTCGTTCACACGGCGTCAGGCCGAACCACGCAATCCTCCCCGACAGGGGCCGGTTCGTCATCCTGCTGATATCAACAGTGACGAGACCAACGACACATGACCCCTCGGGCTTCTACCGGAACGATCCCCGCCCCGCCTCCGCTCCCTGCCTTTACAGAAGGCACGCGGTCAGGAACAGGGCCGCTCTCAGCCGAAATGCTGATTGTCTGCCTCGATCCGGAAGACGCCACGGCGACACTGGCGTCCTTTCTGGACGCCAACAACATCGTTTTCGACACAGCCCTTGCCGGACCAGAGGCCATTCTGGGACGGATCACCAGAGTCATGCAGCCCCTGTCGCCACAGCCGCTGGCACTTCCGTCCGAACTCGAAGCCTGCAGCACCGCTCTCTGTACCGAACTTCAGAGTATGCCTAGGCTGAAACTGGTCCTCACACTTGGAATCAGCGCGCATATTGTGGTTTTGGGGGCATGCGGCATTCCGTTGTCTCGCCTTGATTTCCGCCCCGGCGAAATCACCCATCTTCCCGATGGCCTGCTTCTGGCCGATGGATGCCATTTCCCCAATACGCCATTCCCAGCCGAAATGATGACTCAGCGTCGTTCGGCCCTGAACGAGCTTTCACCCAAGATCCGCGCCGCATTACGTCCGACGGTCTGAGAAACCGATGGGCTCTGGTTCAGAGCCCGCTTATCTCCGTTTTTCAGGCAGGACACGACACAACAGAAGCAGTGCAAGACCAGCCAGATACGGCGCGGAGACAGCGTTCAGTGTCTTGAACGACAGAAAGAAGTGGATGCCCGCTAGAACTGCGGCCAGGTAGATCAGCCTGTGCAGCACCTTCCAGCGCCGCTTCATCAGGCGCATCGAAAACGCATTTGAGGTCAGCGCGAGCGGGACCAGCAGAACCAGCGCGCTCATCCCGAGAATAATGAAGGGACGGTGCGTGATGTCTGTCCACAGAACGCCCCAGTCAAACCCGTGATCCAGACCGATATAGGCCAGCACATGCAGACTGGCGTAGAAAAACGCCAGTAACCCGGTGAGGCGTCGGTATCGAAGCAGGTTGATACCTGCAAAGCGTTTCAGCGGAGCCAGCGCCAGACAGGCCAGCAGAAAGCGGAAGGCCCAGAGACCCAGTGACCGCTCGAACACATTGACCGGATCGGCACCAAGCGCCCCATGCTGCCCCTGCCAGACCAGCCATGCAGCCGGCATCATGCCGATCGGATACAGAATGACGCGCCAATGCCGTTTTACGGCTCTTAAGGCGGACACAGAATCTGACGGCATCAGAAGTTTTTCCGCAAATCCATGCCGCGATACAGATCCGCTACCTGTTCGCCATATCCGTTGAACATCAGCGTCGGCTGCCGTGTGGCGCCGAACAGGGAGTGTGCGCCTATGACGCGCTCTGTCGCCTGACTCCAGCGGGGATGATCGACCTGCGGATTGACGTTGGCATAAAAGCCGTATTCGTCAGAGGCGAGACGGTTCCATGTCGTAGGCGGTTCGTGATCCAGCAGGCGAATGCGCTGGATGGACTTGATGCCCTTGAAACCATATTTCCACGGGACGACCAGACGAATGGGCGCGCCATTCTGGTTCGGAAGCGTTTCGCCATAAACACCGAGTGCGAGCAGCGTGAGCGGATTCATGGCCTCATCCAGACGAAGTCCTTCCACATAAGGCCACTGAATCCCCGACAGACCGTCGTTCTGTCCGGGCATCTCCGACGGGCGCAGAACGCTCTCGAAAGCGACATGGGTGGCGCGGGGATCGGGATCGGCGTCCTTCAGCAGACTCGCAAGCGGAATACCGTCCCACGGAATTACCATGGACCACGCCTCGACGCAGCGCATCCGATAAATCCGCTCTTCCATCGCCGCAGAACGCAGAAGCTGCTCGACATCCAGACGGACGGGCTTGCGGACGAGGCCTGTAATTTCCAACGTCCATGGGAGCGGATGGAAATCCTGCGAACGGGCCGCAGGGTCAGCCTTGCCCATCCCGAACTCGTAAAAATTATTATAATGAGTCACGTCTTCGTGTGGCGTCGGCGTCAAAGTGCCGGAATACGGACCGGGATGTGTCTGGAGGGAGGCAGCCTTTGCCGTAGTGGCAAGCGCGCTCAGGGCTACGGCACCGCCGATCAGGGCGCGTCGGGAAAGATAGGCTTCTTTCGACGTAATCTCGGACGGCTGGGGTCTGGGGTACTGAAAAAGTGCCATGATCAATTTCCGGACTTTGAGAAACTCTGGCACCTATGATGCGTGAGTCTGTCGTAACGCATCATAAGGAGCCAGTATCCATGTCCCGTCCTAAAATCGGTTTTATCGGCTACGGCGCGATGGCTCAGCGTATGGGCGCCAATCTGCGAAAGGCTGGCTACCCGGTTGTGGCGTTCGCGCCTTCAGGCGGTAAGGACGAGACGGAGATGCTGCCCTCACCCCGCGCAATTGCCGAAGCCGCCGAGATCATCATTTTCTGCGTGCCGAACGATGCAGCGGAAATTCAATCCCTGTCCGGCGAAAACGGTGCCCTCAGCGCACTGACGGCTGACAAGCTTGTCCTCGATACATCCACGGTCTCGCCGGATCAGGCGGACGCTTTTGCAAAACTTGCCGTCGAACATGGTTTTTCCCTGCTTGATGCCCCCATGTCCGGCAGCACGCCAGAAGCCGAGAGCGGCGATCTGGTCATGCTGGTAGGCGGTGACGAGGCCGTGGTGAAGCGGGCCCAGCCCGTTCTGGACGTCATCGGTAAACTGACGATCCATGCCGGCCCAGCGGGCTCTGCGGCACGCCTGAAGCTGGTTGTGAACGGTGTGATGGGGGCCACGCTCAATATCGTGGCCGAAGGCGTGTCTTATGGTCTTGCCGCCGGACTGGACCGCGATGTCGTGTTCGAGACACTTCAGCAGGTGGCCGTCGTCAGCCCGCATCACAAGCGCAAGCTGAAGATGGGCCAGAACCGGGAGTTCCCGTCGCAGTTCCCCACGCGCCTCATGTCCAAGGACATGGGACTTCTGCTGGATGCCGGTCGCAAGGTCGGCGCGTTCATGCCGGGCATGGCTGTTGCCGATCAGGCACTGGCCCTTTCAAACCGTCTGCATGCGGATGAGGATTACTCTGCCCTCATCGGTGCGATGGAACACAGCGTTGCCAATCTTCCTCATAAATGAGAACGATACGCGGGAGCGGCCGTCTCTAAGGGCGGTCACCTCGCCTTATTCTGCCAAGGAGTGACATCATGGCTTTCGAACTTCCCACCCTGCCCTACGCTGAAAATGCTCTTGCCGATGCTGGCATGTGCCAGGAAACGCTGGAACTGCACCACGGCAAGCACCATCAGGCCTATGTCACGGCTCTGAACGGTTTCGCGGAAAGCAAACCGGAACTGGCTGGCAAGACGCTTGAGGAGATCGTTACGTTCTCCTACGGCAAGCCTGAAATCGCGCCGGTCTTCAACAATGCGGGCCAGCACTGGAACCACGTCCTGTTCTGGAAGAACCTCTCCCCAAAGGGCGGCAAGATTCCGGCTGGTCTGGAAAAGAAAATCGCTGAAGACTTCGGCTCCGTCGACGAGTTCAAGAAGCTCTTCAAACAGGCTGCCACGACGCAGTTTGGTTCCGGCTGGGCCTGGCTGGTACTGGACAAGTCCGGCAAGCTTGCCGTGACGAAGACGGCAAATGGCTCCAACCCGCTGGCCGAAGGTCAGGGCAAGGCGCTGCTCGGTCTCGACGTCTGGGAACACGCCTACTACCTCGATTTCCGCAACCGTCGTCCGGACTATGTCACGAACTTTCTGGACAAGCTCGCCAACTACGAGTTTGCCGAAGCTGAACTGAAGTCTGCCTGATTTCTTTTCGGGTTCATCAGATCAGAAAAAGCCCCGTCCGGTTTTCCGGGCGGGGCTTTTTCGTGAACGGCTTTGCAAGTTCCAGTTCAGGAATCGTTGGCTGGCTTTTCACGCGACGTAATATTCGTGATCGTGCTGCGAACGATTTTCACGCGCACGCCCTGAGCGATCTCGACATCCACTTCATCGCTGTCATCGCGGGTCGCCTGCACGACGCCGACGATGCCACCGGCCGTCACAATCCGGTCGCCACGACGAAGGGAGCTTTGCTCGTCACGCAGTTTGCGCGCGCGCTGCTGCTGGGGACGGATCAGCAGGAAATAGAACACCACGAAGATGAAAATCATCGGGGCGAACTGAAGCACCTGCGGGTTGGAGAGCAGACCACCACCATCGGCGGCCTGGGCGGAAGAAATGAACAGACTGCTCATGGATGTCAGGGTCCAGTCTTGAGTGAAGCTGGCGGGGACCATATCGTCCGGGGGCTGCCCGTCAAGCGTGGCGCCGATGTCTTTTGATCTCAACTTCTTTCAGACCGGAACCGTTTTCCATGACCGACCACGCCCTGCTCAGCGCTCTCGAACGTATTGCCGCCAGTCTGGAGCGCATGAGTCCGCCCCCGCCGAGCGCAGATATCCTCCACAAACACGACGCCTTTCTGTGGCAGGCCGCGCTGGGCGTACTGACGCCGGTGGAGAAGGTTTCGGGCGTGCCCCTGTCCCTGCTTCAGGGCGTGAAGCGTCAGATGGATCAGGTCATGGCCAACACGCGGCATTTCGCGGAAGGCTTCAGCGCCAACAACGTCATGCTCTGGGGCGCGCGCGGTATGGGGAAATCTTCGCTCGTGAAAGCCTCCGTTGCAGCGGTGAACGCGGAGCAGCGTGCGAAGAACGGCGGGACACTCGCGCTGATCGAGATCCAGCGTGATGAACTATCGTCCCTGCCAAAACTGCTGGGTGTCCTGCGGACCACGAAACGCCGCTGTATCCTGTTCTGCGATGATCTGTCATTCGAGAGTCAGGACGCGGATTACAAATCCCTCAAATCCGTGCTCGATGGTGGCATCGGCGGTCGGCCCGAGAACGTCCTGATCTACGCGACGTCAAACCGGCGGCATCTGATGCCGCGGGACATGATCGAGAACGAGACGGGAAGCGCAATCAATCCATCCGAGGCGATTGAGGAAAAGGTCTCGCTTTCGGACCGGTTCGGCCTTTGGATCGGGCTGTATGGCGCAACACAGGACGATTATCTGGCGATCGTGGAGGCTTATGGGGCTTATTATAACCTGCCGGTCTCTCGTGAAGACCTGCGGCGCAAAGCGTTACAATGGGCTATGGCGCGCGGCAGCCGGTCCGGCCGCGTGGCCTCGCAGTTCATCAGCGATCTGGCTGCGGAACTAGGTGTAACACCCGAACAAGATGCCTGAATTTTACGGTTATTTTTACTCGCACAAAACATTGAAGATATGAGAGTAATAATATGATCATCCTGATGATAATCGCCGCATTCTTTCTGGCTTATGCCGCTCCAGATACATCCATCGGCAGAATCTGTCGTGATAGACTTGTGACGCGACCCTTCCGATGGGTGAGAGAATTTCCTTACACTTTAGGAATGCTCGCGTTGGTAACTATTCTGTTTGTAAGCAGTGCCACATGGCTGCTGGGGCATGATGGTTTTGCCAGCAGCATGCGGATGGCTCCCGATTTTCTGACTTTTGCGACCAGCTTTGAAGTGACGTCCTTTATCGAAGCAGCATCCAGCATTGCGTGCATGGCGCTGATGACAGGCGTAGGGAAAAACATGCTGGTTCTGCGGCAGCTGTTCCGACGAACAGCGCAACGCGGCAGCCGCATGGTGAGCGCAGCCCGCGCATGTTTAAAGGGCCGGAATACAGATGACCCTGACCCGGCACTTCTTTCAGCTTATGCCTAACGATGAAAGCAGGCGGACCGAAGCGCCGCCTGCCTTGGCGTCGTTCAGAATGACGCGCTGACGGTGCCGAAGAATTCGCGGACAGCACCGCGTTCCATGGACTGGTAATCACCCACGGCGGGGTTGTCGTTCTCACCCATCATAGAAATGTATTTGGTGTTGAACAGGTTATAGACATTGAAGCTCGCCGTAACGTCTTTGAGAACGCTGAGCTTGCCGAAACGATACTGCGCACCGGCGTTAGCCAGCCAATAGCCGCCGATCGACGTGTCATTCATGAAGCTGTAGTAACGGCGGCTGTAGTAGTTCGCATCAAAATGCGCTGTCATGCCCTTCCAGCTATAGGCAACGGACGTTTTGTACATCCATGCCGGATAGTTGACGATATTCTTGCCAGCCAGCGCGTAATAGCCGCCGACCGTATCGACGTTCCGGTCATAGGTACCCTTGTTGTAGCTCAGGTTGTTGCTGATGCTCAGGCCATCGATGGGGGTGATGGTGATGTCGCCATTCGCACCCGTCATGGAAATATGTCCGAAATCAATGACCTGCGAGACCGGGTTGGTCAGGGAGCCCACAGCAGCGGCCAGAATCGGATGGATCAGGCTGGCGTGATAGACGGTCGCATTTACCTGAAGAAGTTTGGACGAATAGCGGTAGCCACCGAGATAGACCCAGGCCTTTGACGGTTCGAGAGACTTCTTCTGGGCCTGGAACGTCGCCTGATCCTGCACGGAATAGACCGAGTTCGCCACGCCATACGCCGAGACTTCATAGGCGCGCATGTTTTCGGCCACGTCCACATAGATCTCGTGATGGCGGTTGATGTGCCAGTCCAGATTGACATGTGGCAGGAAGGCCTGAGACGCCGTCAGCGATCCATTCGGCAAGGCGTCAGCACCCGTCCAATCAGCATTGTTATACTGCGCGCCACCGGATGTGGTGGCGGTCATGGACTTGAAACCGGCATGCAGAACCAAGCCCTCAGTAAGCTGGATGCTGTCCTGAAGATGGAATTGCATGACATTGGTGTTCCACTGGAAGTTGTAACCTTCCAGATAGGCCGGGCCGTAAACATCATAAGGTCCGACGGCCTTGAGCGGTGCGCCCTGCCCCAAGATCGGCTCACGGTAATTGAAGAGCCCGGCCTGCTGGTTATTGTTTTCGTACCAGACGCCGCCTTCGATCGTATGGCGGCCCCATTTGTAACGCAGGCTGGTATCAAAGCCGTAGCGTTCCTGACGGTTCTGCCAGACTTCCTCGGACAGAGGCGCACCACCCTCGACCTGATCGTCGGGGTCGCTGTCGGTATAGCTGTAATAGCCAGTCTGGCTATGACCGTAGATCGTACTGTTCCAGGTTAGATGGTCAGTGAGGGCAAGGTCGAAATGCAGACCGCCCATGTAATTGGTTTCGGCCTGACCGCCATCATACATGGCGATATTGGAGCCATCGATGCCGGGAACGCTGTTATAGCCCGCCGGATAGGGGCGCGTGCCGTTGGCGATGCCGTAAGCCAGCGCGTAATTCGGATAAAGATGCGGTGTGCGCCAGCCAAGATTCTTCAGAATTCCGATGGACGTATCGGGATAGTTCCACTGGGCAAGGCTGGACCAGTTGAAGAAGGCCGACATACGGCTGCGTTCGTTGATCGGCTGGACGAGCTTCGCATCGACCTGCTGCATGAACTGGTCGCCGCTGCCCATCCACATGCCTTCGTCGGTCCGGGCATAGGAGGTGTAGAGCTTCGTACCGGTCTGGTTCAGCTTGCCGGAATCCAGACGGACATAGGTGCGATAGGAGCCATAGCTGCCAAAGGACTGGCTCACCTTACCGCCGCGTTTGTCGTCAGGGTCCGAAGAGCCGATCTGGATCGTCCCGCCCAGCGTGTTCATGGAAGGCAGTTCAACCGAGCCTGCGCCCTGCGACATCCGCATGGACTGGATGTCGTCTGGAATAATGGCCGAGGCAAGGCTCATGCCGCTGACGGACTGGTAAGTCTGATCGTTCAGGGGAACGCCATCCACCGTCACGCCCATCTGGTTCATGAAGAAGCCACGGACGTAGAGATTGGCGCCGAAGCTGTCGATGCCGAACGGATCAGTGGAGGTGAAGCTCACGCCCGGCGTACGGTCCAGCATCTTGTAGGCGCTGGTTCCGGGAACATACTGGCGCATGATGGCTTTCGAGACAGCCTGCTCGGCATCACGACCCGTCAGCTGCCGTCCTGTGACAGCGACGCTCTCGGTCGCGCGGGATTCCAGAGCCTCGGTCTTGCGACGGGCCGGTGCGGCAGCTTCCGCGCTCTTCCGTGCAGATGCGCCAGAAACAGCTTTCGGAGCTGTTTTCAGGGCATGATGCTTCGCCGGGTGTGCAGACACCGAAACCGGCGAAGCATCATCGGCTGCCGGAAGAGGCTGATGCCCTGCCGCCAGAGCAGACTGGCGGACTGCGAACAGTGCGATGGAGGACAGCAGCAGGGATCTGGTTCGCACCGTGGACGAAACTCCGGAATCTGGGTTTTGTAAACTTTGGGAAGCGGTGTCCTAAACGTGCCTGCACACTGCGAAAAGCGCCAGCATTGCTAGATGATGTTTCAATGACACGAAAACGGTGGTTTTTGTGCCGCATGTTGCGGGAAAGACGCGCTCTGCGCGGATGAATGATCGCTTCCTGTCGGGGGGCTTTGCCTGTTAGGTTTGTCCTTAGCAAGACAATGTCGCGGTTTCATCACGGATCAGGATACTCATGTCGCAGACGCTTTCTGTCTCTTCTGCTGCCGAAAACTCTCCTTCGGACACGGATCGGGTGATCGACCCGAATATCGGCGAATATTCTCCTGTGGAGGATGTGGTTCGCAAGACAGGAGATCTCCGTCGCGTCCTGTCCAATCCCGATTACTGGTACCCCGTCGCGTGGTCCCGTGAACTCAAGCGCGGCAAGACGATTGGCACGCGCTATGCCGGACAGCCGATCGCACTCGTGCGCCCGATGGATGGCAGCGTGTTTGCGCTGGAAGACCGGTGCGCGCATCGTCAGGTGCCGCTCAGTCTGGGCAAGGTCAGCGGTGAAGCAGTTCAGTGTTGCTATCACGGCTGGGCTTATGGCCGTTCGGGACGGTGCATCGATGTGCCGTATCTGGGCAAAGGCAAGCTGCCGAACGGCGTGCGGACCTATCCGTGCCGCGAGGAAGGCGGCCTGATCTTCATTTTCCCGGGCGATCCCGCGAAAGCCGAAAGCACACCATTCCCGCAGATGGGTTCGGTCGGCAATCCCGAATACAAGACGCGCCGCTTCGGCGAGACGGTCGCGTGCCATTACAGTTTCATGCATGAAAACCTGATGGATATGAACCACCAGTTCATGCACATGAAGCAGATGGGCCAGATGAAGCCCCGCTTTCTGGGCGGGCGGGACGAACCCACACTGGTCGAAGCGCGCTATAGTTTTGCCCGAACCGGCGGCAAGCAGCCCTGGGGTGAGACGTTCATTTTCGGTGAACGCCGGGATGCGAGCGAAAAATACGCTCATAAAGACGTCATGACGATCCGGACGGAATATCCGTACCAGACACTTCGCATCGCAACGGGCGACGAACCGCCGGTTATGGATCTGTGGATCGTCTATGTCCCGCAGGATGCGGAACAGAAGACCTGCCGCGTCTTCGGACTGCTTTCGATCCGTCGCCCGAAAGCGAAGCTGGTTCTGGACATCGCGTGGCCGTTCCTCGTCGCGTTCACGGAGCGGATCTTCAAGGAAGACCGGGACATCGTGGAACTGGAACAGGCGGCGTGGAACGAGCAGGGCGGCGATCGCAATCAGGAAGTCTTCCCGGTCATCAACATGCTGCGTCGGCTTCTGGCCCGATGCGGCGTTCCAGCCGACAAACCTACAGAACAGCAGGTTCCACAATCCTGACATGACACCTGAACTCAAGGCAGGGGGCCTCGTTCTGCGCGCCCTGCAGCCGGAAGACGCTCCGGCCGTCCATCGGCTGATTAATGACTGGAGCGTCGTGCGGATGCTCAGTCGCCTGCCCTTTCCGTATCCGCGCGATCTGGCGGAACAGTGGATCGACTCCACACGTCATGACAGCGCGCAGGGCAGCGCCCATCATTTCGCCATCACCCGTGATGGATCGCTTCTGGGCGCGATCGGTCTTGTTCTGTCCGAAGACCGGCGGTCCGGCTCGTTGGGATACTGGCTTGCTCCGAGCGTCTGGGGACAAGGACTGACCACCCAGGCAGCCCGGCGTGTGATCGAATGGGGACTAACGGTTCTGCGTCTGGAGAAAATTACTGCGGACGCAGCGCAGGATAATGCGGCCTCTCTTGCGGTTCTTGGCAAGCTCGGTTTTGCAAAGACGGGCACGTCCAGCCGACGCTTCGTGTCGCGCGGACAGGATTGTCCGATTGATCTATTCGAATTGCTCCGGACGACATTCCTTTCTGAAGCGCCCGAGCCGGTTGAGGCTCCTGCGCAGCAGGCCGAAATGACTCCTGTCGTTGTGGAAGCGCCCAAGCCGCGAACGCTGCTGGTCGTGGCAGCCGCACTTCTGGACGCACAGGGACGGATTCTTCTTGCCAAAAGACCGGAAGGCAAACGTCTCGCGGGGCTATGGGAATTTCCCGGCGGCAAGGTCGAGCGTGATGAGACGCCAGAGCAGGCGCTGATCCGGGAAATGCGTGAGGAACTCGGGCTGGATCTGACCGGCTCCTGTCTGGCACCCTTCACCTTCGTCAGCGAAAATGTCGGGCCGTTTCATCTGCTGATGCCACTATATGTGGTGCGGCGCTGGCGGGGCGTTCCCACCCCGCGCGAAGGTCAGACACTGGAATGGGTGGCCGCCACCGATCTGGGCCGTTATCCCATGCCGGACCCGGACCTTCCGCTGATCCCGCTTTTGCAGGAGCTTCTGGGCTAGGTCAGCCGTTAAGACGGAAAACCTGCTGGTCCACACCTGCAACATCCGTGCGAAACACGAACAGCGAACCGGCCTGCGGCTCCTTCGCAAGCGTTTCCGCATCCAGTCCTTTGCGTGCCGTTGTCACGAAAACGGTTTTCAGGTCGTCGCCACCGAACGCGACCTTGGTCACGTTCGTAACCGGCATGGGAATAGACGAAAGCGCCGTGCCATCCGGCTTGAAACGCATGATGCGTGAGCCACCCCATACGCCGGACCAGACCGTGCCCTCGCTATCGGTCACGATTCCGTCGGGATATCCCTGCTCCAGCCGCGCAAAAATCCGCTCGTTCGCGAGTTCGCCCTCGGGCTGGATGTCGAAAGCATAAATCGTCTGTTCCGGGCTGTCGCAGACATAGAGCGTCTTTCCGCAGGGGGAGACGGCAGGGCCATTGGAGACGGTATAGCCTTCATCATGATGCGTCACGTTCAGGGCGGCCCCTTCGTGCACAACGCGATAGATCGAACCGGAAGGCTGTTCCTCGCCATCATCCATCGTCCCGAACCAAAGTCGCCCCTGCGGATCGACACAGCCGTCATTCAGACGATTACCGGGTTTCTCAGGCTCAACGAGTTTGTGATCCGAAAAAGTGCCGTTCTTCGGATCGAAACGGCGCAGACCGTCAGGCATGCCCGCAAGGAATGTCCCATCTTCGACCGGCAGAAGAAAGGCCACACGGTCCGGCGCGCTCCAGCTTTCATGAGCTCCCGTCGCGGGTGTGAAACGGTGAATTCTCGCCTCGGGGATATCGACGAAATAGAGCGATTTTTCCCTGGAAATCCAGACCGGCCCTTCCCCCAGTGTTGCACGCAGATCCAGGAGGCATTCGGGCTGATGAAGCGGGCTGCTGGTCATGGTTCCTCCTGATGAAAACCAAAATTCGGGGTAGGTTTGTTCTCGACAACGCGGGACGACCCGTTACGTTCTGTGGCGAAGACTATCAGGAGCGGACACATGCTTCAAAAAACTGCCTGTTTTCTCGTTATTGGCAACGAGATTCTCTCAGGACGCACACAGGATGCCAATACGCGCGTTCTGGCTCAGGCGCTCAATGCGCAGGGCATCCGGCTCATGGAAGTCCGTGTCATTCCCGACATTGCGGAACGGATCATTAGTACGGTCCGTGAATGCAGCGCGGCTTTCGATATCGTGTTTACGTCCGGCGGAATCGGGCCGACGCATGACGACATCACCGCCGAATGCGTGGCCACGGCCATGGGCGCACCGCTGGTTCGTCATGAAGAAAGTTTCCGTCTGCTGGAAGCGGCGCTGGGGGCGGATCGGTTCAATGCCGCCCGTCAGCGCATGGCCTATCTGCCGGAAGGGTCAACGCCCATCCTCAACACGGTGTCCGTGGCGCCCGGTTTCAGCATCGGCAATGTGCATGTGATGGCCGGAGTGCCGTCGATCTTTGCCTCCATGGTCGCATGGCTGGTGCCGCAGATGGAAAAGGGCGCCCCTCTCGTTTCCGCAAGCTGGCATGCAGCGGGATTGAAGGAAGGGGATTTTGCTTCTGATCTGGCGACGTTGCAGGAAGGCTTTCCGACGATTGATCTGGGGTCCTATCCCTATCACCTGCCAGACGGCGCAAGTGGCGTGGCACTCGTGGCCAAGGGCTATGACAGCGCGATCGTCGGGAAAGCCGCGCAGGCGATTCATGATCTCATCATGGCGCATGGGCGCGAGCCGCTGGCAGGTGAACCGCCGCACAGGCAGACAGTCTGAAAACACAAAAGCCGCTGCGAAGGAGCAGCGGCTTTCAGGAAGACCTCAGTGCAGAGGGGTGCGGGTCATGGACAGGAACTTGTCCCGACGCTTCTGGATCAGCGCCGGCCCCGTCAGACCTTTGAGGGTCTCGAGTTCTTCGGAAATCGCATTCCCAATCGCCATGACGGCTTCTTCCGGCGCACGCTGGGCGCCACCGATAGGCTCGGGGACGATCCGGTCGATCAGGCCGAGGGACTGAAGATCCTGAGCGGTGAGCTTGAGAGCTTCGGCAGCGGCAGGGGCCAGCTTCGGATCACGCCACAGAATAGAGGCCGCGGCTTCCGGCGAGATCACGGAATAGATGGAGTGTTCGAGCATCAGGATGCGATCACCCGCACCGATGGCGATGGCACCACCCGAACCACCCTCGCCAATCACGGTCGCAATCAACGGTACGGGAGCCTTGAGGCACACGTCGATCGACTTCGCGATGGCCTGAGCCTGTCCGCGTGCTTCGGCGTCGATTCCCGGCCATGCACCGGCAGTGTCGATGAAGCTCAGAACCGGCAGACCAAAACGTCCGGCCATTTCGATCAGGCGCTGCGCTTTGCGATAGCCTTCGGGACGGGCCATGCCGAAATTGTGCTTCAGGCGCGTCTCGGTGTCGTGACCACGCTCGGTCCCGACGATAACGACAGGCTCTCCACGGAAACGGGCCAGACCACCGATCATGGCGTCATCGTCACCAAAGGCGCGGTCGCCGGACAGGGGTGTGTAATCCGTCGTCAGCAGACGCACATAGTCCAGAGCCTTGGGGCGCTGGGCGTGACGGGCCACCTGCACTTTCTGCAGCGGCGTCAGCTTGGAGTAAGTCGAGCGGAGTTGCTTGTCGGCCTTTTCGGACAGACGGGCAATCTCGTCATCGATATTGATGCCGTTGGTGCCGGAGGCCTTGCCCTGGCTGCCCATCTGGCGGAGTTCGTCGATTTTGGTCTCGAGTTCGGCGACCGACTTCTCGAAATCTAGGAATTGGCGCATGGCCGCCCGATAGCACGCTTGCGCGCCGGGAAACAGTCCCTGCGTCAGGCGGAATGTTTCTGTCAGTCTTCCACGAGGTCAGACACGCCTTTACGGGCCAGCGGATGATGCGCGCTCACAGCCTGTCGCAGACGCTCCGACATGACCTGCGTATAAATCTGGGTCGTAGCGATATCCGCATGCCCCAGCAGCATCTGAAGCGCCCTCAGATCGGCCCCATGCGCAAGAAGATGACTCGCAAATGAGTGCCGCAGAACATGCGGGCTGACGCGGTCGGGATCTACTCCGGCCTTCAGGGCACAGGCGAGCAGGATCTTGTCAAATCCCTGTCGCGTCAGCGGTTTTTGCGGATTGCGCCCCGGAAAAAGCCATGGACTACCGAGATCACGATCGAAATGCACAAGCTGGTCGGCAGCCTCGCGCGCAGTTTGGGACAGAGGCACCAGACGCTCCCGTCCCCCCTTTCCCCGCACCAGCAGCATAGGGCCGCGCACATGCACACAGGTCTCGGGCAAAGCGAGCAGTTCGGAAATGCGCAATCCGGTCGTGTAAAGCAGTTCCAGCGCGGCCCGAGAGACGATATCCCGGCGTTCGTTTTCGTGCCCTCGCGTACCGACCTCAAGCAGAAGGCGGATTTCTGCCTCGTCGAGCGGTCTGGGTAAAGAGGACGCGACCTTCGGAGCCTGCTGCCGTTCGGTCGGATCATCCTCACGCACCGATTCGAGCATCAGGAAACGATAGAACTGCCGCAGGCAGGACAGCCGTCGCGCTGCCGTCCGTGCGGCCAGACCAGCACGAGACAGTTCGGCCAGATAGGACTGAACGTCTCTCCCCTGCACATCGCCGAGGGACACGGGTGCACAGTGCGCTGCGAAATCGGCAAGATCGGAAGCATAAGCCTGCCGGGTTTTCAGGGCCGCACCACGCTCGGCCGCCAGCATCTCAAGGAAAGCCTCGACATGTCTGCTGTCACCGGAGCGCGGCATGATGGCTTGATCAGTGCGCGGGAGCGGAAGCCGGAGGAGCAGGCATGGACTGCGCCGGAGCAGCCTTGGGAGCAGGCATCGTCGGCAGCGGAGTCGAAGGCGTCAGGGGCGCAGCGGCGGGAGCAGCAACCGGGGCTGCCGGAGTCGTGCCAGAAGCGGCAACAGGCGCCTGGGTTGTCGTCTGGACGGCGGTCTGGGCCGTCGGCACAGGCGGCATCGCTGGCAACTCGGCCTGTGGCGCGGCGGAGCTTGCAAAAGCCGCACCCGACAGATCCTTGTGCACCATGGTCTGTTCCGGCGGGGTAGCGGTCATGCCCAGACGCAGAAACGCTCCGCCAGCGCCCAGAACGAGAAGGACGGCAACAGCTCCGCCAATGAACGGCAGGCGGAAAATGGAACGATCGATATTGGCCATGAAAAAGGTCTCGAAGTGAGGGCAGGACGTGTCCCTTCTCCTATGATAGGTAGCAGGGCATGTCACGCCTGCCATTCTCCCTTTCAGCCAAGTCGGAACCCTTTTTCTCATCCGACGGCATCCCGTCACGCACGGTTGTCCTCGTTGGGATGATGGGGGCTGGCAAAACCACCATCGGACGGCGCCTTGCCCAGATCTGTGGTCTGCCCTTCGTCGATGCGGACGTCGAAATCGAACGCGCTGCCGGATGCTCGATTCCCGAAATCTTTGCCCGACATGGCGAAGCCGCGTTCCGGGACGGGGAACGGCGCGTCATCCAGCGCCTTCTTGATGGGCCACCGTGCATCCTTGCAACGGGAGGCGGTGCCTGGATGGACGCCCAGACCCGTCGGCTGGTGCGCCGTCATGCGGTCTCGATCTGGCTGCGCGCGCCCGTGCATGTGCTGGTCAAGCGGGTTGCAGGCCGCCCGGGGCGACCGCTCCTGGCCCAGGGACGTCCCGACGAAGTTCTGGAGCGGCTCGTCGGGCTGCGCTATCCGGTTTACGCCGAAGCAGACATCATTATCGATTGTGGAGACGAAACCGTGGAACAGGGCGTGCAACGGGTACGGGAAGTTCTGGAGGAATATCGCAGGCCGGAGACGGTGCATGTGTCGCTCAACCATCACAGCTATGACGTGCTGATCGGGCCCGATCTCATCTCCCGTGCCGGCGCTCTGCTCGCCCCGCATCTCCCCCAGAAACGCGTGGTCGTCATTACTGACGACATCGTGGCCGGCCTGCATCTGCCGCGTCTGTTGGCGTCTTTCGAAGAAACGGGCATCCGTGCGGACGTGATTTCGGTTTCCGGGGGCGAAGAGAGCAAATCCCTCGCCTGTTACGGCGACGTGATGAACCGGCTTCTGTCCACGGGCATCGAACGCAAGACGACCATTGTGGCGCTGGGAGGCGGCGTGGTCGGAGATCTTGCCGGTTTTGTTGCAGCAACGGCCTTGCGCGGATTGCCTTTCGTGCAGATCCCCACGACGCTGCTCTCTCAGGTAGATAGCAGCGTCGGCGGCAAGACCGGCATCAACGCGGCGGCGGGCAAAAACCTGATCGGAGCGTTCCATCAACCTGTGGCCGTTCTAGCCGACACGTCCGCTCTGGCCACCCTGCCCCGTCGTCAGCGCATTGCTGGCTATGCCGAGATCGTCAAATCCGGCCTGATCGCAGATCCGGACCTGTTCGCCTGGTGCGAAAACTACGGACAGAATGTTCTGGAAGGCGATCCCGCGGCTCTTGCGGAAGCCGTGCGCCGCGCCTGTGCTTTCAAAGCGGCCGTCGTGGCTGCCGACGAAAAGGAACAGGCTTCTGTCGGAGGACGCGCCCTACTCAATCTGGGGCATACTTTCGGTCACGCTTTGGAAGCGGAACTGGAATATGACGGACGTCTTTTGCATGGCGAAGCGGTTTCAATCGGCATTCATCTGGCGATGGCGCTTTCCGTGGAGCTGGGTTATGCCCCCGTCGAAGACCTGCATCGACTGGACCGGCATCTGCGCAGTCTGGGTATGCCGGTGAGCTTTGACTGGTTCAGGGACTCGTTCTCGGCAGAAATACTTCTGCACCACATGACTCGGGATAAGAAAATGCAGGACGGAAAGGTTGCGTTCGTCCTGTTGCGCGGAATTGGAAAAGCCTTCTCCACACGCGAAATCCCTGCAGAAACAGTGCGTAATCTGCTTGTAAGCGAGGGTTGCCGCCCGTGATGAATGTTAAAATTTCGTCATACCTCGGCTAAATAGCTGTTTTACAACTCCTTTTGCATAGCTGCTTTCTGCGAGAGGCTCTGGCGTCTGCTGGAACCTTGAGCTAAGGCAGCGTAGACGCGAGGCGTAGATCGTGAAGCGGGCGAAATGGATTGTGGCTTTTATGTCACTCCCTTCCCCCGAGTAGAGCTGGAACCCCCTGAGTGGCTTTGTCGCCGGGAACTCTGAGTTCTATATGCGCTTATGCATCGCGCTGGGTCCGTTGGTGAAAGCATTTTCCAACGGCTCGAACGTTAGTCACTAAGAGGACGAAAACATGCGTCTCCGCACGGCACTCCTTGCCATGACGTCGATGGTCGCCGCACCGTCGCTTGCCATGGCCAGCACGATCACCGGTCCCTATGTCGACCTGGGTGGTGGGTACAATCTGGTCCAGAACCAGCACGGTCATTTCTCGCCGACGACACAGGCAGACGGTACGAGCAGCAATGCTGGTTCCAAGTCTCAGTATCGTCACCACGACGGTTTCACTGGTTTTGGTGCATTCGGCTGGGGCTTCGGCAACGGTCTGCGCGTTGAAGTCGAGGGTCTGTACAACTACTCTCAGCTCAACCACCGCAACCACACGGCAGCAACGGGTTCTACCCGCGGTTCCGATCAGGCTTACGGCGGCCTCGTCAATGTCCTGTATGACATCGATCTCGCCAACTTCGGCCTGAACGTTCCTGTCACGCCGTTCGTCGGTGTTGGCGCTGGCTACCTGTGGCAGCACTACAACCCGACCACCACCCAGTACGACAACGGCAATGTGACCCGCATGGGCGGAACACAGGGCAGCTTCGCGTACCAGGGTATCGTCGGTGCAGCTTACGACATCCCGAATGTTCCGGGCCTGGCAGTCACGACGGAATACCGTTTCATTGGCCAGACCTTCGCAGACGGTCCGTATCGCGCTACGTCCTACAACGCTTCCGGCGTTCACAAGGGCAACGTGAACTTCGACCAGCGCTTCTCGCACCAGTTCATCCTGGGCCTGCGCTATGCCTTCGACACGGCTCCCCCGCCGCCGCCGCCGGCTCCGGTCATCGTTCCGCCCGCTCCGACCCCGGCTCGCACGTATCTCGTGTTCTTCGACTGGGACAAGTCTGACCTGACGGGCCGCGCCCGTGAGATCGTTGCCCAGGCAGCCCAGGCTTCCACGCACGTCCAGACGACGCGCATCGAAGTCAACGGCTACACGGATAACTCCGCTGCTCACCCGGGTCCGCGCGGCGTGAAGTACAACCTCGGTCTGTCCAACCGTCGCGCTTCCAGCGTGAAGGCTGAACTGATCCGTGACGGTGTCCCGGCTGCTGCCATCGACATCCACGGCTACGGTGAATCCAACCCGCTGGTGCCGACCGGCCCGAACACCCGCGAGCCGCAGAACCGTCGCGTCGAGATCATCCTGAAGTAATCCAGACATGATCTGACGCCGGGGTCTTCGACTTCGGTTTCTGAGAAAGGCGTCCTTCGGGGCGCCTTTTTCTTTATGCGCTCATCCAGACTGAAGACAGAACGCCCTTGCATGTCTCTTTCCCGGCACGCTAGAGCCACTCCACCCCGACACACCGGAGACATGCTCCCTTGCGACGCAGCCGTATCTTTTATCCGCGCAGCCGCCCGGAAATCATTGACCAGTTCCTGCGTTTTGGGATTGTCGGGGCTCTCGGATTTCTTGTGGACTGGGGAACTGTGTCCCTGCTGCGCCAGCCAGCAGGGTTAGTCGCAGCAACGCTGATTGCCTATTTCGTGGCAGCGACCGGAAACTGGTGCCTCAACCGTTTCTGGACCTTTCGGCTTTCCGCCACCGACAACCAGCATATGATCCTGCAATGGCTTCGATTCCTGCTGGCCAATTCGTTCGGATTTCTCCTCAACCGTGGAATGGTTTTCCTGCTTTACGCTACGGTTCCACTGACCGTGCATTTTCCTGCACTGGCCCTGGCCGCAGGCGCGCTGTGCGGCATGGTCGCCAATTTCAATCTTTCGCGACGTCTCGTCTTTCGCGCCCAGACACCAGAAACTCCGCTGGAACTCGTCCAGATGGCAGTAGAGATCCCTGCCGCCGGACTGACGGCACCGGAACCCGAACCGGATCTGTCGGGTCTGGAGAATAACACCTTCAGACTGCATGACCGCAATGACTGAAGGCTGCATTTCCAAGGCCGCTACAATAGTCTAGGACAGGCAGACGATTTCCCTGCTTTTCCGGAACTGACGCTCCCTTATCATGACCAGCACCAACGATATCAGATCGGCCTTTCTCGAATATTTCGGTGCACAAGGCCACCGCATTGTTCCGTCGGCATCGCTGGTGCCGCAGAATGACCCGACACTGCTGTTCACCAACGCTGGCATGGTGCCGTTTAAGAACGTCTTCACCGGTCAGGAAACCCGTCCCTATTCCCGCGCCACCACGGCGCAGAAAGTCGTGCGGGCAGGCGGCAAGCACAACGATCTCGATAATGTCGGCTACACGGCGCGCCATCATACGTTCTTTGAGATGATGGGGAATTTCAGCTTCGGAGATTATTTCAAACCCGAAGCTATCGAATTCGCTTGGACGCTGCTGACACGCGATTTTGGACTACCAAAAGAAAAGCTGCTCGCCACCGTCTATGCGGAAGACGAAGACGCCGCGGAACTTTGGAAGAAAATCGCCGGGCTGTCCCATGATCGGATCATCCGCATTGGGACATCCGACAACTTCTGGCGCATGGGCGATACGGGACCGTGCGGTCCGTGTTCCGAGATTTTCTACGACCATGGGGACAGCGTCTTCGGTGGCCCTCCGGGCAGCCCGGACGAAGACGGCGACCGTTTCGTCGAGATCTGGAACCTCGTGTTCATGCAGTTCCTCGATCAGCCGGACGGTTCGCGTGACTCGCTGCCCCGCCCTTCGATCGATACGGGTATGGGGCTGGAGCGTTTCGCCGCGATCATGCAGGGCAAACGCGACAATTATGATACCGATACCATGCGTGCGCTCATCGAAGCCTCGGCTGATGTGATGCATCAGGACGCGGATGGGGCATTCAAGTCCAGCCACCGCGTTGTCGCCGACCATCTGCGCTCTACCGCCTTCCTGATCGCCGATGGCGTGCTGCCGTCCAAGGAAGGGCGTGGCTATGTGCTGCGTCGCATCATGCGCCGTGCCATGCGCCATCTGCATATGATGGGCGCGAAGGAGCCTGTCTTCTATCGCCTGCTCCCGGCGCTGATCCAGCAGATGGGCGCGGCTTATCCCGAACTGGTCCAGCATCAGGTGCTCATCGCGCAGACGATGAAGGGCGAGGAAGAACGCTTCACAGCACTTCTGGAGCGTGGCCTGACGCTGCTCTCCGATGAACTGGACCGTCTGGGCGAAACGGCAGCCCTTCCCGGCGATGTGGCGTTCAAGCTGTATGACACGTTCGGCTTCCCGCTCGACCTGACGCAGGACGCCCTGCGCGAAAAGGGGCGCACGGTTGACGAGAGCGGCTTCGAGACCGCCATGGCCGAGCAGCGTAAGCGCGCGCGCGCGGCCTGGGTTGGATCGGGCGACACCGCGGCCGAGACGGTCTGGTTCGATGCGCGCGACAGGCACGGCCCCAGCGAGTTCCTCGGCTATGTTTCGGAAAAATCCGATGCGGAAGTGCTGGGTATCTTCCATGGCAATGACGAACTGGCTTCGGCCCCTGCTGGCGACGATACGGTTGCGATCCTGCTGAACCAAACGCCGTTCTACGGCGAAAGCGGCGGTCAGGTCGGCGATCATGGAACGCTGACAGCCGCAGGTCTGCGCGTCGAGATCACGGATACGCAGAAGCGCAACGGCGATCTGATCGTCCATTACGGCAAGGTTGTCGAAGGCACGCTGAAGCCGGGCATGGCGGTTCATGCCGAGATCGATCACGCCCGCCGCACGGCAGTTCGTGGCCATCATTCCGCGACCCATCTGCTGCATGAAGCCCTGCGCCGTCAGGTCGGAACCCATGTCACGCAGAAGGGCAGCCTGAATGCGCCGGAGCGTCTGCGCTTCGATATCAGCCAGCCACGTCCGCTGACAGATGAGGAACTTGCGGCAGTCGAGGCGGAGGTCAATGCCCGCATCCGCGAGAATGCTCCGGTTCAGACGCGCCTGATGACGCAGGACGAAGCCGTTGCGGAAGGTGCGATGGCGCTCTTTGGCGAAAAATACGGCGACGAGGTCCGCGTCGTCTCGATGGGCAAGGGCGACGATGATCGCACGGCCTATTCCATCGAACTGTGTGGTGGCACGCATGTAGGCCGCGTAGGCGAGATCGGGCCGTTCCGGATCGTTTCGGAAAGCGGTGTCTCGGCTGGCGTGCGGCGGATTGAAGCGGTCTGCGGTTTGGCAGCCGAAGCGCTGGCACTGGAAACCGAGAACCGCCTGAAGCAGATCGCGGATCTGCTCAAGGTTCCCGTGGCCGACGCTGCTGCCCGTGTGGCGGCGCTGCTCGAAGAGCGCAAATCCCTGACGTCGCAGGTGTCCGATCTTCAGCGCAAGCTGGCCACCGGCGAAGGCACAAGCGCAACCGAGAGCATCAACGGCATCACGCTTTCGGCCCGCGATCTGGGAGATGTCAGTCCCAAGGAACTTAAGGGTCTGGCGGAGAGCATTTCCCAGCAGATCGGGTCCGGCGTGGTGGCGCTGATGTCCAATGCGGATGGCCGTGGCAGTATTGTGATTGCCGTGACCAAGGACCTGACGGACCGTCTGGATGCGGTAAAGCTCGTCCGTGAGGCCTCCGCGCTGATGGGTGGAAAAGGCGGCGGTGGACGGCCGGATATGGCACAGGCCGGTGGCCCGGATGCCAATGCGGATGCGGTCTTTGCAATGCTGCGCACGACATTGGGAGCAGCATAAGCAATCGCATCATGGTATGTCAGGGCAGTGACAAAGCATGGGTTGACCGGAATCATGCTTTACCTGTCCTGATAAAGCCTTCTAACTGCCCGGTAGTTCAAGATGAAGGAGAACACCATGGCCTGTGGTCGTGATACTCTGGCGAAACTGCTGGGCGGCGTCCGGAAATTCGAAACGGACGTTTATCCCGAGAGTGCAGAACTGTTCGAGAGCCTGGCTTCCAGCCAGTCTCCGTCAACCCTGTTCATCACCTGCGCCGATAGCCGGATCAGCCCAAGTCTGATTACCCAGACAGAGCCGGGTGAGCTGTTCATCGTACGCAATGTCGGCAATATCGTGCCGGCTTATGGCGAGATGCTGGGCGGTGTGTCGTCTGCGATCGAATATGCGGTCGGCGCGCTCAAGGTGAAGAACGTCATCATCTGCGGGCATTCCAACTGTGGCGCAATGGGCGCCCTGATGGATCTGAATTCGCCGAAGCTGGACAATCTGCCGACGGTCAAGAGCTGGATGCGTCATGGCGAAGCCGCCCGCGCCGCACTTGGGAACCTCAAGGCAGAAGATGCTGGCCCGGAAGATATCCGTTCGCTGGCCGAATACAACGTCATGCTCCAGCTTGTGCATCTGCGCACGCACCCTGCCGTCGTGCGGGCGCTGGCGCAGGGTGAATTGAAGCTACAGGGCTGGTTCTACGACATTCCCAAAGGCGAGATCCTCATCATTGATGAGAGCACACGCAAGACACGCACCGTCGAGAGCGTGCTTGAAGAAATGTGCGCTACCGAAGGGCAGGCCGCCTGAAACAGGCCACGGCTTCCGTGCTGGCCGGTCTTATCGGGATTGCCAGCATGGAAACAGCTTCGGCGCATATTCTAAAACTCTCGACCTGGAACATGGACTGGCTGACCCTTCGCCCCTCGGGCGATGAAGCACTGCCGGATGATGTTCCCGGTGGAGAGCATCGCGATTTTTCAAAACTCGCGGCCTATGCCCGGCATCTGGACTCAGATGTCGTGGCTTTTGAGGAAGTGGACGGCCCGATCGCCGCTTCCCACGTTTTCAGCCCCAAAATATATCAGATCGTTCTGACGCCTGATGCGGTGGTGCAGAGGGTGGGGGTTGCCGTCCGCCGCGATCTGCATGTGACGGTCAATGAGGAACTCTCGGCCCTCAATGTCGCAGCACCAGATGCACCTCACCAACTTCGCGGTGGTTTGGATGTCACCATCAGCGATGCGCACGCCAGCCTGCGTCTGCTGGTCGTGCATCTCAAAACGGGATGCTGGGAGCAGCCGCTGAACCAGCGTCAACACTCCTGCCCTACCCTATATCAGCAGGTTCGAGTCATGCAGGACTGGATGCTCGAACGGCAGGACGAGGGCGAGGCCTATGTCGTTCTGGGAGACTTCAACCGGCGCCTGACGCTGCATGATCCGCTGATGCAGCAGATCGAGACTGAAACGCCTGTCACGCTGACGACGGCGGGCAAGGCCAGTCCCTGCTGGGGCGGCGAATATTTCATCGACCATATCCTGCTGGGCAATGCGGCACGGAACTGGCTTGTGCCGGACAGCCTGCGGGTCATGACCTATAAAAACGATACGGCCCCTGCCGGACTTTCGGATCACTGCCCGGTTTCGGTCCGGCTGGACATGCCCTGATAGAGCGTTGCGGGGCCGAAGGTTCCAGTCCATGAAGGGTACCCTTCCCGCTGTCCCGCCCGGAGCGATCGATGTCTGATTTCCGATCTGCATGGCCCGTCACCCCTTTGGCCCCTCAGGTCGTGGTTCGGGTTGAGCGGGATATGCCGGAACTGCCTTCAGAAATTGAAAGTCGTGTGGCATCGCACTGGAATGCCGCGCTGACAAAGCATCCCACGCTCTATAACGGACGCGTTTTCTGCGCGGATGTGATCGAAGCAGAAATCATCCGTGGGCACTGGTCGGAATACAGGCGGGTTCTGGCCCAGATGCGAGAACCAGATCTGTATGGGGCGGATTTTCTGCGCCCACTGGCAGTTGTGGGCCTTTTCCGGACGACAGACGGGATCGTGATCGGGCAGCGCTCGGAACACTCTCTCTATCTGCCCGGATACTGGCAGGGCGCTCCGGCGGGCAATGTGGAAAGCCGTGCTGGCGAAGCGCAGATTGATCTTGCAGCCCAGTTAATGGCGGAATGTTTTGAAGAACTCGGGGTGGCTGAGACGGAATGTCAGATCGAAGGTTGTCTTCTGGCCTGTGAACATCCGCAGACGCATATCGTGGATGTCGGTATGGAGATCACCACCGAGTTGGATTTCGAAGCGCTAAAAGAACGTTGTAGCCGTCTGGGCAATGCCGAGTATCAAACATTGATGCTAATCCGGCCCGATACGACACTGCCCACACCGCTCGTCCCAACCCTCTCCGCCATGCTGGAGCAAAACCGATGACCTATCATATTCTGGACGCTGCGGGATTGCGGGACTGGCTCGTACAACAGCCGGATCTTTCGGAGCGTCTGGGCGGCAAGGCTGCCGACTGGACCATTCGGGAGGTCAGCGACGGCAACCTCAATACGGTGTTTCTGGTCAGGGGTCCGACGGACGCACTGTGCTGCAAACAGGCGTTGCCCCATGTGCGTGTCGCGCCGGACTGGCCGATGCCACTGGAGCGGGCGCTGTATGAATCGCGCTATATGCAGACTATGGCGCCTGCCGTTCCGGGGTTGATGCCGGAGTTCTTGGCCTATGATGCAGATCTGTTTCTGATCGTCATGGAATGTCTGACGGCTCATGAAGTTCTGCGATCGGCGCTGATCGCGGATCGTGCGCTTCCGGGATTTTCCGCCGTGATCGGAACCTATGTGGCCAGAACCGTGCAGGCGACGGGATGGGTGAACCAGCCGTTTGAGGCCGGAGCGCGCCTGCTGGAGCAGTTTTCCGGCAATACCGCCCTCACCCGCATTACGGTCGATCTGATCCTGACAGACCCGTACCGCGTCTGTGATCGTAACCCGGAGCCGGAGGCCGGTCTGCGTGAAGACGTGAAAGCGCTTCAGAACGACCAGAATTTGCATCAGGCTGTTGGCCGGCTTCAGGAGCGTTTCCTGACAGCAAGGCAGGCGCTGCTTCATGGCGACCTGCATACCGGCTCCATCATGCTGGACGGTTCGGATGTCCGAGTCATTGACGGCGAGTTCGCCACGATGGGGCCGGTCGGGTTCGATTGCGGGCTTTATCTGGGCAATCTGGCGCTGCATCTCTGCGCCGCACCACACAAGGCCGCATTCCTCAGAGACGAAATGCTGGCCTTCTGGCAGAGCTTCTCGACAGAACTACGATCCAGCCTC
Source organism: Gluconobacter sp. Dm-73 (assembly GCF_018256215.1). NCBI lineage: Bacteria > Pseudomonadati > Pseudomonadota > Alphaproteobacteria > Acetobacterales > Acetobacteraceae > Gluconobacter > Gluconobacter sp. Dm-73. The sequence goes on along the minus strand of NZ_JAERLW010000001.1, from coordinate 274,981 downwards.
TCGAAGGAGGGTGGCGATCAGTGGGCTCTGTCCGGACCTGCGGCCCGTCAGGATCTGATCGAGACGTTCCTGCACGACATTCTGCGCGATACGGCCGGGTTCTGTGGGCTTGAAATGATCCGGCGTACAGTCGGGTTTGCGCAGGTCGCCGATTATGGAGTGTGCAGTACCGAAAAGGATCGGCTTCTGGCACGACAGAAAGCGCTCCAGATCGGACGACCACTGGTTGTGCAGGGTGCGTCGCTACGCAGTTTTGCCGATATTCTGTCCCTGATGGGGCTGTAAAGAAAAACCCCGCTCCTTGCAGAGCGAGGTTTTGATGTTTACGCGGCTGACATGCCGATCTGTTTGATGTCGTGAAACGCCAGATCGGGGTTCATCTCGATGGTCCGACGCATCATGAAAGAGGAGGTCGCGAGGAAAACCGGGTCTCCGTCCAGATCGTCGGCCATGGCGGAGCGGTTCATGTCCTGGAACATCTCGATCTTGGCACGGTCACCCGTGATCCAGCGGGCCAGCGAGTAAGGCGTGCTTTCGAAACCGATGGTCACACCATACTCGCCCAGCAGACGCGACTGAAGCACGTCGAGCTGAAGTGTTCCGACCACACCCACGATCGGCGAAAGGCCATCCTGCGGGCGGAAAAGCTGAACCACGCCTTCCTCGGCCAGTTCCACGAGAGCCTGACGCAGCTTCTTGGCCTTCATGGCGTCATCGAGGCGGACCCGACGCAGGATTTCGGGGGCGAAGTGCGGCACGCCCGTGAAACGCAGGTCTTCGCTCTCGCTCAGCGTATCGCCGATCCGCAATGTGCCGTGGTTCGGAATACCGACGACGTCGCCACCAAACGCCTCTTCGGCAAGCTGGCGGTCGCGGGCGAAGAAGAACTGCGGCGTGTGCAGGGCGAACTGCTTGCCGGTCCGGACATGCTTCAACCGCATCCCACGGGTCAGACGACCGGAACAGACGCGGGCGAAGGCCATACGGTCGCGATGATTCGGGTCCATATTGGCCTGAATTTTGAAAATCAGCGCCGTGACCTGATCTTCGGAAGCCTTCACCTCGCGGGTTTCGGTCTGCTGCGCACGGGGTGCCGGACCATAAGCCACAAGCGCGTCGAGCAGATCCGTGACGCCGATTTCCTTCATGGCCGAGCCGAAGAAGACCGGAGACAGATGGCCCGCATCGAAGGACTCCCGATCGAACAGAGGCAGTGCGGCTTCGGCAAGCTCGACTTCCTCGCGCATCTGGATGATGCGGGGGTCGTCCTCGCCGACAGGTTCTTTCGTATGCACTGTCTGCGTCCGCAGATCGTATGTGCCGATGAACTTGGCGGCGCGTCCGATCGGCCATGTGGCCGGAGACGTGTCCAGCGCGAGCGTATTGGCAATTTCGTCAAGCAGCGCAAAACAGTCCTGCGCCTCACGGTCCATCTTGTTGATGAAGGTGACGATGGGAATGTCGCGCAGGCGGCAGATTTCGAACAGTTTGCGGGTCCGGTCTTCGATGCCTTTGGCGGCATCGATGACCATGACCGCGCAATCCACGGCCGTCAGGGTCCGGTAGGTGTCTTCGGAGAAGTCTTCATGGCCCGGAGTGTCGAGCAGGTTGAAAACGCAGTCGCCGTACTCGAACGTCATGACCGAAGTGACGACGGAAATACCACGGTCGCGCTCGATGCCCATCCAGTCGGACTTCGTGCGGCGGCGTTCGCCCTTGGCGCGGACATTGCCCGCCATCTGGATCGCGCCACCTGCCCGCAGGATACGTTCGGTCAGGGTCGTCTTACCGGCGTCAGGATGGGAAATGATTGCGAACGTACGCCGGCGAGCGATCTCGCGGCTGATTTCAGCGCTCTGCGCCTCTGACATGATGCCTCCGATGACAACAGCAAATCCGGGAGAAGTCCGGGACCGGCTCCCTCGCAGTGTCCGGGGGTCAGATAGCACGTCTGACAACAGCAGAGGACACCCGGAAAATGTGCTTTTCCGTTGGGAGGCGCAATGTGGAGAAACCGGCTTTTTCCGTCAAGGGAGAAAGGGTTCGTTCCCGCGCTAACTTACCAGCGAAACCCCAGCGTATGCCCCGTGAGGCTACGCACGACATTGCGTACGGAATCCACGGTCTTGCCCGCCGCCGTACGCTCCATGACAGGCGGAATGACCCGACAGCGTCTGGGTGTCCAGACAATGCTTCCATCCTTACAATGAATGGGATGCGGCCCCGGCGGGGGTGGGTGATAATGCATGTCGGGCGCAATGAACGTATTGATGCCCCGAGCCTGAGCGAAAGCACAGAGACCCGCGAAAATCAGAATGATCCAAAGCCCAGCCCGCATGTACCTCTGCCCCCTATGCGATACAGATCGCATCAATCGGTAACAGAACGATACATCATGAACGCTTCGCCCAGCCAGAACAAAAAAATGCCGGATGGGAAATCCCATCCGGCATTTTCCGGTCGCGTTCCGATCCGGGCCATGAGGCCCGGCTCAGGATCAGCGGGAGTAGAACTCGACGACCAGGTTCGGTTCCATCTGCACCGGGTACGGCACGTCCGAGAGAACCGGAACACGCAGGAACGTGCCCTTCATCTGGCGGTGATCGACTTCGACGTATTCCGGCGTGTCGCGCTCACCCGTCTGGACAGCGTCAAGCACGATGGCGAGTTGCTTGGAGGAGGAACGGACTTCGATGACGTCGCCTTCCTTCACGAGGTAGGACGGGATGTTCACCTTCTTGCCGTTGACCGTGACGTGGCCGTGGCTGATGAACTGACGCGATGCGAACGGCGTGATCGCGAACTTCAGGCGGTACACGACGGCATCCAGACGACGCTCGAGCAGACCGATCAGGTTCTCGGACGTATCGCCCTTGCGACGGACGGCTTCGTCATAATACTTGCGGAACTGCTTCTCGCTGATGTTGCCGTAGTAGCCCTTGAGCTTCTGCTTGGCCATCAGCTGGATGGAGAAGTCGGACGGCTTCTGCTTGCGGCGCTGACCGTGCTGGCCGGGGCCGTATTCGCGACGGTTGACCGGGGACTTGGCACGGCCCCACAGGTTGACGCCGAGGCGGCGGTTGATCTTGTACTTGCTCTCAAGGCGCTTTGACATGGGTTGACCCCTGTACTCATCAGAACCGCCCCATGCTGCATGGCGGTCCGTTTTGTTGTGCCGGTAGGCCCTTTCCCGGATTGGAAAGAGCGGGCGCGCACCCAGATGCCGGACCGGCGGGATTACAGACCCCCGCGCTGTTGGACCGGCCGGTACGTCCACGTTTCCGGCTGTGCCGTCGCGCCTACAGGAGTCCCCGGGCGGGGTCAATCAAAACCTGCTTGCAAGCCATGTCATTTTCTTGCAGTGGGGGGGCGGAAAGTACGCAACCACATCAACTCCGGCTGCGCTAACTGTCCGGAACTCCCCTTCGCTTTTTCCCGAGCACTCCTGAAGGGGAGCAACACGTTTTTTCGAGTTTCCGTATGAAAACCTACCGCTTCAATCCCAAAGCCGGCCGTATCGGCGAAGGTTCCCTCGAAGGACTGGTGCAGTCCCTTGATGCGCCTCTGCCCCCCAAGCCCGGGGAGAGCGTCATCAAGCGTGCCTTCAAAAGATTCGGCCTCGCCCAGATGCACATGTCCCATCTGGTGATCGACGATCGCACGATCTATCTGCGCGGCAAGGCGGACAATGCCAAGGACCGCGACCAGATGATTCTTGCGGCAGGCAATGTTGCAGGCGTCTCGGCTGTTGAAGCCGAAATTGCCGTCCCGGCCGGAACGCCGGAGCCGGAGTTTCTGGAAATCAAGACGAGCAAGACGCTGGACGAAGTGGCGGACAAGCTGCCGCAGGACATCACCGGCGATGAACTGCTTGATGCAAATCAACCGCTTGTCACGGCCAAGGATGACATTTATCCGGGTCAGACCATCCGACTGCCGACCGAGAACTGATCTGTTCGTCGTGGCTCCTCCGAGATGGGGAGCCACGACTGCATTTCACGATCCGGCACTGGCAGGACGGTCCTGACCTCCATTCCCGGAATTCTCCTTATGGACTCCATCGAACCTCTCGACGTCGAACGGGTGCGCCCACCCCACGGTGTCGAACCGGCCATGCTGTCCCTCATGCTGGCGACATTCACCATCGGCACCGGCGAATTCGCCATGATGGGTCTGCTGCCGGAATTCTCACACTCCCTGAACATCACCATTTCTCAGGCAAGCTGGGCCATTTCCGCCTATGCCATGGGCGTCGTCATCGGAGCGCCGCTGATTGCGATCCTGGGCGCGCGTCTGCCACGCCGCACGCTCCTGCTCTGCCTGCTGTGCCTGTTCATCGCGGGCAATATTGGCAGCATCCTGATGCCCAGCTTTGCGGGCATCGAACTCATGCGCTTCATCACGGGCCTGCCTCACGGAGCTTTCTTTGGCGTCTCGGCCCTGATCGGCGCGTCGATGGTCGAGCGCGCCCGGCGCGGACGGGCGGTCGGACGGGTGCTGTCAGGCATCATGATTTCGACCGTTATCGGGTCGCCACTCTCGACCTATGCCGCCAATCACGTGGGATGGCGTGTGGCCTATGGCACGATCGCGGCTCTGGGCGCTCTGTGTTTTGTGGGGATCTGGTTCTTTGCACCGCGCGACAGGCCTCATCCGGGCGCAACCGCACTCACCGAACTCGGCGCGTTCAAACGCCCGCAGGTTCTGCTGACGCTGCTAACCAGCGCGGTCGGATTTGGCGGCTTGTTCGGGATCTACACCTTTCTGACGACCGGACTGACGGAAGTGACGCAGCTTCCGGGTTGGCTCGTGGCTGTCTATCAGGTCGTATGGGGACTGGGCATGGTGGCAGGCAATGCGTTTGGCGGAGCCATGGTTGACCGCAGCATCGACCGGACGGTGATCGTCTCCTTCACGGGAAGCATTGTCTTCATGCTGGGCTTCTGGCTGCTGCTACCGTCGCCCTACGCCATGCTCCCAATCACCTTTCTGGTTCCAGCCGGAATCATCATGCTCTCCCCTGCCCTCCAGACCCGCCTGATGGAAGTTGCCGGAGATGCCCAGACCCTCGCCGCCTCGCTCAACCATTCGGCGTTCAATCTCGCCAACGCCTTCGGAGCATGGCTGGGGGCGGTGCTGGTCAGTTCAGGGCTGGGGCTGGGGTCCGTTGGCTGGGGCGGAGCGCTGTTCTCGGTGTTGGGACTGGTGATCTACGGGCTTACGATATGGCAGGCGCGGGCCTCCGCATCACGCGAAGCAGCCTGATTCCAAAAGCCACGCAGGTCGTAGCCAGCGCCAGCGCCATACCGATCCAGAGGCCTTCCACACCAACATGCTGGTGGAAGGCCAGCCATCCTCCGAACACCAGCCCGACCAGACCATAACTCGCCATGGCAATCAGCATGGGCGTCACGGCATCTCCGCAGCCCCGAAGCGCACCGTTGAAGACGCATTGCAGACCATCTGCGATCTGGTAGAGCCCGGCGATCTTGAGAAGCGTTACGACAAGCGCCGTGGTTTCGGGGTCCGGCGCACGATTCGAGAAATAAAGCGGCAGGATCTTTTCAGGCCAGATCAGCAGCAGCGAGGATGTGGCCAAACTCCACATCAGAACGATGCCCATTCCGGTCAGGGCCGCGCGACGGCCCTGTTCCATACACCCCGCTCCGCGCCAGTACGCCACGCGCACATTCGTCGCCTGACCGATCGCCAGACACACCATGAACAGCAGCGAACTGACATTGACCGCAACCTGATGCGCCGCAAGACTGGGCGTTCCGAGCTCACCGGCACGCAGACTGGTGATCTGGAACATCAGGATCTCGGCCGCAGCCCCCATCATCATCGGGCCGCCGAGCTTCAGCAGATCCTTCATGACGGCCCATTGCACGGGCGCGGGCTTCAGCACTGCCCGGACGCGCTCATGGGTCAGGCAGAGACCGAACAGGGCAAAGCTGACGACCCAGCCAGTCAGGGTCGTGGCCGTTGCGGAACCATAAAGCCCCATAGCAGGAAGCCCCGCCCAGCCGTGAATCAGCGCCGCATTGGTCAGCCCATTGCAGACCGCCATGGCGGGCATGATCCAGAGCAGCAGCGTCTCGGCGCCTAGCGCTGGCAGCGCGACACGCAGAACGCCAATGACAGCCAGATCAGGCAGAAGTGACAACAGCAGAATATCAATGAAGCGGCTGCCATGTGTGATGACTTCCGCCGGTTCACCGATGGAAGTGAAGATGGTTTTCGAAAAAGCCAGCAGCAGGGCACACGGAACAAAAACCGCAATGGCGAGTACGAGCGTCGCGCTCATGACGCTGCGGCCGTCATGTGACGTGCGGCCATGATCTTCCGCGCCGCGCCCATGCGACAGAAGCACCCCTGCCCCACCGAGAATGGCCTGAAATGTCACCATTGTCGTGAAGAAGAACGTGCTGGACAGACCACCAATGGCCAGTTCCGTCACACCGAGCCCACCGAGCAGGACCGTATCCGTGACACCCATCGCCATTTCGGAGAGCTGCGACAAAGCCAGTGGCAGCGCAATCCGCACGAGCGTTAAGGCATGATTGCGTGGCGTTGTTGGGTCAGACGGCGGATGACTGGAAAAGGTGCTGCTCATGCTTCCCTAATACAGGCGTCAAACCTGCCGACAAGAGTAACAAGCCTGTTGCGCCCAAACCAAGGCTGGCGCATTGATCGGCATATGGCCGATCCTGCTGCACACGTGCTCCGCCTGCACGATACCCATCTTCGCGAAAAGCGACCGTTCACGCCCCTCGATCCTGAGAATGTGCGCGTCTATTTCTGCGGACCGACCGTCTATGACCGCGCGCATCTGGGCAACCTGCGCGCCATGATGTGCGCGGATATCCTCATTCGTCTGCTGCGGACGCTGTATCCGCGCGTCACTTACGTCCGCAACGTCACCGACGTGGACGACAAGATCAACGCACGCGCGAAAGAGAACGGCGAGGACATTTCCGCCCTGACCGACCGCACGACGCAGGCCTTTCATGAAGATCTCGCGTCACTCTTCATTCTGCCGCCCGATATCGAGCCCCGCGCCACCCATCATATCGACGATATGCTGGAGATGATCGCGCAGCTGATCGAAACCGGGCATGCCTATGAAGCCGAAGGGCATGTGCTGTTCGCAGTCCGCAGCTTCCCGTCCTATGGCGCGCTGTCCGGACGCTCGCTCGATGACATGATCGCGGGTGCGCGTGTTGAAGTCGCACCCTACAAGCGTGATCCGGGCGATTTCGTGCTGTGGAAGCCCTCCGAGCCGGAGCTGCCGGGCTGGGACAGCCCCTATGGGCGCGGACGTCCGGGCTGGCATATCGAATGCTCGGCCATGTCACACCGGTATCTGGGCGAGAGCTTTGACATTCATGGCGGCGGCGACGACCTGCTGTTTCCGCATCATGAAAACGAACGCGCGCAGTCCATGTGCTGCCATCCGCATGGCAAATTCGCCACGCACTGGGTCCATAACGGGATGCTGCTGTCGAACGGCGAGAAAATGTCGAAATCGCTCGGCAACTTCTTCACGATCCGCGAAGTGCTGGACCGCTCGCCCGCGGAACCGCTGCGTCTGCTGTATCTGGGCGCGCAGTATCGCTCCACGTTGGATTTCAGCTGGGACAAGCTGGAGGAAGCCCGTCGGGTTCTGGACCGGCTGTACCGGGCGCTTGAGCGCGGCGATGCGCAGCCGGGTGCGGCTGTTCCGGCAGCGGTCATGGACGCATTGTGCGACGATCTGAACACGCCTTTGGCCATCGCCGCCCTTCACCCGCTGGCGGATGCCGCCATGCAGGGCGATCAGGACGCGGCCTCCAGCCTGCTGGCTGCCGGAAAAATGCTGGGCCTGTTCAATGTGACGCCCGCCGAGTGGTTTCAGTCCGGTGTAGACGCAAGTGCGGTCGAAACCCTGATCGAAGAGCGTCTTGCGGCCCGCAAATCCCGTGATTTCGCCCGAGCCGATGCCATCCGCGCGCAGCTTGCCGCCGATGGTATCACCCTTGAAGACGGCCCCGGTGGCACAACATGGCGGAAGGCGTAACCATGACCGGACGTGACGGCGGGGCGGATATCGGCCCCCTTGGAGATTTTGATCCGGTTGTGATCCTTGTGCGCCCGCAGCTTGCCGAGAATATCGGCACGACGGCGCGCGCCATGGCGAATGGCGGCCTGTTCCATCTGCGGATCGTGGCCCCGCGCGACGGCTGGCCGCAGGAACGCGCTTGGTATGCGTCGTCGGGCGCGGACCGGATCTTGGACGCGGCTCAGGTGTTCGAGACGGTGGACGATGCCGTGGCCGACCTGCACCGCATTTTCGCGACGTGCCCGCGCCCGCGCCATGTGGTCAAGCCGGTCATGACCGCGCGAGGTGCCGCGGCCGAACTGCGCGTCGCCTCTACCCGCGGTCTGCGCACCGGCATCCTGTTCGGACCCGAACGCGCCGGTCTGGACAACGAGGACATGGCCCGCGCCGATACGTTGGTCCGCTATCCGCTCAACCCGAAATTCATGTCCCTCAACCTCGCACAGGCCGTGCTGATCATGGCCTATGAGTGGTTCCTGACCGAGGACATGACGCCACCGCGCGAACTCATGACCAATGAGACGCATGTGGCGACGAAGGGGGAGATGGAGAATTTCATGTCCCATCTCATCCGCGATCTGGACGAGACCAATTTCCTTCGAAACGAGCAGAAACGCCCCGGCATGGTGCGCAATCTGCGTCATTTCTTCACCAGAGGCGAAGTCACGGAACAGGAGCTTCGCACCCTTCACGGCGTTGTCAGCGAACTGAGCAGCGCCCGCAGGAACAGGAGCTGACCCCATGATTCACTGGCGCCACCGGAAACGGATGCAAGCCCGACCTGATCCGGGGGCGCCAGAATCACAGCACGGACATCCCACCGTCGTCGAGACGGTCAACAGGATCCGGGCGCATGTTCTCGAAGAGAACGGCCGCAGCGACATCATCCGCACAGGTCTGGATTCCGGCGCTCTTGGAGACCTCTACCATACCCTGATGACCATGAGCTGGTTCATGTTCTTCTGGGCCTCGATCGGGCTGTATCTGGTTATCAATATCGGCTTTGCGCTGATGTATTACATCATCCCGCACAGCGTCAGTGGTATTCCGGACGGCGATTTCCTCGACGATATTTTCTTTAGCGTTCAAACGATTTCAACCGTCGGTTATGGCACCATGTCGCCCGTCGGACGCCTGACGAACACCATCGTGTCGTTCGAAGTTCTGGCAGGCATGATGCTGAACGCGCTCGCCACAGGACTGGTCTTCGCCCGCTTTTCACGCCCCCGTGCCCGCGTTCTGTTCAGCCATGTCGCGGTCGTCTCCTATGACGACGTGATCCCCACCCTCACGATCCGCATCGCCAACCAGCGCCGCACCCTGATCCTGTCCGCCAATATCGAGATGACGCTCACCCGCCTGATGCCGGACGAGCGCGGGCGTCTGGTCCGGCGTTTCGACCGGCTCACGCTGGTGCAGTCCCACATGCCGATCTTCCGCATCAGCCTGAACGCGACCCATCTGATCGACGGCCAGAGCCCGCTTTATGGCCTGTCCGCAGAGACTCTGATTGACCAGAACGCGGAAATTATCATCACGATGGACGGAACGGACGAAATCTCATCCCAGACCGTTTTTGCCCGTCATGCCTATGAAATCGGACATGTGAAACACGGCTACCGTTTTTCGGATATGATCGCCAATCGTCCGGACGGGCGGGTGGAGGTCGATTTCCGTCGCTTCCATACGACCGAGCCGGGCGATACGCCGCAAACGCCTGATCCTACCCCCTGACAGGAGACATCCCATGACGGATATCGTGACAGACGACAGACATGATTTCGGGACCGGCCTGCTGAAGGCCTCGGTCAGAAGCCATGGCGCCGAGCTGATCGCCTTGCATAACGGGACGGACGATCTGCTCTGGAACGCAGGGTCGGCATGGCCGAGACAGTCGCCGGTCCTGTTTCCGATTATTGGCCGACTCCCGGAATACGAAATCACGCTGGATGGCACACCCGTCCGGCTGAAACAGCACGGCTTAGCGCGGGACCGGGTCTTCCGCTGGATTGCACGGACGCCCGAAGGCTGCACGCTGGAACTGGTGGACGATGCTGAAAGTCGCGCGATCTTCCCGTCCGCCTTTCGGCTGCGACTGGTCTATCTGATCGAGAACAACACCCTGCGTGTCTCGTATCATCTGCATAACCCGGACAACACCAGCACGCTTCATGCCTCCCTCGGCGCGCATCCGGCCTTCCGCTGGCCGCTGAAAGAGGGCGTGGCAAAAGACAGCTACAGGCTGGTTTTTGAATATGACGAGCCCTTGCCCGTCCGGCGCATTGACGCTGACGGACTGCTTTTGCCGGAAAAACAGCATACGCCGGTCCGGGACAATGTCCTTGCGCTGACGGATGCACTTTTTGAAAAAGACGCGCTCATCATGGAGAAGCCCGAAAGCCGGTCCGTGGACATGGTCGGGCCGGATGGAGCGGGCATCCGGTTCGTCTGGGGCGGGTTCAAAGAGCTTGGCCTGTGGACGAAACCGGGCGCGGACTTCCTGTGCATCGAGCCTTGGTACGGCTATGCAACGCCGGTTGGCTTCAAAGGCGATTTTTCACAGAAACCCGGCCTGTTACATCTGAAGCCGGGCGAAAGCTGGACGGCGTTCTGGTCCGTCAAGGCGATCTGAAGAGATCGACCCCGTCGCGGTTGTTGAAAAGCGCGACGGGGCAACAGGGTCAGGCCTGAATGGCGTCCTGCAGGCGGGAAACCGTGCGCTCGCGCCCCATCAGGCCAAGCAGGACGTGCAGTTCCGGCCCTGCGTCTTCACCCGTCAGGGCCAGACGCAGCGGCATGAAGAGGGTTCGTCCCTTGCGGCCCGAAGCCTCCTTGAGCGTGTTGGTCCAGTCCTTCCAGGTGTCCTCGCCCCACGGCTCGGCCGGAAGGGTGTCGAGGGCCTGCTGAAGGAACTCACGGTCTTCCGGCTGTGAGGGCGGGACGATCGTGCCATGCACCACATCCCACCAGTGCGGGATCTCGGCGGAGAGGTCGACGTTTCCGCGCACTGCGTTCCAGAACGTCTCGTCGGCTTCCGGCGGCAGATGCGCCTTTGCAGCCTCGAACGGCAGGCTGTGCAGCGCACGGCGGTTCAGAGCAAGAAGCTGTGTCATGTCGAACCGCGCGGCCGACTTGGAAACATGCGAGATGTCATAGGCCGCAATGGCCTCGTCCATCGTCATGACCTGCGGATCATCCGAAGAACCGACGCGGGCGAGATAGGAGACGATCGACATCGGCTCCAGTCCGTCCTGACGCAGGGATTTCAGCGCAAGCGAGTCGAACCGCTTCGACAGCTTCCCGCCATCAGAATCCAGCAACAGCGGCAGATGCGCGAAGGTGAAACGGTTAGGCTTTGCACCCAGTGCCTCGGCAATATCGATCTGCACGCCCGTATTGGTCACATGGTCTTCACCACGAACGATATGGGTGATGCCCAGATCCAGATCGTCGATCACGGAGGCCAGCGTGTAGAGGATCGTGCCGTCCCCGCGCACCAGAACCGGATCGGAAATAGCCGTCAGCTTGACCGAGCACTCATCCATGACGAGGTCGTTCCACTTGCGGCTGCCATCACTGAGGCGGAAGCGCCAGTGCGGCGTTTTGCCGTTGGCTTCGGCACGGGCACGCTGGTCAGCCGTAAGCTTGAGCATGGCGCGGTCATAGATCGGTGCCTTGCCGCAGCGGATGCGGGCTTCGCGCTTGGCGTTCAGTTCGTATTCCGTCTCGAAGCACGGATAGAGACGACCAGACGCCTTCAGCTTTTCAATGACTTCGGCATAACGGTCCAGCCGTTCGGACTGGCGGACGTACTCGTCCCATTTAAGCCCCAGCCAGGACAGATCCTTGCCGATTGCCTCTTCATATTCGGGCTTGCCCCGGCTGGTATCGGTATCGTCGATCCGCAGCAGGAATTTTGCGCCGTTATGGCGTGCGAAAAGGAAGTTGGCGACGGCAAGGCGCGCATTGCCAACATGCAGGTAACCGGTCGGGGACGGAGCGAAGCGCAGTTTCATGACGCCTTAATGCCGCATGATGCGCCGCGTTGCCAGAGCGGGTTTTTATGAAGGGCCATGCGAAGGAAGGGGAGAACCCCCTTCCCTGCATCCGGTGTTCAGTGACGGATCACTTCGTGGCGGTTTTCTTCGTCCTCGTCGTCGTCATCATCCGGCGGACCGGCGATTTCCTCGTCATCGACAAGGCGACGCGGGTCAATGGCGCGCCAGTCACGCTCCATCGGGGTCGCACGGCTGGCCGCGAAGTCTTCGAGTTCCGTGGAGGACTTCCAGCCATCCTCGCCAGCGTCCACGACTTCAGCGTTTTCACCGAAAGCGAACCAGTTCTCGATCACTTCCTTGCTACTCGCACCCGGAGTGCGGCACCGCTCGATGCTGTCGCGGACGTAAGCGCGGGCATAGGCGTTGGCGTGCATCAGGTCGATGAAGTCCTTGACCACCTCAACCGTGTCATCCTCGCCTTCCGACGCGCCGGACAGGTCGATGATGCGCACGCTCCACATTCCCGTCTGCGGGTCGTTTTCCGGGGCGCCTTCGACAGGGTCAATCGTATCGTCGGTCATGAAATGTCCTTGGATGTCTCGTGGCTGTCACGGACTTTCTGGAGCAGGAACTCGCGTCCGAGCTTGACGCGGGGCTGCCCGTCATAGGCCACGATATCAGCCGTTGCATAGGTTTCGGACCAGCGGTCAGGGATGAAGGACCCGCTGCCGATCACGTCGATCGGGGCATGAGCGTCCCGCATCGTCGAACATTTGGCGACGTTGAAGCCGGAAGAGGCAACGATCCTGACATGATGGAACCCTGCATGGTCCAGAGCCTCCCTCATCCGCCAGATCGCCGCCGCTGACACGCCCGTTCCCACCAGATCGCGCAGTTCCTGATCGGAACGGTAGCGGCGGATGGTGCCCGGCGTGTGACGCTCAAGCACACCATATGAGGTCTGGGGGTCCAGTCCTTCAAGGAAGCGACCGCCATGCGTGTCCAGACGCACACTCAGATGGCCCTTCGCCGCACGCTCGGGGAAGCGGCGGCAGACGGCGAGCGCGTCCGTGATTTCCTGCCCAAAGTAATCCACCAGAACCGTCAGCGGATCGTTCGGATAGACTTCGTCATACATCTCAGCCGCGCGCAGCGTGGAGCCTGCATAACCGATCAGGGCATGGGGCATGGTGCCCAGCCCGGCATCAAGACCGAAAAAACCAGCCGTGGCATCATTGGCATTGCCGATGAAGCCACGTGCCCCTTCCTTGCGCGCCGCGCGGGAGCCGACGCCCGCCGCATAGGCCATCTGTTCCTGCATCTCGAAGCCCGCGCAGTGCCGGGCGTCCATTGCAAGGAACGGGATGGAGGGCAGTGCCATGGCCATCTGATAGGCATTATGTGCGGCCACGCAGGTCGAGCCGATCCGCTGGAGCACCAGCGTTTCCAACGGTGCCAGACGACTGAAACTGCCGGTCAGGTACAGGAGCGGCTCGCCCGCCCCGACCCACTCGCCTTCGGCATACATTTCCCGGCATTGAAGATCGAAGCCCTGCGCCTCCGCCACGTTCTTCAGCCACTGCGTGACCAGACCGCAGGCCGCAATCACCGGGCGGCGGATGAACACCGCATAGGTGACGCGGGAATCCCCGAAATGCTCCACGATATGCCGCGTTCGCCCGAAATAGGCATCCGTCCGCGCTTCGATGGTTGTCTCGTCCAGCGGGCCGAGAGTACCAAGCGCGCGCCGGAGCGCGGCTTGTGGAGTATTCTGGGGATCGGAAGCGGTCATTATTTCTTTCCTGCTCGTCCCGTCAATTCCTGAGCAAGAAGGAAGGCCATTTCAAGAGACTGTTCCGCATTAAGGCGCGGATCACAGAATGTTTCATAGCGACCGGCCAGATCGTCTTCGGTGAGACACTGTGCACCACCGATGCATTCCGTGACGTCCTGACCGGTCATTTCAAGATGGATCCCGCCCGGACGACGGCCCGCAGCCTCGAACACATCGAAGAAGCCGAGCACCTCGCCAAGAATATTGTCGAAAGAGCGGGTCTTGATCTTGCTGGCCGTGGTCGTGGTGTTGCCGTGCATCGGATCGCACAGCCAGGTCACGGTGCGGCCCGTACGGTTCACGGCATCAAGCAGCGGCGGCAGATGCTCGCGCACCTTGTCCTTGCCCATGCGCGAGATCAGCGTAATGCGACCGGCCTCGTCATTCGGGTTCAGGATTTCGAGCAGCTTTTCGAGATCCGCAACCGTGGTGGTCGGACCGACCTTGATGCCGATCGGGTTCTGCACGCCGCGCAGGAACTCGACATGTGCGCCGTCCGGCTGACGGGTGCGATCGCCGATCCACAGGAAATGCGCCGAGCAGTCGTAATAGGCACCGCTCGTGCTGTCCACGCGGGTCAGAGCCTGTTCGTACGGCAGGAGCAGGGCTTCGTGAGACGTGTAGAATTCCGTCTCGTCGATCTGCGAGGCCGAACCGTCGAAGCCGCAAGCGCGCAGGAAGGAGAGAGTCTCGTCGATGCGATGGGCCAGATCCTGATAGCGCGCGGCAAGCGGAGAACGCTCCACAAAGCCCAGATTCCAGCTATGAACCTGATGCAGGTTCGCATAACCGCCATGCGCGAAAGCACGAAGCAGGTTCATCACGCCAGCAGACTGGAAATATCCGGTCTCCATGCGGCGCGGATCAGGAATACGGGCTTCGGGTGTGAACTCGGGACCGTTGATGATGTCACCGCGATAGCACGGCAGCGTCACGCCATTGATCGTCTCGGTATTGGACGAGCGGGGCTTGGCGTACTGTCCGGCCATGCGCCCGATCTTCACGACCGGAACCTTGGCGGCGAATGTCAGCACGACCGCCATCTGGAGCAGGACGCGGAACGTGTCGCGCACGATGTCGGCGGTGAACTCGTCGAAGCTCTCGGCACAGGCGCCGCCCTGCAGGACGAAGGCCTCCCCGCGCGACGCCGCGGCCAGACGCGTCTTGAGACGGCGGGCTTCCCCCGCAAAGACCAGCGGTGGATATCGATGCAGACGAGCTTCGACAGCAGCAAGCGCCGCTTCATCCGCATAGGATGGAGCCTGGACGATGGGGCGGGAACGCCAGCTTGCAGGAGACCAGGACATCGTGTTGGTGGACGTCGGGGTCTGGCTCGAGGGGTGCATCAAATGCCCTCCGGAAGGATGTGAATGCAGGAGTTGCGGGGGGCTGGTTATGGCCGAAAAAGCGCGACGTTGATAGCGCGAAACGTCAGATTGTATCGCATGGCACCTGTCTGCGGATGGAATGTTTCGCGAATGCGGGAGACCCCGTGCCACGCAAAGCGCGATGCCCCACCCCAGACCACGACATCCCCATCCAGAAGTTCGATGATACGCCTGGGCTCATTCCGTGTGAGGCCACCGAACGAAAAGCGTGCCGGGATCCCAAGGGAAACCGACACGACCGGCGCTTCCGGCCGCCCCTCGTCACGGTCCTGATGCAGCCCCATGCCCGCGCCCGGTGCATAGCGGTTAATGAGGCAGGACGCTGGATCGAAGCCGTCATATCCCGCTTCCGCCGCCGCCCGGACAGCAAAATGACGAAGTGCGTCCGGCATGGCTGGCCAGAACAGGCCGGTCTGTGGATCGGTTCGGGTGTAGCGATATCCCGATGGATCGGCTGTCCAGCCACAGGCTCCGCAGGAGGTCATGGCGGCGGACATCGGTCCCATGCGCGTGTGAAAATGCCGGAAGGGTGCGATGGCGCTCACATCCGCAATGGCCTGATGGAGCGCAGAAGCATCCGGCAACGCAAAGC
Source organism: Gluconobacter sp. Dm-73 (assembly GCF_018256215.1). Taxonomy (NCBI): domain Bacteria; kingdom Pseudomonadati; phylum Pseudomonadota; class Alphaproteobacteria; order Acetobacterales; family Acetobacteraceae; genus Gluconobacter; species Gluconobacter sp. Dm-73. The sequence goes on along the minus strand of NZ_JAERLW010000001.1, from coordinate 259,068 downwards.
CGGGCAACCACACCGCTCCTTCCGCCAGAACGGTTCTGGGACGCAGAGACGCGAAAAGATCCTCCATCAACCTCTCTCCGAACGGCGATAAAATTTCCCGAATTTCGGCATGACCCTGCATATGGGAACGTTGCACAGGAAAAGAACTCTTGAACCCGGCTCAAAGCAGGCCGATTATAAAACGATATGCCGCCTTGCCGATGAATGTCAGACCATGACGTTATCAGTACTCTGCAAGGCAGTTTTGTTGTCATGATCGGCCAAGGACTGGATCGTATGTTGTCCTCTTCCCGTTTCTTCTGCCACGCCCTGCTGGCGACTGCCCTGGTGGCAGGTGCGGCACAGGCCCAGACCGCGACGTTCGGTCAGCCTTATGCCTCCGGCACGACCCTTCCCGTGCAGCCGAATCAGGGGCAGACGGACGCCAAGCAGCAGGCCACGACAGGCGGCGAGCATTTCCGGGCACGCGGCCATCGCAAGCCGCCTCCGGGCTATTCCGATACGCCATCCAACGATTTCGAGCATGGTCCGGACCCGGATCATGAGGCGGGTGTGGAACGTGATTCCGTAACGGGCGCAAACCTCTCCAAGTTCGGATCGTCCTATCAGGGTAGCAACAACACGCAGTCCGGCCAGCTCGGCGACGCCACCGGCAACGGCTATGTCGCGCCGCGCGGAAACGGCTGGTAAGACAGGCAACCAAAACCCCGGCAGCAAGTTCTGATCCCCGTATGACTTCCTTCGAGGATCAGAACCATGCCGTATATCACCGCCACTGATGGAACGAGCCTTCACGTCAAGGATATGGGGGCAGGCAAGCCTGTCGTCCTGATTCATGGCTGGCCCCTCACCGGGGACATGTGGGAAAAACAGACGCTTGCACTGGTGGAGGCGGGTTATCGCGTCATCACCTATGACCGGCGCGGCTTTGGCCAGTCCGGTCACCCGATCGACTGCTACGATTACGATACATTCGCCGTCGATCTGGCGGTCATTCTCGAACAGCTCGATCTGTGGGATGCGACGCTGGTCGGCTTCTCCATGGGCGGCGGCGAAGTCGCCCGCTATCTGAGCCGACATGGTCGTTCACGCATTTCCAAAACCGTCCTGCTGTCGTCCGTCGTGCCGTTCCTGCTCAAAACGTCCGACAATCCTAAAGGCGTGGACATTTCCGTGCTCGACGGCATCAAGCAGAAAATCCGTCAGGACCGTTTTGGCTTCCTAAAAGATTTCATTCCAGACTTCTACGGCGTCAGCATGATCCATCACCCCGTCAGTCAGGGCGTGCTGGACTGGTCCTTCCTGCTGGCCAGCATGGCTAGCCCGATGGCCACGCTGGACTGCGTGGATGCTTGGGGCACGACCGATTTCCGTCCGGATCTTCAGGCCTTTACCGTTCCGACGCTGGTGATCCATGGGACAGCTGATTCAACCGTTCCGGCGGAAATTTCCGGCGAAAAGGCCGCAGCGGCCATTCCGGGTTCGACCTGGATTTCCTATGAAGGTGCCCCGCACGGACTTTTCCTGACCCATGCCGAGCGGGTGAACGAGGATCTGCTCCGCTTCCTCGCCACACCCTGAGGGCGCCTTAGAACGCGCCTTTGAGAAACGCCCTGCTGACCGGCATTTCCGTCCGCACGATCAGCAGGGAACCAATGGCCAGAACCAGATCGTGGCGGATCGACGGGTCCTGCGACTGACGTTCCAGCGCATAAAGCTCGTCGAGTGTTGGGTCGATGGTGGCTGTCGTGTGCGTCAGAGGCAGCTTGCGGCGGGACAGGTTGCGGACCAGCCCGTCCACTGCAGCCACCGCTGTGTCAGGCAGGCTTCCATGCTGTGCGAGTTTACGCAGCATCAGCACATTTCGTCCGACCGTCAGCACCGAGAGCGTTCCGCGCAGCATGGCCTCTGCCCGATCGCTGGACAGGGAACCCGCAAAGCGCACGGCGCGCTCCATGCTCTGGGTGCCTTCATTGATCCAGACATATTCGTCCATTACAACACCCGGCAGCGCCAGACGTCGCAGGCTACGCTTGAGCTGATAGCGCAGGACTTCGCCCGCACGAGCTGGCGTAAACGGCAGGATGGCACGGAAGATCACCACACCCGCTCCAAGGCCGAGCAACAGGGCGATGGTAGTGTTAAACCAGCCGAGCTCGTTGATACGTCCCTGATTGTCCATCCCCAGCAGGAATGGAAAAAACGTCCCATAGGATGCCGCCATGACCGCCGTGGACGGATTGCGGGCGGCCAGACCGCCTATCATCATGAAAAACCCAACCACGAGGCAGAAGAACGGATAATTCGCCGTAACCGGCATAACGATAAAGACCGGGATAATACTCGCCAGAGCCGCAAAAAACGCACCGTAGAAAAATGCGGAACTCAGCAGCACGGTGTTTTCGAAGGTTGCGAAACGCGCGCAGACCACGGCGATGAAGGTCAGGAAGACGCTGCCCTGCGGCCATGCCGTAACTTCCCAGACATAGGCCCCGAACAGCAGCGCCACGGTCGTGCGGATGCCGTTGCGCATGGAGGCCCGCCAGTCCGGATTGCGGGTCAGGCGATGCCGCTCCGACACAGGGGCCCCATCCACGCTGGCCCGATAGGAGCGCAGGGTCTCGCACAGATCGGACAGCATAACTTCCACACCCGTGAGGATGATGCCCTCGTTCAGGGAATCCTCGTCGTCGCGTGGCAGGACCGTCTGCATGCGCCCGCGACATTCCGCCAGAAGGGCCTCGGCCTGCATCAGAGCGCCGATACCGCGCCGATCCGTCACCAGACGCTCCGGCAAGCCGTCCAGAGCATTGGCCATGCTTTCCATAAACGGCCGCAGGGCTTCGGGCTGGTGCGTCACGGACGTCATACGGGTCCGCAGACCCAGGCCACGCGAGAGAACGCGCGCAACCAGCCCGAGCGTGACATAGGCGTGCTCGACTTCGTTGCCTTCGCTACGGATCTCGATACGGCTGAATTCGATCTGATCGCTGGAGGCCTGAAGAGACCCCAGCAGCGCGGACAGATCATCCGTCGCGCCCGTTTTCTGGCGCAGGACAGCCGTCAGCGCCGGGATGGCGCGAGTCAGAATAGCCTGAAGACGGTTCCGCAGTTCTTCACGTGCACGTCCGGCGACATTGGGAAGCGCAATCATGCCCATCGCCGTCTCGCAGATCACGCCGAGAAAAATATAGGTTCCCCGCGCCATCGCGATATTAAAGACGTGGTCCGGCTCCTTCACCGCGCCCAGCGCGATGATGGTGCAGGTATAGCCCGCAAGCACGAGCGCATAACCGCGGAAGTTGTGTGTCAGCGTGGCAAGACCCGCGCACAGCCCGACCCAGATGGCAAGGGCCGGCAGGAACAACCACGGAGACTGCGGGAACGCTGCCATGAGGATAATGGCCATCACCATTCCGATGACGGTACCGACCAGACGCCAGCGTCCTTTGGAAATACTCTCGCCACGCGAATTCTGGGCGACGATCCAGACGGTCATGGCGGCCCATTGCGGCTCACCGAGTTCCATCCACAGCGCGATCGCCAGCGCCAGAAGCGAGGCGACCGTGGTGCGGAGGGCGAACATGACGGACGTGATGGACGGGGCAAACAGCCAGCCAAACTTCATGCCCGGTCTTGCCCTTCAGAGATTCTGTGACGGCCCGACTGCCGGGCCTCCGTGAGACCAGTACGCGCCGTCATGATGGATCAGCCTGCTTTTCGAGGAACGTGGCGTGTGAGGCTTCGCATGGTCACGAATTCCTCCGCGCTGGTGGGGTGCAGGCCGATCGTGCGATCGAAATCCCGCTTTGTCAGCTTTGCCGTAATCGCAATGGCCAGGCCCTGAATGATTTCCGGCGCATCCGGGCCGATCATGTGGGCGCCAAGCACGATCTGGCTCTTTGCGTCCACGACGAGCTTCATCAGGGCCTTGCCTTTGCGGCCCGACAGCGTCTGGCGCATCGGCGTGAAGCTGGATGTATAGATATCCACGTCATGGCTCTGGACGGCCTCTTCTTCGCTCAGACCGACCGTGGCGAGCGGCTGGGAGAAGAATACGGCCTTGGGCGTCGTGGCGAAAGACCATTCCCGGCCCGGTTCGCCAAACAGCCGCTCGGCGAGGATATGACCTTCGGCAATGGCGGTTGGCGTAAGATTGTAGGTGTCCGTCACGTCCCCGATGGCATAGATGCCCGGCACGTTGGTCGTCGCATCGTCAGGCTTGGCCGGAATACGGCCGTCCCATGTGAGCACACCCGCATTATCGAGCTTCAGCGGCGCCAGATTGGGGTGACGGCCGGTCGCCATGAACACGCAGTCGGTCTCAATGACCTCCCCGCCTTCAAGATGCAGGCGGAAAATTTCGCCAACCTTCTCGATCCGCTCCGGCGAGCGTCCGGGATGCGCCTTGATGCCGTTCAGCGGCAGCAATTCGGACAGGTGAGAGCGCAGTTCGTTGTCGAAACCGCGCAGAGGATGCGACTGGCGGAACACCAGATCAACCTTCGACCCCAGCCCTGCAAAAATCCCGGCAAATTCAAGGCCAATATAGCCGCTACCGATCACGGCGACGCGCTCGGGGCGGTCCGCCAGATGGAAGGCATCGTCCGAGACAATGGCATGTTCGGCGCCGGGAATATTCAGGCGCGTGGGCGTGGAACCCGTGGCAATCACGATGTTCTTCGCCCGGACACGCTGGACGGACGCGTCCGGTGCGAGTTCGGAGGAGCCGATTTCAATAGTATGGGCGTCCACGAAACTAGCATCGCCTGTAAACAGCGTGACCCCCGCCTTTTCCAGCATCGAGACGTAGATGCGGTTGAGGCGCTCGATCTCGCGGTCCTTGGCGCTGATCAGTGTAGACCAGTCATGGGCGACCGGCGCGACGTCCCATCCATAGGACGGGGCATCGGCGATCTCGCGGCCATAATCGGCCGCATAGACCATCAGTTTTTTAGGCACGCAGCCCAGATTGACGCAGGTTCCGCCCCAGTGACGGCGCTCCGCAATCGCGACGCGCGCTCCGTTCTGGGCAGCAATGCGCGCGCAGCGCACTCCGCCCGAGCCGGCACCAATAACGAACAGATCAAAATCCTGCATCATTCCGGCCTTTCGTACCCTGTTTGAAACCTCAGCGCTCGGCGAAGGCCTTCTCGACGACATACGAACCCTGATGGCTCATATTGCCTTCCTCAAAGCCCATACGCTCCAGCAACGCTTCGGTGTCGGCCAGCATTTCCGGCGAACCGCAGATCATGACGCGGTCATGTTCGGGGTCCAGCTTGTCGATGCCCAGATCTTCGAAGATCTTGCCCGTTTCGATCAGCTTGGTGATGCGATCGGTCACGGCATAATCTTCGCGGGTCACAGCCGGGTAGTAGCGCAGCTTGCCGGCAACGAACTCACCGAGGAACTCATGCTGCGGCAGTTCGTGGCGGATGTGGTTCTCGTAGGCCAGCTCGCCCGAAATGCGGACGGTGTGGCTGAGGATCACGTTCTCATAGCGCTCATAGGCTTCAGGGTCCTTGATGAGGCTCATAAACGGCGCCAGACCCGTTCCCGTGGACAGGAAATACAGGTTGCGGCCTGGCTTGAGGTTGTCGAGCAGCAGCGTACCAACCGGCTTGCGGCCGATCAGAACCGTATCACCGACCTTCACATGGCGCAGACGCGAGGTCAGCGGGCCATCGGGAACGGCAATGGAGAGGAACTCCATGTTGTCTTCGTAATTGGCGGACGCGATCGAATACGCGCGCAGGAGCGGCTTGCCCTCGACTTCGATACCGATCATCGCGAACTGGCCGTTCTCAAAACGCAGACCGGGATCGCGCGTCGTGGTGAAGCTGAACAGGCGGTCCGTCCAGTGATGGACCGTCAGCACCTTGGCCGGATACAGATGCGCATATTCCTTGCTCGGCTCGGCAAGACGATACTGCTTCGGATGGCCTTCAAACGGCACAAGCCCGGTCAGGGGCTCGTCGATCTCGGGCGTGGGGGCGGCAAAAGTCGGGTTAGACATGTCTGGTTCTGTCTCCGATGCGGAACGGATAACAGGTCTCGGACCTGATAAGGGTCGGGTCTTTTAGCCCAATCGTCACCGCTCGGGAAACCCATGTGCGTTGAAGCGCATGCCGGAATGACGCACAAGACTCTTATGACAGACGACTCCATGCCGGACGCCCCTCTTTCCGACACTCTCTCTCCGGCCGAACGCGCCCTTGCGCGGGCCGAGGCTGATTTCGGAAGCCCGCTCGAGATTACATCGCGTGAACGCCCTGCCCTGCTGCGCCAGGTCGCGCGCAGGCTTGAAGGCCCGGAGGCAAGCCTGTCCCATGACGGGCTGATCGAGGCGCTATGCGTTGTGCGCCGTAAGACCTGGGCATCCCAGCTCATGAATCTGTGTCGCAGGGCCGGTGAAGTCTGGGTCAGCAAAGCCGACACGCAGGACGCGGCGGCCCGCACCCATGACCCCCGCGCCGACATGCCTGCCCTGCGCCGGACACTGGACGACGTCCTGATGACGCGCTGGCAGGAGATGGGCGATTCTCCGCGCGCCGTTCTGGAAGATGTTCGCGCCGATCTCGCCGACACCGGGCTTATCCTGTCGAGTGGTCAGCTTGAAAAGCTCTCACAGAGCATTGCCCGCGCCTTCGGCAGCGTCGATCTGGGCTTTGAGGACGATCTGCGGATTGCGGAAGAACGCCGCGCTCGCGAACAGGCCGACATTCAGGCCCGCGCCGAAGAACGCAGGGCGCGCGAGCTTGAGCGCCTGCGGCAGTGGGAAGAGGGACTCGTCAGCTTCGACGACCTCCCCGGCGTTCTGCACTGCTCCCGCCGCGAGGCCCTGCGCTGGGTTGCGGAAAACCGGATTCCCGTTGCGCGCCGCGAAACGCGACCGGACGGAATCGAGCTGTTCTTTTTCGATCCCACAGAACTCAAGCGCCTTCGGACGTTCCTGCCGCAATGGCGTAGCGGAACGAAAGACCGGCCGGAAGTTCTGGATCTGGGCAACAAGGCGGGCAATGCGGCCATTGCCCGTGTCGCGGCGCTGGACCGGTTCGCGGCTCATTTCCGCACCGCGCGTGCGCTGAAACGGCGCATCACGCTCGTGACCGGGCCGACGAACTCCGGCAAGTCCTACACAGCGCTCAATGCGCTAGCGAATGCCGAGAGCGGCCTAGCGCTCGCGCCCCTGCGCCTGCTCGCCCATGAATTCCGCGAGTCCCTGCTTTCGCGCGGCGTTCCGGCATCCCTGTCCACGGGCGAGGAGCGGATCGAAATGCCGGGTGCGCGCCATCTGGCAGCGACGGTCGAGATGTGTCCGTTCCATAACCCGGTGGATGTGGCGATCATCGACGAAGCCCAGATGCTCGCCGATCCGGACCGTGGTGCCGCCTGGACGGCTGCCATCATGGGTGTCCCGGCACGGCATGTCTTCATCCTCGGTGCGCCGGACTGCATTCCTCTGGTCAAGCGCATCGCCGAGCTTTGCGACGATCCGGTGGATGAGATCCATCTCGAACGCAAAAGCCCGCTCAAAGCGGGTGAGACGCTGCATCTCGATGAACTCAAGCCCAGCGACGCTGTCATCGCCTTTTCGCGCCGCGAAGTGCTGGATCTGCGCGCCGAACTCATGGCCCGCGGGCGTCGGGTGGCCGTAGTTTACGGCGCTCTGAGCCCGGAAGTCCGGCGTGCGGAAGCGGCCCGGTTCAACAATGGTGAGGCCGATATCCTCATTGCGACGGACGCCATCGGCATGGGGCTGAACCTCTCCATCCGGCGCGTGGTGTTCAGTGCGCTGCGCAAGTTCGACGGACGCCAAACGCGCGATCTGGTCTCGCAGGAAGTCAAACAGATCGGCGGGCGTGCCGGACGATACGGCAAGCATGAAAACGGGCTGGTCTGCGTATTGGCTGGAGCGGGCAGCCCGACCTTCGTTAAGAAGATGCTCAGCGCACCGCCTGAAGTCGTGACGGAACTCCGCCCGCTGGTTCAGCCGGATTCGGATATCGTTCGGGCGGTTGCAGAAGAAATTGCCAGCGACAGTCTTTATGGCGTTCTGACACGCATCAAACATGCCGTTCTGCGTGCGGATGACCCGAACTATCGTCTCGCCGACATGGAACAGGCGCTGGAAATCGCCGCTGCTCTGGAAGGCGTGGAAAACCTCGATCTCTCGACCCGCTGGACCTACGCCATGTGCCCGATCGATGAGCGGGACAACGGGATCCAGCGCCTTGTCCAGTGGGCGGCCGATCATGCGGCAGGGCGCCCGGTTCCACCGCCGGGTACGGGGCGGCTGCCGCATCCGGAGCAGGCGGGACGTGAGGAACTGGAGCGGGCCGAGAAGCGGCACAAACGGCTGGTGGCCTGGCGCTGGCTCGCTTTGCGCTTCCCGGACGCTTATCCCGCCCGTCAGGACGCGGAAATCAACACGTCCATTCTCAATGACTGGATCGAACAGGTTCTGCGGACCCAAAGCCGGATGCGCGAGAGCCAGAAGCAGCAGCGTATCGGCGGACGCCCGGGGCGCGGCGGCGGGAAGTCTGGAGACAGAAGCTCTTTTTCGGGTTCGAAAAAGCCGGGGTCCCACTCGGGAGGCCGGACGCTCCCTGCGAAAAGTGGCAAGCGTCCCGGCAGTACACGCAGACGGCCCTCTTAACAGGGCACTGGCCTGACGAAAGTCAGGCCGTTTTCGCTCAGGCCGACTTGGGCGGGCGGGGAGTTTTTGCGCTCTGGCCTTCACTGTGACGCACGCGTCGTTCGATCCATTTCTGGGCCTGCAACTTGATGAGCGGATCGAGCTGCCGGTAGAGGGCGAGCATCGTGTCTTCATCAGGCGTCAGGGTGGCCTGAATCGCCTTGTAGGCCATACCCGTCAGCAAAACTTCGGGCTCCACGCCCAGAACTTCGGCCAGACCACCCAGATGCTTTCCCACATGGCCTGAGCGGCCTGTTTCCCAAAAAGCCACGGCCGAGCGCGAAATCCCGACTTTTTCGGCCAGCTGATTCTGGCTCAGCCCGGCCATTTCCCGCAAAAGCCGAATACGACGCCCAAGCTCAAGCCCGGGGGAAAGCTGTGCCTGTGGAATGGCTTTTTTGGTCAATACGGCCTCCGTTTCTCTAATCCATGCCTTGTATGCCGCTTCGGAAGTCTGCGTCGGAACAAGCGACTTTCCTTCTGTTCTGAAGCAGACGCGCCCCGCGGCAAGCGTCACAATTTCGCGCACTTCGCGCACTGTCCGGTCAGATGCGGAATAAGACGTCCATTTCTGCCCGAGACCGAGCTGAAGTGCCGTTTTCATGTCTAAACCTCCAGACTGATGACAGCGGCGCGATCCATCCTGCGCCCGTTCTGCGACAGAAATTTTCCGCCTGTCAGAGTTTTCGCGTCATCAGCGAAAAGCTCTGTCTGCTCGATCCATTTGGAAGATAGCGGTAGCCGGATCAGATTAGTCCTATTTCGCTTTTCAAGGAAAGAGGGAGGATACCCCCCTGCCCTTTCAAAAAACACGGAGGACGAAAAGTTTCCTGAAAATCCGTCTTTTAGCGAATTTCTACTGGGCATCCTGCGGTACCAGCACCATCGTGCCAGACGTCGCATTTCCGTGCAGGACAAGATGGTTTTCACCGTCCCGGGACCATGACGTTACGGTCGGAAAGAAGGCGCCGATCTTCTGTTCCTGCGCCATCAGCGGCGGCAGGCAGGCTTTTCGTGTCGTGGCCATTGGCTGGAACTGAAGCGTCTGCGCTTTAAGCCGGAAATGGCCCATCAGACGGTTGCAGCCATCCGTCCCGTACACCGTGCCATCCTGTTGAAGGGTCAGACCCGGCGCTTCGGGGGTATTGGGGATATTCAGATTGCCGACACTCTGGATTCGCCATGTTCCGTACGGTGCGCGAACGGTCGTTTCCGCGACACGCCGCAGCAGAAGCTGCGGGTGATCGAGCGGCGTGCCTCCGTCGGGCGTGGCGAACAGTCGCTGCCCCTCAACCGTAATTTCCGCGTTCAGCACATAATGCCCCCCTGGCGGCAGCGCGGGGTAGGTCAGCGTATAGGGAATGGGCACGCCATGATGGATCTCCGCGCGCTGCTCGGCCATGACGAGGGGCGCGCCATGCGTGGCTCCCGTATCCTCGATCCAGACGCTCAGAACAGCGCCCGGTGGCAGGGCCATGCGCTCACGATACAGAGCCTGACCCTGCAGCGTGTGCATGGTGGCCGCCTGACTCGCCATCTGGCTGGCCGCATAAACCGGTGCAGTGGACAGGATTGAGCCTGCCACCAGCAGGTTCAGGGCAAAGCAGCGGAGCGTGATCATCATGCGTCAGTGTCCTCAGCCGATGCGGTTCAGCCCGCCCATGTAAGGACGCAGAACCTCGGGGATATCGATGCTGCCGTCTTCGTTCTGATAAGTCTCCATGACCGCGATCATCGTCCGGCCGACAGCAAGACCGGAGCCGTTAAGCGTGTTGACGAAGGCCGGTCCGTTTTCTGCACGATAGCGCGCATTCATGCGGCGTGCCTGAAAATCGCGCGTGTTGGAGCACGAGGAAATTTCACGCCATGCCTTCTGACCCGGTAGCCAGGCTTCCAGATCGAACGTCTTGGCAGCACCAAACCCCGTATCGCCCGCGCAGAGCAGCATCCGGCGAAAGGTGATGCCCAGACGCTCCAGAACCGTCTCGGCGGCCTGCGTCATGCGTTCGTGCTCGGCGTCGCTGTCTTCGGGACGCACGACGGAGACCAGTTCGCATTTGGTGAACTGGTGCTGGCGCAGCATCCCGCGCACGTCGCGCCCGGCGGAACCGGCTTCGGAGCGAAAGCATTGCGAGAGTGCGGTCATGCGGATCGGCAGGGCATCAGCGGGCAGAATATCACCCATGACGGACGCTGTGAGCGGGACTTCGGCGGTCGGGATCAGCCAGCGGCCGTCTTCGGTACGGAACGAGTCCTCGGCGAATTTGGGCAGCTTGTCCGTGCCGTACATCGCGTCGTCATTGACCAGAAGCGGCACGCTGGTTTCGCTGTAGCCGAACTCGGTCGTATGGGTGTCGAGCATGAACTGGCCAAGGGCGCGTTCCAGACGCGCCAGCGCACCGCGCAGAACCACAAAACGCGTGCCCGACAGTTTGGCCGCGGTCGGGAAGTCCATCTGGCCCAGCGCTTCGCCGAGTTCGAAATGCTGTTTCGGCTCGAAAGCCAGCTCGCGCTTTTCGCCTCGGACATGGACGACGACGTTGTCATCTTCGCTCCTGCCGTCCGGGACGGAGGCGTCAAGACGGTTTGGCAGGGCTTTCAGCACATCGTCGATCCGGGTCTGGATCGTGTTGGCACGCTCTTCAAGCCCGGCGATCTGATCCCGCAGGGCTACGGCCTTTGCTTCAATCTCAGCAGTGTCGAGCTTCTGCCGCTTGAGCAGGCCAATTTCCTTGGCGATCGTCTTGCGGGCGGCCTGCGCGTCCTGAAGTGCGACCAGAGCAGCCCGGCGCTCTTCGTCTTCGCTGACGAGTTGCTGTCCCACGGGTGACAGGCCCCGACGTGCGAGAGCAGCGTCAAAAGCGGCCGGGTCGGCGCGCAGGGCTTTCAGGTCATGCATGGTTCAGGGCTCCGGCAGGTGTCATCAGTCTTCGTCGGCGGCCATCGGTTTCGGTTCCACGAACCGGGCCGTCAGAATGGATACCTCGTACAGTGCGACGAGGGGAATGGCGAGGCTCAGCATCGTAATCGCATCCGGCGGCGCAATGACGGCCGCAACAGCAAACGACGCGACGACAGCATAGCGACGGAAACGCTTGAGTTGCGCCACGCTCAACAGTCCCACACGGACAAGCAGAGTCAGGATGACGGGCAACTCGAAGCAGACCCCAAACGCCAGGATCATTTTCGTCACCAGCGTCAGATATTCCGAGACCTTGGCCTGAAGCTCGATCTGCATGCCGCCATCAGTATTCTGTGGCGTCTGGAAGGACAGGAAGAACTGCCACGCGTAAGGAAACACGACGTAATAGGCCAGTGCAGCGCCAATCAGGAACATGATGGGCGTGGCGATCAGGAAGGGCGCAAAGGCGCGTTTCTCGCTACGATACAGACCGGGCGCGATGAAGATCCATGCCTGAATGGCGATCATCGGAAAGGACAGGCAGGTCGCGCCGAACACGGCCACGCGGATATAGGTAAAGAAGGCCTCATACAGCGCGGTGTAGATCAGGTGCGGCTGTTCGCCGTTTTTGCGCATGATGTTGCCGAGCGGGGCCGCCAGAAAGCGGTAGATCTCGCCCGAAAAATGGTAGCAGATGGCAAAGGCGATCACGAAGGTCACGATCGACCAGATCAGCCGTTTGCGCAGTTCCACGAGGTGTTCGAGGAGCGGCATCGGCGTGTCGTTGATGCTGTCAGTGTCGGTCATTCGCCGTCCTTTCCGCTCGCGATGGGGATGCGCCGACCGGCATGGATGGCCCGGACAGGCGGCAGAATATCAGGCGCGCGCCAGCGGGAGCGCTCATGCTGGAGCCGCCGTGCCGTGCTGGGCGGGAGAATGGACGGAGCACCAGCGACATCTTCGTTGACGTCCGGCTCCTCCTGCACGGGCAGGTCCACGGCTGGCTCGAACTGCGGGCGGGCATTGTACGGCACCGTTTCCAGATCGGTCAGGGAGGGCGGTGGCGGAGGCGGCGGGGCTGGCGGAACCTTTGGCAGCGCGGCAGCGGACGCTTTCGTCGGCGCATCCAGTTCCAGACTGCGACGGATGGAATTGTCGCCGTCGATCGCTTTCGTCACGCGGTCGCGCAGGTTAAAACTTTTCAGATCCCGGAACTGGTCACGCGCCTCGGACAGATCGGCCTCACGGACCATTTCGTCCACATGGGACTGAAACTCCGAGGCCATACGCCGCATCGCCTTCAGCCCGTTGGACAGGGTGCGGATGGCCACCGGCAGGTCCTTCGGGCGGATGAACACCATCGCCACCATCACGAACAGCGCAATTTCCGAGAAACTGAAGTCAAACATGCGACATTCCTAGCCTGTCTGCTCCGTTCCGCCTACGGCAGAACCGTCCGGGGCATCGTCTTCCGCCTCCGTGGAGGCCCGATCCAGCAGGAAATCTTCCCTCCGCGGCAGGGCGGCAAGATCGGGAAGGGCAAAGCTTTCCAGAAAATGAGCCGTGGTGCCCCACAGAACAGGGCGACCGGGCACCTCCTTGCGGCCTTTGGGCGCAATCAGGCTGTCTGCCAGCAGGGCGTCGAGCACGGCCTGTCCGAGCGAAACGCCCCGAATGGCCTCGATTTCAGCGCGGGTGCAAGGCTGGTGATAGGCCACGATCGCCAGGGTTTCCATCGCCCCCCGGCTCAGACGGCGGGGCTTTTCCACGACTTTTGTCAGAGCGGGTGCGTATTCGGGGCGGGTGCGGAACTGCCAGCCACCCGCGACCAGCACCATTTCGATGGCATGATCGGCATAGAGTGCGCGGATGGCCTCAATCGCTTCCTCCGTTGCGACGGCAACGGACTGGGCTTTGAGCAGTTCTGCGATTGCAGACGGTTTGACGGGTTCGGGACTGGCGAAAACCAATGCCTCCACAAGGTGGCAGGCCCGGTCGAGCATTCCGGAGTCGCTCATGATGCGGGGCGCCATTCGATGAGACCGAAAGCCTCAGGCTGACGTAGTTCCAACGCCCCGCCCTTCGCCATTTCCAGCCCTGCGAGGAGCGTCCCTGCCAAAGCTGCGTTGCGTCCGTATGGCCCTTCCTCTCCGTCCAGTTCGTTCGGGTCGGGCAAAAGGGAGGTCAGGGTGTGCCAGCCGACCACGCTGTCGGTTCCGAGGAGGCGTTTGAGGCGGGAGAGCGCGTCCTGCACGCTCCAGTAGCGGCGGGCCCGAGGCGCATAGACCGTGCGGCGGCCTGTTCTGCGCCGGGCGGACAGATAGGCCATAATCAGCGCGGGCATCTCCACACGCAGGCCGGAGCGGTCGATTTCGGTATGGTCCTCGCCCTGCCCGCGCCGGAATACGTCCAGTCCGAGCCGAGGCTGTGCGGCCAGCCACTGGGCGGCGGCACGCATCCGTTCGAGTTCGATCAGACGTTCCTGAAGAAGCTCGATGGCATCTTCAGCATCCGGGTCTTCATTTTCGGCAGGAAGCAGCAGTTTGGATTTCAGCCATGCAAGCCATGCCGCCATGACGAGCCAGTCCGCCGCAAGTTCCAGCCGCAGGCTCCGCGCTTCCGCACGCGCCTTGTCCACGACGGCCAGATATTGCTCCACCAGTTGAAGGATGGAGATTTTCGCCAGATCCACCTTCTGTTTGCGGGCAAGATCGAGGAGCAGATCCAGCGGCCCCTCGAACCCGTCAAGCGTCAGATGCAGTGTCTCGCTCAAACGCCAGCGCTCAGAACTGGGCTGGCGTACAGGCGACGGACTGCGCGTGCAGCTTCACACAATAGGCCCGCGCGGCTTTCAGATCCGCAAATCCGCCGATCCGCAGACGCACGAACGTATGGTCGCCACGCGTGGTCTTCTCAAACAGCGGCGTATGCCCGGCGAGCAGGGCCGGAGCCTGATGGCGCAGACTGTCCCACTCCTTGCGGGCTGCGGCCTCACTGTCGAGCGCGCCGAGCTGCACTTCATGCGAGCCGGACGGGGCATCCGCCTTGGAGGCCGTTTTTTCGGGAGCAGCGACCTTTGGCGGCGCGACACTCTCGGGTTCCGGCACAGGAGCGGGAAGCGGCTTTTCAACTGGGCGGGCCGCGTGATGCACGGGCGCTTCTTCTTTTTTCGGTACCTCTTTTGGAGCTTCAACCGGGGTATTGGCAGCAGTATCCGTCGGGGCAGCAGGCTGAACCTGCGGCTTCTCCGGCGTCGTCGCAGGCGGTGCTGCGGACTGAGGCTGTTCGGGTGCGGCAGATGCGGTTGCGTCCGGGCTGTTCGCAGGAGCGGTCGGAGCCGGAGCATTTCCCGGAGTTGTGGGAGGCACGGCTGCGCCCGGCGTTGCATCTGTCTTTGCAGGATCCTGCGTTGGCGCGCCCGGAGGCACGCCGTACTGACGGGCCAGCGCCTTCGTATCGGGCTGTTCGGGGCCGGGCGCGAGATGCGCCTCGCCATTGCCAGTCATGTCGGTTTCCCCGCCATCACCGCTCATGATCTGCATTCCGCCCGGATCGGCGGGGCGGTCCTTCACGGGGCCGGGCGGCGGGCCGATAATGGGAATGCCGCCGTGATGGGTTCCCATAAGCGACCAGCCGCCGACCGCCAGCATCAGCACAACGCCGATACCCACCGCGCCGCCGACCAGCTTGCGCGTTGCGGGATCATTGCCCAGCAGGGATGTCAGGCGCCCTGCCCCGGCAGTATTCGCTCCTGTCGGCGGGCGACGACGCGGAGCGGGTTCGTCGTCATAGTCGTTACTCAGGCGTTCACGATCAAAACGCTGCTGCGGACGTGGGCCCGGTGCCGGACTGGAAGGCTGTTTCGGAGAGCGGCCATAATCGCCGGGGTCGGCGTTTCCGCGTCCCTGATCGTTTTCCGGGCTCATCGCATTTCCTCCACCGGCACGACGCCGAGAATGGTGAGGGCACAGCGCAGCGTTCCCGCAATGGCCGAGACCAGCGCCAGCTTGGCGAGGCTGGTTGCGCGGTCGTTCTCGTGCAGGAAGCGCAGGGTGGTATCTTCGCGGCCCCGGTTCCACAGGGCGTGGAAGTCAGACGCCAGATCAATGCAATAAGTCGCGATCCGGTGCGGTTCACGCGCCGTAGCCGCGGCTTCCACACTGCGGGGGAACGCGGCCAGACGGCGCAGAACGGCCAGTTCGACGTCCGAAGACAGGTTGGTCAGGTCAGCACCGCACAGGGCTTCCGGCGTCACGGCATCCGCGCCAAACATCGTCTCGGCCGAACGCAGAACCGAGCGGCAACGGGCATGGGCGTACTGGACGTAGAACACCGGATTGTCGCGCGTCTGGGCGACGACAGCATCCAGATCGAACTCCATCTGCGCGTCGGCCTTGCGGGTCAGCATCGTGAAGCGCACGGCGTCCTTGCCCACTTCGTCCAGAAGGTCGCGCAGGGTCACGAACGTACCAGCGCGCTTGGACATCTTCACCGGCTCGCCATTTTTCACGACGCGCACGATCTGGCACATCACGACTTCAAAGCCGGTCTTGCCATCCGTCAAAGCGGAAATGGCGGCCCGCATCCTCGAGACGTAACCGCCATGATCAGCGCCGAGGACGTCGATCAGGACGTCGGCATTCTCAGCCTTCTGGGCGTGATAGCCGATATCATTGGCGAAGTAGGTGTTGGTGCCGTCGGATTTGCGGAGCGCACGGTCCTGATCGTCGCCGAACTCCGTGGAGCGGAAGAGCGTCTGCGGACGGGCTTCCCAGTCTTCCGGCATCTTGCCCTTCGGCGGCTCCAGCACGCCCTCATAGAGCAGGCCTTTGCTGTCGAGCTTGGCGATCGCGGCGTCGACACGACCACTGGCCAGCGTTTCAGCTTCGCTGGCGAAGACTTCATGCGAAATGCCGAGCGCTTCCAGATCCTCGCGGATGGCAGCCATCATCTGCGTCAGCGCTTCACGACGCACAGTCTCGAACCAGACGGACGGATCTGCCGGGCCACCTTCGGCATTGGCGAGCGAACGTCCGTGCTTTTCAGCAATGCTTTGCGCGACGGGGATCAGGTACTCGCCCTGATATTGCAGGCCATTCGGTGTCAGGGCACCGAATTCGTCTGCCGGGATGTTCGTGCCGATGGCCTGAAGATAGCGCCAGTATGTGGCCCAGGTCAGGGCGACAACCTGAGTTCCGGCATCGTTGATATAGTATTCGCGCGTCACCGGGCTGCCTGCGGCTTCGAGCAGGTTTGCCAGAGCGTCTCCGACCACGGCACCACGGCAATGACCGACATGCATCGGGCCGGTCGGGTTGGCGGAGACGTATTCCACGTTCACGCGTGTTCCCTGCCCCATCGTGGAGCGGCCGTAGCGGTCGCCCGCCTTGAGAACGGAAACAGCCACGCCCTGCAGGACTTCGGGCTTGAGTGTCAGGTTCACAAAGCCCGGACCGGCAGCTTCGGCCTTCGCGATCCCCGGCAGCTCGGAGAGTTTCACGACCAGTTCGGCGGCAATATCGGCGGGTTTGCGGCGCGCGGGCTTGGCGGCCAGCATCGCGGCGTTCGTTGCCATATCGCCATGGGACGGGTCGCGCGTGGGGGTCAGGTCGACGCGCTGCACCACCTCTTCCGGCAGGCCGGGGACGACCGATCGCAGAGCCTCGCACACCTGAACCCGGGTGCGGGCAAAGAGACAGTCAGTCGTAAGGGTCGTGGTGTCAGCGGCCATTTCAGCTCGATTCCTGTAACGCGTCTTTAAATCAGAGGCTCTATCAGCCCAGCACGGAGAGGTCCGTCAACCGTCGATGTTCTTCCATCGCGAAACGATCGGTCATTCCGGCAATATAATCGGCCACCAGACGCCTGCGCTGCACGTCATCGGCGGCTTTCGCACGGCCCCGCAGCGGATCGGGCAGAAGGCCGGGGTCTTCGGAGAGGATGTCGAAGATTTCCCGGACCGCAATCTTGGCTTTCCGCGCCATACGGTTGACGCGCCAGTGCCGGTACATGCGGGCATAGAGAAACTTGCGGATGGCCTTGTTGGCTTCTCGCATGTCCGGGCTGAACGCCACGACAGGATATCCGGCATGGCGGATGTCGTCAGCCGATTGCGGGTTGAGCGCTTCAAGATTGCGGCGCGTCTGGTCCGTGAGGTCCGTGGCGAGCTGGTTGATGACGACGCGGATGGTTTCATGACGCACGCGCTGCGCCTGATCGGACGCCTCACGCCCGATCAGGCGTTCCATCTCGCGCGACCGGCGCAGAGCGTCTCCGACCAGCGGCAGGTCTTCAATATCCTCAAAAGACAGCAGCCCGGCGCGCAGACCGTCATCGAGATCGTGGCCATGATAGGCGATGTCGTCAGACATGGCGGCCACTTGCGCTTCTGCGGACGCATAGCTTTGCAGATCCAGATGATGTTTCGCGTCGTATTCCGCGAAATAGGGCGTCGGGCGTTTGACCGGGCCATTATGCTTGGCCAGCCCCTCCAGCGCTTCCCATGTCAGGTTCAGACCATCAAAGGCGTGGTACCGGGCTTCGAGCGCGGTTACGAGCCGCAGGGACTGGGTATTGTGATCGAAACCGCCCCAGTCCTTCATCGCGAGCGCGAGGGCGTCTTCCCCGGCATGGCCGAACGGCGTGTGACCGAGATCATGGGCAAGTGCCACGGTTTCGGTCAGATCCTCGTTAAGGTCCAGATTACGGGCGATGGAACGGGCGATCTGCGCGACTTCGAGCGAGTGTGTCAGGCGCGTGCGGAAAAAATCGCCTTCGTGATTGATGAAGACCTGCGTCTTGTATTGCAGGGTCCGAAAGCCTGCGGAATGCAGCACACGGTCACGGTCCCGCTGCCAGGGCGAGCGGACCGGGCTTTCCACTTCAGGGTAGAGTCGGCCTCTGAAATCCGTAGGGGAGCCGGAATCCTGTACCGCGTAGATCGCTACCATCAAGACATGTCCTGCGTGAGCCGTCGGGCCGGGAGAGCGCCGTTTCGGGCGGCTTACGGGGGCATTCTACGCCAGCATCGTGCCGGTGCAAGCGTGACCCCTCTGCCCTTCCCCTTTGCTCTGGGGGGCGCTCTGGCCATATAATCAGGACCGCAGTTGTCTTTTCAGAAAAGTCCGGGAACCAGAACCCATGTCCGACACCGTGCCTTTCAGTGTTTCCGCCAGTGCGGCCGCCCGCATCAGGGAGATCATTGCAGCGCAACCCGAACCCGACGGGCTCGCGCTGCGCGTTGCGGTGCTGGCCGGAGGCTGCAACGGGTTTCAGTATCAGTTCAAGCTGGAACGCGATCAGGCCGCGGATGATGTCGTCATCGAACGGGACGGCGCGCGCGTGTTCGTGGATACGACCAGCCTCGACCTGCTGGAAAACGCGGAATTGGAATTCGTGGACAAGCTGATGGGCGCCCATTTCACGGTCACGAACCCCAATGCGGCCTCGTCCTGTGGCTGCGGCACCAGCTTTTCGCTAGCCTGAGTTCATGAGCAACACGCCGTTTACCTTCGCAAGCTGGAACATCAATTCCATCCGCGCCCGCGCCCATCATGTTCAGGACTGGCTGGAGCGCCATCCGGACTGCGATCTGCTGTGCCTTCAGGAGATCAAATGCGAGGACAGCCAGTTTCCAGCCGTGTTCGCAGAAGCCGGACTGCATGTCGCGACCTCGGGGCAGAAAGCCTATAATGGCGTCGCCCTGATCGGACGCCGACCTTTCACAGTGACGCACCATACGCTTCCGAGCTTCGATCATCCGTCTGCCCGTTATATCGAAGCGGAACTCGACGGCATTACGATCGGTAATCTTTATCTGCCGAACGGCAATTCCGGCGGCGAAGACGGTTACGCGACCAAGCTGGCGTTTTTTGACGCTTTAGCGGAACGCGCGCGTGTTCTGCTCGATGCAGAAAAGCCGTTTGCGTTCATCGGCGATTTCAATGTCTGCCCGACGGACGAGGATCTGGCGCCCGGCGCGCTGTCACCTGATGATGCACTGGTGCGACCCGAGACGCGCGCGGCGTTCCGCAGGTTAAAATGGATGGGACTAACGGATGCCCTGCGCACCCTTCACCCTGCGGGCCGGCATTACACGTTCTGGGATTATCAGGCGGCGGCGTTCCAGCGAAATTCGGGCCTGCGGATCGACCATGCGCTTCTGTCGCCCCGTCTGGCCGAGCGTCTGACAGCGTTCGTGATCGATCGGGGCGAACGGACGAAGGAAAAGGCCTCCGATCACGTCCCGGTTCTCGTTACGGTTTGAAGATGCAAGGGGAACAGGCCACCCGCCTCCCCCTTTGCGTCCCCTCATGCGTGTCGCAGACTGGGTTTTCGACTCAGATGGCCCGGCTGCCACTGATACCCGTTGCCGCTCCAGCGCCAGTAGCCCGGTACCCAGTGCAGGTCTCCGCGATGGGGCGGAATTGTTTCCGGCAGCGTATGCGGCGGCGGAGGCGGCTGGCGGTATGGGCCGCTATAGGGCACGAACTGGGCATGGGCTGTTCCCGACATCGGCGCAATCGCCATCGTACCTGCAAACAGGGCGGAAACAGCCAAGATCCCTGACAGATGTTTCAGCATCAATGCTCTCCTTTCCATGACGCCTTGTCACGGAAAGATGATGACGGGAGCGTCTTGGCGCAGCTGAGGCGCATCTGTGGCGGAATCCGGGCAGATCATGATTTTATGTTGCATGTACGATGCCTTTCCCTACGCCTGTAACGGAAAGATACAGAAGTTGATGTGTGTCTTTTAAGATACAGATTTAGAATTAGATTTATTTCTAGCCTTTGAATTTGAATATATTTTATTGACTGTATCTTTTTTGATACAAGATTTGGCATGCGCTCACATCTTGCACATCCGGCTCGTACGCCATTACCGCAGACCCTCATGTCGTTTTTCGTTGGGGGTTTTTACCATGTGCATAGACTGGCGGCTTGCGGCCTATATTCTCGGCAGCGTCTGGGCCTTCCCGCTTCGCGCCCAGAGCCCTGCCTATTTTATGCCCGCACATCATACCGCCCGGACACGAATGCCCCACCCGGATGTGCTGAGAGATCCTGCGCTGCTGGACAGCATGACAGGTCGATCCGGGTCAGGCGGATTAAGTTTTGAGCAGACAGGAATGTCCCCCGTTGTGCGACGGGAGTGGATGAAGCTGGATCTGTCGAATCTCTCAAAAATTGGCCCTCTGGACGTCGAGCGGGCAGCACAATCGCCGCTGATGGAAGAAAAAGGTGTGACGACGACTTTCGCCTACCCGTTGAAAGCCCTTCCAGGCGTGGACCTGACGGCGAGTTTCTTCGGAGGACACCGCGATACCATTCAGGGTGCCGCAGGCGGGAGTGCAGCCGTCACAGGCGGCATCCGGGTGCATTGGTGAGAGCAAGCGGCCAAGCATGGCAAAAAAAACCGGCACCTCCCGTTAAGGAGATGCCGGTCAGGTAGAAACAGGAAACCCTGTCTCGGAGTTACTTACTGGCGGTCGGCTTGGGCTTCGGCAGGTCGAGCGCCAGATGAAGTTCCTTCAGACGGGCGGGCTCGACCGGAGCCGGGGCTTCCATCATCAGGTCTTCGCCGCTCTGGTTGAGCGGGAAGAGAATGACTTCGCGAATGTTTGGCTCATCGGCCAGCAGCATCACGATACGGTCCACGCCCGGTGCTGCGCCACCATGCGGCGGGGCGCCGTAGCGGAAGGCATTCAGCATGCCACCGAAGCGCTCTTCCACGACTTCGGGACCATAGCCTGCGATTTCGAACGCGCGGAGCATGACTTCCGGCAAATGGTTCCGAATCGCGCCCGAGGATAGTTCCACGCCGTTGCAAACGATGTCGTACTGGTAGGCGTTGATCGTCAGCGGGTCCTGCGTGTTCAGCGCCTCAAGCCCACCCTGCGGCATGGAGAACGGGTTGTGCGAGAAGTCGACCTTCCCGGTTTCCTCGTTCAGCTCGAACATCGGGAAGTCCACGACCCAGCAGAAGCGGAACGCGTTCTTCTCGATCAGGTCCAGTTCTGTCGCGACCTTGGTGCGGACGACGCCGGAGAACTTGGCGACTTCATCGCCCTTGCCTGCGGCGAAGAACACGGCGTCCCCAGCCTTGAGGCCGCAGGCTTCACGGATGCTCTCGACGCGCTCGGCTTCGAGGTTCTTGGCAATCGGGCCTTTGCCACCTTCGGCTTCAAAAATGATGTAGCCCAGACCACCGGCACCGCTTTCACGCGCCCATGTGTTCAGCTTGTCGAAGAAGCCGCGCGGACGGTCACCCGCACCCGGAGCCGGAATGGCGCGGATCTGGCCGCCCGAAGCCGCGATCTTGGCGAACAGGCCGAAACCGGATTCTTGGAAGGCTTCCGTGACGTCCTTGATGATCAGCGGGTTCCGCAGATCCGGCTTGTCGGAGCCGTAGTCGCGCATCGCGTCAGCATACGGAATGCGCGGGAATGCGCCGTCCGTGATCTTCCAGCCTTCAGGCGTGAACTCGTTGAACACGCCCGCAAGGACGGGCTCGAGCACCGTGAAGACGTCTTCCTGCGTGACGAACGACATCTCGAAATCGAGCTGATAGAACTCGCCCGGGCTGCGGTCAGCGCGCGAGGCTTCGTCACGGAAGCAGGGAGCAATCTGGAAGTAGCGGTCGAAACCGGCAACCATCGCGAGCTGCTTGAACTGCTGCGGCGCCTGCGGCAGGGCGTAGAACTTGCCCGGATGCAGACGGGCCGGGACAAGGAAGTCCCGCGCGCCTTCGGGGGAGGAGGCCGTCAGGATCGGCGTCTGGAACTCCGTGAAGCCCTGCGCGATCATGCGCTGGCGCAGACTCGTGATGACCTTGCTGCGAAGCAGGATGTTCTGGTGCATCTTGTCGCGGCGCAGGTCGATGTAACGATACTTCAGGCGCAGTTCTTCGGGGTAGTTCTCGTTGCCCGCGACCTGGAATGGGAGAACTTCAGCGCTGGAGCGGACGTCCAGAGATTCGGCCAGAACTTCGACGTCACCGGTTGGCAGGTTCGGGTTGCGCTGCGATCCATGACGCACCACGACCTTGCCGGTCACGGTGATGACGCTCTCGACACGCAGGCGCTCGACCTTTTCCAGCAGGTCCGTGCCCGAGGGGATGACGATCTGCGTGACGCCATAATGGTCGCGCAGATCGATGAACAGCAGGCCGCCGTGGTCGCGCTTGCTGTGCACCCAGCCGGAAAGGCGGACGGTCTGCCCGGCGTTCTCTTCACGCAGGGCGCTACAGTCATGGGTGCGGTATGGATGCATGGCGGGCCTCTTCAACGTCCTGTGCGGATAAGTGGGCGCAGGAAGCCGGGACGGCCCTCTGATGTCAAGTTTTCTGCGACCTCAGGGGCGGGTTCAGGCCTTTTCCTTCATGAAACCATCAAAATCGACTGCAGCCCGCGCCATGTCTGCGGCATGCCCTGCCCCGGCCAGCGCGATGGGTTTGCCGTCCTTGAGATAGGTCGCAAGGAACCTGAATCCGCGAATATCGCCTTCCAGGGCCACATTGTCGAAGCTCTCGCCCCAGCCCAGAAGCTCGATTTTCTTGCCGAACTGCTGCGTCCAGAACCACGGTATCGGAACGTTCGGGGTATCATGCCCCATCATCGCAAGAGCCGCGATCCGCCCCTGTACCTCGGCATGACGCCAGTGCTCGATTCGCCGTGGCGCACCATCATGAAAGACGGCGGATGCGTCCCCGGCTGCATAGACGCCGGGATAGGCCCCAACATCATCGCCCCGCGTTACGCGCATCTGGCCGTTCACAACAATCGCACCACTTTTGTCCCGCTCCAGCCCCAGAACATAATCCGTGGCCGGGATGACCCCGACGCCGAGCAGCACAAAAGCGGCGGGCAGACGGGTTCCATCATCCAGTTCCACGCCCGACGCCGTCCCGCCGTCGCTCTCATTGGCATAGATCTTCGTCACCCGCGCATCCGAGACGAACGCCACACCGTTTTCTTCATGCAACTGGCGCAGACGAATGCCGATTTCACGCCCGAACTGTTTTTCCATCGGGATTTCGTTATCGGAAACAATCGTTACTCCGACGCCGCGCTGACGCAGGGAAGACGCGGCTTCCAGCCCGATGAACCCCGCACCGACGATCGTGACCGCCAGATCGGGGTCGAGAATGGCGGCAATCCGCTCGGCATCCGCTTCGCGATGCAGCGTATAGACGCCCTTCATGTCCACGCCCGGAATATCCGGCTTTTTAGTCACGGCGCCCGTGGCGATCAGGACGTGATCGGCTGTCAGTTTTGTCCCATCCTGCAAAGTTGCGGTGCGGGTCTGCGGGTCGAACTGTGCCACATGGCCGCGGATGCGCGTGATGTCGCGCTCTGTATAAAACTCCTCCTCCCGAACCGGGGGCGCATGGGCTTTTTCGGATTCGCTGACGAGGACGGTCTTGCTCAGGGCCGTGCGGTCATAGGGAAGATCCTTTTCCTCGCTGACCATTGTAATCGTGCCCGCAAAGCCCTCTGCCCGAAGCGTCACCGCCGCGCTGACGGCTGCGGCCCCGGCACCAAGCAACAGCACGCTGTCGCCTTCCTGCCGTTTCGCGGGCGCGACACGCTGCACCGGTTTCAACCCGACCAGAACGCGTCCATCGACAATCTGGGCGGGGTAACGTGGCAGGGGATCGAGGGCCAGCGGCTCGACGAGGCTTCCATCCGTCGCGTCAAAAACCGCTTTGTGCCAGGGGCAGACCAGCACACTGCCTTTTTCCGTCCGGCAGAACGCGCCCTGCTCCAGCGGTGCCTCCTTGTGCGGGCATTTCCCAGCGAACGCATGGATTTTCTCGCCATCGCGGATCAGGACGACCGGCGCTCCGTCCAGCGAAAACGGAGTGATCCTGCCATCTTCAAGCGCATCGAAAGCGGAGAGATCGCGGAAATCGGCATTCGGGGCGGAGTGGGACATCAGATGGGGCCTCCCGATCGGGAAAGAGGTCAGTCATGAGAGCGAACGCAGCATAGGGCGACGGGTTGGCAAACATCAAAAAACCCGCCCGGACATAATAGTCCGGACGGGTTTTTGAAAATGCACTGTCTGACAGAGCCAGTTGACAGGACCAGATCAGAACATGTCGTCGAATCCGCCGCCATCACCGCCGCCGAAGTCTCCGCCACCGGAATCGACACCGCCGAAATCGGAGTTGGAGAAGTTGCCGGCATCAGTGCCCGAACCGCCGAAGGGATCTGCGCTCGAAGCATCACTGCCATAATTGTTGATGATGGTATCGCCGCCCGTGCCCCAGCCGCCGGCTGCGTCGCCGCCGCCGCTGTGATGGTCGGAGAACAGGCCTTCAAGCGCATTGGCGGCCATCATGCCACCCGCAACACCCGCAGCCGTGGTCAGGGCCGAGCCTAAAAAGCCTGAGCCGCCACGCTGGAACATGCCCGGTTGATAGCCCGGCGGATACCCATATTGCTGCTGCGGCATGAAGTTCGGCGGCGGTGCGGCCTGTTGTGCGCCCCAGCCCGGCGGAGGAGCGGCTTGCTGCGGACGATTGCCGCCACTGAAGAAACCACCGAAAAGCCCGCCCGGCTTGCCGCCACCGGACTGCTGCGCCTGTGCGAGCTGCTGCTGGGTCTGCTGGAGCTGGAATTCGAGCTGACGGATCCGGTTCTGCGCCTGCGCCAGAGCGGCTTCCTGCACCACGGCCATCTGGGTGACGCGGTAGCGGGCTTCCGGGTACTGCTGGAAGTTCTCGGCGATGAAGCGGTCCGCTTCGGGGTCGACGGGCGGCAGAGGGGCGGCCGGTGGCTGGCCGGGTCCCGTGACCTGCGGCCCTCCCCCGACACGGGCGACGAAACGGGCGATCAGATCGCGTTCTTCGTTGTTCATCGTCATCATCCTTCCAGATGAAGAAATTGCTGAGCCTCCATCATATGATGCACCCACGACCAGTCTACAAGATCAACCGCAGGAGGCTCCCTTCCGGTTCAGAGCCGGTGCCTGTAAGGTGGCGCCCGATTTCTGCCAACCGGAGCCTATCGAATTGTCTGCGACCCGGCCGCTCTGTTTTCAGGACCTGATCCTGCGCCTTCATCAATTCTGGTCCGAGAAGGGCTGCGCCATTCTGCAGCCCTACGATACCGAACTCGGAGCAGGCACGCTCTCCCCTCACACCACGCTTCGCGCGCTCGGTCCCAAGCCGTGGGCCGCCGCCTATGTGCAGCCCTGCCGCCGTCCGTCGGATGGCCGTTATGGCGAGAACCCGAACCGTCTTCAGCACTATTACCAGTATCAGGTACTGCTCAAGCCGACGCCGGAAGACAGCCAGCAGCTTCTGCTCGACAGCTATCGCGCCATCGGGATCGACCCCGAACTGCACGATATCCGATTCGTCGAGGATGACTGGGAAAACCCGACCATCGGCGCATGGGGGCTGGGCTGGGAAGTCTGGTGTGACGGGATGGAAGTCTCGCAGTTCACCTATTTCCAGCAGGTTGGCGGCATTCCGACCGTCATGCCGTCCACGGAACTCACCTACGGGCTTGAGCGGCTGGCGATGTATGTGCAGGGCGTCGAGAACGTCTATGACCTCGATTTCAATGGCCGTGGCCTGACCTATGGCGACGTGTTCCTGCGTGCCGAGCAGGACTATTCGCGCCATAATTTCGAGCTTGCCGACACGCAGATGCTGCTAACCCATTTCAATGATGCCGAGCGCGAGTCCATGCGTCTGTCCGAGGCTGGCGTGGCCCAGCCCGCTTATGACCAGTGTCTCAAGGCCTCGCATCTGTTCAATCTTCTGGATGCACGCGGCGTGATTTCCGTGTCCGAGCGCGCCTCCTATATCGGGCGCGTCCGGGCGCTTGCCAAAGCCGCCTGCGACGCCTGGCTCGCCGGTGAGGAGACGTCCCATGGCTGAACTCTTTCTCGAACTGTTCAGCGAGGAAATCCCCTCCGGCATGCAGGCCCGCGCAGCGGACGATCTGGGATCGCTGCTGACCAAGGCGCTCGACGGCCTGAATCCGCGCGATCTGCGCACGTTCTTCGGTGCCCGGCGCATCGCGGCAGCTCTGAGCATCGATGCCGAGATCCCGGCCCGCAGCGTGTCCGAACGCGGCCCGCGCGAGGGCGCGCCGGAAAAGGCTCTGGAAGGCTTCACGCGCAAGCATGGCGTCACACCGGCGGATCTGACGCTGGAAAACGGCTTCTGGGTTCTGAACAAGTCGCTCGATCCGGTGAGCGCGGAAAGCCGCGTGTCCGAGGCCGTGCCCGATCTGCTGTGGAAGTTCCCCTGGCCGAAATCCATGCGCTGGGGGGCGGCCTCGAACTTTACATGGGTTCGTCCGCTGCGCCGGATCGCATGTCTGCTGGACGGGCATGTCGTGCCGTTCGCTCTCGCCCGTGACGGGGATGACGCGCATGGGCTGAAGGCCTCCAACCTCTCCGAAGGCCATCGCTTCCTCGCACCCGGCGCGTTCGAAATCCTGTCCGCCTCACAGTGGCAGGACGAGCTTGAGACCCGCTCGGTCATCGTGGGCATGGACAGCCGCCGCGACATGGTCCGCACGGGTGTGGCGCGTCTGGCGGAGCAGCATGGCATTACGGTTGTGCAGGATGACGGGCTGGTCGATGAAGTCTGCGGGCTGGTCGAATATCCGGTCCCGCTTCTGGGCCAAATCGACGCCGCGTTCATGGATCTGCCTGCCGAAGTGATGCAGGTCTCCATGCGGATCAACCAGCGGTATTTCGCGCTGCGCAATCCGGATGGGAAAGCCGCGCCGTACTTCGCCTTCATCGGCAATCTGCCGTTCAAGGACGGTGGCAAGCTGACAACGGCGGGGAATGAGCGCGTGCTCCGCGCCCGTTTTGCCGACGCACGGCATTTCTGGGATCTGGACCGAAAAACGAAGCTGGCCGACCGGGTTCCGGCGCTGGCAGCGGTGACCTTCCATGCCAAGCTGGGCACGCAGGCCGAGCGCGCTGAGCGGATTTCGAAGCTGGCGGGCACCGTGGCACAGGCCATGGGACTCGACGGCGCACAGATTGCTCAGGCCGAACGTGCGGGTCTGCTGGCCAAAGCGGATCTGACGACCGGGATGGTTGGCGAATTCCCGGAACTTCAGGGTGTCATGGGCGGCTATTACGCGGCCCATGATGGCGAAGACGAGGCCGTTTCCCGCGCTGTGGCCGAGCATTACCTGCCGCGCGGACAGTCTGACGACACGACAAAAACGCCGGTTTCAGTGGCCGTGGCTCTCGCGGACAGGCTGGATCTGCTGGCCGGGTTCTTTGCCATTGGCGAACTGCCGAGCGGTTCGGGCGATCCGTATGCGCTGCGTCGTGCCGCACTCGGCATCATCCGCACGATCCGTGACAACGGGCTGCGTCTGGACCTGACGGTGCTGTTCGCACAGGCGGCGAACGGACGTGCAGAGGGTGAACTGGCCAAGCTGCCGGACTTCATGGCCGAGCGTCTGCGCGTGCAGCTTCGCAGCGAAGGCGAGCGGCATGACGTTCTTGCGGCCATCCTGACGCACGGTCTGGATGGCGATCTGGTCCGGCTTCTGGCCCGGACCTCGGCTCTGTCGGACATGATCCAGACGGAAGACGGCCGCAACCTGCTCGCCGCCGCCAAACGCGCCGCCAACATCCTGCGTATCGAGGACAAGAAGGACGGCCCGCATACCGGCGCGCCCGATCCGGCTCTCTATACGCAGGACGAAGAACGCGCTCTGGCTGCCGGTCTGGATCAGGCTGTTCCTGCGATTGAAACAGCTCTCAAAGAAGAGCGTTTCACGGATGCGATGCAGGCCATTGCGGCCCTGCGCCCGACGCTGGATCGCTTCTTCGAGGCCGTGACGGTCAATGCGCCGGAGCCGGAGGTGCGGGCCAATCGCCTCAAACTGCTGGCCCGCTTCCGCGCCACAACGGCCCTGATTGCCGATTTCGGGCAGATCGAGGGCTGATTTTCAGGGGAAGCGTAGGATACGAATGTCCTTCGCTTCTCCTTCGACCGAACGTCGACCGACAGACGCGCTGTTCCCTTCCACAAAAAAGGCGACGCTGATGAACCCGCTTCAGATTCACCTCATTACCGCCGAAGCCACAGACACGTCTGCCATCGTCAAGGGACATATCAGCGGAGGCGTCGTCGGCGGACAGTCCGGTACGGTCGGAATGGTTCATGGGCGCACTGACACCATTCTCTCCACGCATATCTTTTACGAAAACCGGGCCTATACGCTCAGTCAGGTTAACGGGAAGCTTCCGATCCGGGCCGGAGACAGGCTGCTTGTTCTGTGTCGCAAGACAAAGACTGGGGAATGGGGTGCTCTGTCCGTCCTGAACCTAAGCAACGGGACGTCCTATAGTCATAGTAGCGGGGCTATAGCGATCTATCTGTGGGCGGCGGCTTTTCTGTCGCTTTTCACCATATTTTTCGGGGTCGGGCTCGTTCTGGCCCCGCTCATGCTCTATCTGGCGGGAAAATTCACGTTTGTGACCATGCCACAGATTCAGGCCGCTAATGCCCGTCTGACCATGATCGAAGCCCTCCCGCCAGAGGCCCGTGACGCTTCGATTGCGGACTTCAACACATCGCCGCCGACCTCTATAGCCCGTACACCCGCCGATATTCTGGCCGGGCGTCACAGGACCTGAGGGGCACACACAGGCCCCGTCGGCTCTCAGCGTTTGCGGATCTGCGCGGTCATTGGTGAGGGCTGGATGCCGTAAGTGATGATTGTTCCGGAAGGGGCGCGCTCGAACTCCGCGGCTTTCGTATAGAAATCCGACATTGGAAAGAATGGAAAGTGCCAGTCCCGGATACAGGCTGCTGTGACGAGCAGGAGCGCCGATACCCCGGCGCCCCTCACCGCAGGACGCGGCGCTTTGGCGAGAACAAAGAATGACCCGAGCAGGGTCAGCATCGCGAAGATGTAATACCGATCGCTCCAGCCGGAATACTGCATGACATGCCACTGGGGCTGATCAATGGACACCTGAGGATGGGCCAGGGCCGCCGCAAACGTCAGCCCGGAAACAAGAAGCGCCTCACGGAAAATCGCGGGACCCCGTAGACAGGCATAGATCAGGGCGGCGATCCCCAGAAGACAGAGTACAACCGCCGGGCTGCGGTGCTGCCACCACAATGCCGACCCCGCCACATCCACAGCCGCATGCTGTCCGAACAAAAGGCCGATCTCGATATTGAGGGCGATGATGCGCATCCCGGTAATAAGCGAGGCGCCAAGTTCGGTGCCAACCCGCTGATGTGCCTTGTGCAGATAGGTCAGCGCCTGCAACCCGACGCACAGAGTAACGAACGCCAGTCGTATCAGATGTGAACGATCCCGGACCGCCGCAACCCGGAGCAGAGCGATCGGAAACAGGAAGACGCAGAACGGCCCTGTCAGCCCTGACAGCAACAGGACTGCGCCATCGAACAGGCACTCCCCCCATCCCTGTGGCGGCGTGCTCTGGAGAACCAGAAAGGCCAGAATGGCGAGGTGCCACTGTGAGTTGGTGAGATTGACCTGCACTTCGTAGGAATTGGGCAACGCGACCATAAACAGCGCAAACAGCAGACGCGACGTCCTGTCCGGCCACGCCTGATCCAGGCGTCCGGTCAGCAGGAACAGAGGCGGCGTAAGCTGCACCAGAAAGGCCACGAACGCGAAAAGGGTCGGAGCCAGATGGAACGGCAGGCCCTGCGCCAGAAGGCCGATCAGGCGAGGGAAGGTCTGGAGATATCCCGTCTCCGGATTAAGCAGGCTGGCCAGACCCTGCTCATAGGCCTGCGGGTACCAGACCCATGAATCTTCTCCCCAGAACTGCGCCATCAGCAGTGCGCCTGGATGTCTCAGGAACAGAGCCACTGCGAAGACCAGTCCCCAAAGCACCATCTGACGCACGGACATCCCACCCTGCGGGATCGTGAGGGCACGCAGATACTCAGTCCTCATCGTCTTCCATCCCCGGATCGCGTTCGTTCCGATGCACCCAGGCGGACATGAGCAGGCCAAAACCGAACATCATCGTCAGCATCGCCGAGCCGCCATAGGAAATCAGGGGCAGCGGCACGCCACCAACCGGGATCGCGCCCATAACCATCGACAGGTTTACGGCGCAATACAGGAAAAAATCCATCGCAATGCCCAGACCCAGCAGCCGCCCGAACTGGTTGCGGCTGCGGATCGCAATGAGCATTCCGCCCATAACGAGCGTTGCAAGCAGCGTAATGACGGCGATGCCGCCGACGAAACCCCATTCTTCCCCGATCATGGTGAAGATGAAGTCCGTCTGTTTTTCCGGCAGGAAGTTCAGCTGTCCCTGACTGCCATGCAGATATCCCTCGCCCCACATCCCGCCCGAACCAAGGGCGATTTTGGACTGGATGATGTTGTAGCCCGCGCCGAGCGGATCATGTTCGGGGTGCAGAAAGGTGTCGATCCGGGCCTTCTGGTAGTCATGCAGATGGCTGTAGATCAGCTTTCCCATGAAAGGCAGCGGCGCCACGAGCAGCAGGATCTGCCACAGCCGCATTCCCGCCGCGAAGAACAGCGTCGCCCCGATAACGCCGATGATGGTGGCCGTTCCAAGGTTGGGCTCTTTGAGCACCAGAAGGACCGGCAGCAATGTCAGGAGTGCGGGCGGGATCAGGCGCAGCGGATTGCCCATCCGCTCGTTGCCAATCCGATGAAACCACGTCGCCAGCATCAGGACGAGGCCGATTTTGGCGAATTCGGAGGGCTGGAACTGCATCCCCGCCAGATTGATCCAGCGCTCCGCCCCCTTCCCCACATGCCCCATCCGCAACACAAGGGCGAGCAGCGTGACCGAGAGCAGATAGACCGGAACCGCCGCCATCCGCAGAACGCGCGGACTGACGAGCGAGACCGCAATCATCATGACAAGGCCGAAGCCGAAGCGCACCATCTGCGGTCCGGCGAACGGCTTGGCCGAGCCACCACCCGCGGAATAGAGCGCGATATAGCCCACCCCCGCCAGCACACAGACCAGTAGGACATACAGCCAGTTGACCTGAAGCAGGCGCGCCATGGGCCTGAAATCAGGCTCGGCACGCAGGAGGCGGCGGTCGGATTTGAGAAAGCCGAACGTGTTCAGGCCGTTACGTTTCATTGCGTCGCTCCCCGCTCCGGCTGATCGTCTGCAACGGGGCGCTCCGTGGGAGCAGAAGCGCTGGCTTCAGCCGGGACGGACGGCGTTTGTGCCTCCGCAGGCGGTTGCGGAGCGGCAGGTCGGACGTCGCTGGCCGGGTCGCGCAGCAGGGTATCGGTCATGATAAGTTTGGCGAGAGGCGCGGCCTCTTCCGCGCCTGCATTGCCATGTTCCACCACCACCGCAACGGCATATTTCGGATTGTCGTACGGCGCAAAGCAAATGAACAGCGCGTGCGGGCGATATTCCCAAGGCAGGTTCATGGAGTTGAAGTGCCCGGATTCACGGAGTGCCCGCGACACGCGCCGGACCTGCGCCGAGCCTGTCTTTCCGGCCATCTGGATCCCCGGCAGGTCCAGCCGTGCCTTGGGGGCCGTGCCGTGCTGATCGTTGACGACTGCAAACATGCCGCCGCGTACGACATCCAGAAATTCCGCTGGAAGATCGACCTTTGGCACCGCCTCGTCCGATGCCATGGCGGAAAGCTGGTCGTTGGTCGCCCGCAACAGATGCGGCTGAACATTGCGGCCCGAAGCGATGCGGGAGGTATAGGTGGCAAGCTCCAGCGGGGTAACCTGGACGAACCCCTGCCCGATGCCCGCGTTCACTGTATCGCCGCCATTCCAGTGAAAGCCGTGCTTCTGACGCCATTCGGGCGTCGGGATCACACCGGACCGGACATGGGGCAGTTCGATATCTGGCCTGACCCCCAGACCCATCAGGTTGCCGACGGCCTTGATCGGGTCCATGCCGCAACGACGCGCCACTTCATAAAAATAGACGTCGCAGGAAAATTTCAGGCCCTCGCGCATGTTGATCATGCCGTGGCCCCAGCGGTTCCAGCAATGGAAACGCACGCCACCCAGATCGTAATATCCGGGGCAGTTGAAACGGTCCTGCGCCGTAACGGAACCGGATTTGAGGGCTGCGAGCGCCACGGCGGGCTTGAAGGTCGAGCCGGGCGGATAAAGACCAGACACGGCCTTGTCCACGAGCGGCGTACGCGGATCACTGGCCCATTCGTTCCATTGGGCATGACTTACGCCTGAATCGAACAGGGACGGATCGAAAGACGGGGTGCTGACCATCGCCATCACCTCACCGTTCCGACAGTCCATGACGACCGCACTCGCCACACGGTCTTCGAGACGATCGAGAACCTGTTGTTGCAGAACGGAATCCAGCGTCAGGCGCACGTCCTCGCCCTGCTGCCCTTCTACGCGGTCAATCTCGCCAATGACGCGCCCGACCGCGTTGACCTCCATCTCCACGGAGCCCGGCTCACCACGCAGGGAGGCCTCCTGCGTCTGCTCGATTCCGGCGCGACCGACGCGCATTCCCGGCAGGGAGAGCGTTGTGTCCTTCGCTACGTCTTCTTCGTTCGGGGGCGCGACATAGCCCACGATATGGGCGGTCAGCCCTTTGAACGGATAAAGCCGCGTCGAGCCCACATCGACCAGCACGCCTGGCAGAGACGGCGCATTCAGTTCGATCCGGGCCATGTCGTCCCAGGATAGGAATTCGTGCAGCGTAACGGGAACGTATTTATGGACGTGTCGCAGATCACGCTCGATGCGCGCGCGGTCATGCTCATCCAAAGGCACGATCTGGGAGAAACGCTCGATAACGGCCGGGATGTCCGTCGTCTCTTCCGGCATCAAAAGCGCGCGCCAGCTGACCTTGTTGTCTGCAAGAGCCACACCGAAACGGTCATGGACCGTGCCGCGCGCAGGCGCGAGAAGGCGTTTGCTGGTCCGGTTGCGTTCGGCAAGCTGGCGCAGATGACCGCCATCGACGACCTGAAGGTTATACAGCCGCCGCCCGAGCACGCCCAGAACCCCGGCCTGCACGGCCATGACCAGCAGAGCGCGGCGCGTGAAGACGCCACGCCCCGAACGCACAGGCTCAGCCTGACGTTTCTGGCGTATCCGCGAGCGGAAAGGAGTGTTTCGGGAAAACATCAGGGCAGGATTTCAGATCCGGAAAAGAAAACAGCCTTCGACGCGGCACGCAGAAGGACGCTGTCAGGCCTGATCGGGATTGGCAAATGTGCGGCGTCCCCAGACGAACAGCGCGGTCAGGCTGGGATAGATACCGATTGTCAGCGCCGCCTGAAAGAGGCCAGGTGCGGGAGAGAGCAGTGCCACGGCGTGCAGACACACGAGCGCCCACTGAAAGAAGGAGGCAATTATAGCAAAAATACTGAAAATCAGCCACCCTATGAGAAATCCCAGGCGCGACAGGCCATAACGCCAGTGATGCGCCACGCCGTAAATCACCAGAAGCGACAGCAGCACCGTTCCCGGCGGCCCGAAGCTGAAAATTTCCACGACCAGCCCACACAGAAAGACCGCCAGTGCGGGCATGGAGCGGGGGCGGCTATGGGCCCAGAACCAGACCGTACACATCGCAATCCCGAATTGAAGCTGTGCCTGTCCGAGGATTCCAAACGGCGCGGACAGCAGGATGGCGGAGAACATGATGAACAGCGACGGCATCGCCGCCCGGATGGACATGTCGAGCGCGCGGCGGAAAGTCTGTTTGGGTTCGACTGCGGAATGCAGATGGGGCGTGGAGTTTTCGGCAACCATACGCTTACTGCCCTCCCCGTCCCGGCATATCCGGCAGGTTGGGCAGCCACGAAAATGGCAGCGGCCCGGTGAGCGGATTCTGCGGCAGTTTCTTTACCCGCACACGGCCCGGCGCATCCGGCGCCTGCGAATCGTCATCGCCATAATCAAACACGCGCACGATATCGAGCCGGTCCAGATCCGCATCAGGTACGACGACGGGGCGGTTCGGTGCGCTGTAATGCACCGTGCCGACCGGCAGCCCGGCAGGCATCGTGCTCTGGCCCCGCGTCTCGACGCGCTCGCCTTCAACGGGGTGATGGTCCTGCGGATAGAAAATCAGACGCGGCTCGGCGGTATCGTCACCGGCCATGATCGCATCCCCGTGCGAGGAGGCCAGCGTGACGGGAATACGGCTGGCGTCGTCATTGATCATCAGAACACGCACCGTATGCGGGCCGACTTCCGTCACGCGCCCCAGCAATCCGGCAGCATCCAGCGCGACATCCCCAATCCGGACCTGATGGCCGCTGCCGACATCCAGCAGAACCGCACGCGAATAGGGACCGCCATCATCGCGGGTGACCCGCCCCGTCACGTACTGGGGAACTGTCTGCGGGATCCAGTGCAGGCTGTTTTTCAGACGGCCATTTTCCGCCGCCAGCGCGACCGCCACATCGTACCAGTGTCGCAGGGCGCGGTTTTCGTCCCGCAGACGAGAGTTTTCTTTGGCCAGATCGGTCGCGCCGCGCAGATCCGTCAGCCAGACGGCCACACGTTCCTGCGGCCAGACCAGCCCGTGATAGGCCGGGGCCATGAAATCCGTCGCCATCAGTCGCACGCCGTCAACGGCCGGACGACGGACCAGCCCCAGAAGGACAAGCCCGACCGCCAGCAGGATCAGGAGAGGCAGGATGGCCTTTGCAAGCACCTGCCGGGCATGGATGGACAGCATCCGGCGTCAGCCAGTCCTCAGTACATGCTGCTCAGAACACTGCGCAGACGGCGCATTTCCTCAAGCGCACGTCCCGTTCCGAGCGCGACACACGACAGCGCGTTTTCCGCAACCGTGACCGGCAGGCCCGTATAGAGACGCAGCACCTCGTCCAGACGATACAGAAGCGCACCACCACCCGAGAGAACAATGCCCTTGTCCACGATGTCAGCGGCCAGTTCTGGGGGCGTGTTTTCAAGCGCGGTCGTTACGGCATCGACGATCTGCATCACGGGTTCGGCCAGACTCTCGGCGATCTGGGCCTGACTAACGACTACTTCGCGCGGCACGCCATTAATAAGGTCGCGACCCTTGATCTCTGTCAGCGGACCGTCGGGGTTGGCAGGATCGTCCGGCATCATGGCGGAGCCGAGTTCGATCTTGATCCGCTCGGCCGAGCTTTCGCCGACCAGAAGATTATAGGTCTTGCGAATATAGGAGATGATGGCTTCGTCCATCTTATCTCCGCCCACACGCGCAGAACGGGCATAAACAATGCCGCCGAGGGAAATGACCGCAACTTCGGTCGTGCCACCGCCGATATCCACGATCATGCTGCCAGAAGGCTCCGTGACAGGAAGGCCCGCGCCAATGGCTGCCGCCATGGGCTCTTCGATCAGCATGACCTTGCGTGCGCCTGCGCTCTCCGCACTTTCCTGAATCGCACGACGTTCGACCGCCGTGGCGCCGGAGGGCACACAAATGATGATCTGCGGGCTGGCGAAAGCGCGGCGGTTGTGAACCTTGCGGATGAAATGCTTGATCATTTCTTCCGCAACTTCAAAGTCCGCAATCACACCATCGCGCAGCGGACGGATGGCCGTGATGTTTCCCGGCGTGCGGCCAACCATCTGCTTGGCTTCATTGCCAACCGCAAGAACCTGTTTCTTGCCACGCACTTCGGCGATCGCCACAACGGAGGGCTCATCGAGGACAATGCCGCGACCCTTGACATAAACGAGCGTGTTGGCAGTGCCGAGGTCGATGGCCATGTCGGCAGACATGAGACCCAGCAGACGAGAAAACATCCAAAACTCCTGGCGCGGCTCTGTGCGGGTGACAGATGGCGGATCGTGATTGCGGGGCGGTTCCCCGCGGGTGGACTTAACCAGACGCGGCAGGTTCAGCAAGGCCCGGAGAGTCAATATAATGCGCGCGACGGGATCGAGGCGTCCAGATCCCATTTTTCAGATCCCATCCGGGGACATGGAAAAAAATAATCGTGCGCCCCGATCCTGCCACCCTTCTGTCACGTTATATGTGTCTAGAAGTGCGAAACCGTTCCTTCCGACCCGATCACCGGATGACGGACCGGAACGTTAAACAGGATGATTTGTCATGAAGACCCTTACAACACCCCGCTTTCTGGCAGCTCTGGCTCTCTGTGGCGTAGCTCTCACCGGCTGCGGCAGCCCGTATGACAGCGGATCCCGTGCCGGGTCCGGCGCGCTGATCGGCGCAGGTGGTGGTGCAGCAATCGGCGCGCTGGCCGGTGGTGGCCGCGGTGCGCTCATCGGTGCGCTGGCTGGTGGCGGCACGGGGGCCGCAGTTGGTGCCGCAACGACACCTAACCGCCCACGCAACGGATATTGAGCTATAAGCAGCGCTCACTCCGTGAGAGACGATCAAGGATTCGGACTATGAGGACCGCTTTTTCCCATACTGGCCTGCGCTGCACGGCGCTGGTCGGAGCATTTGCCACGATCATGGCTCTAGGTGGATGTGAAGGGAATTACAACCCTGGCTCCCGCGCACTGGGAGGTGGCCTTCTGGGCGGCGGAACAGGTGCGGCGATCGGCGCGCTGGCGGGCGGCGGTCGTGGC
The DNA here is from genome assembly GCF_018256215.1 of Gluconobacter sp. Dm-73. Lineage (NCBI taxonomy): Bacteria > Pseudomonadati > Pseudomonadota > Alphaproteobacteria > Acetobacterales > Acetobacteraceae > Gluconobacter > Gluconobacter sp. Dm-73. Next base: position 221,922 of record NZ_JAERLW010000001.1, on the reverse strand, counting down.
GCGGCGATCGGCGCTCTGGCGGGCGGCGTTCTGGGAGCGGGCGCAGGGGCGATCACCACACCCAACCGTCCCAGTTCCCAAAGCGGCTATGGCCAGCAGCAGGGCTATTACAACAATCAGCAGGGCGCTTACCCGCAACAGCAGGGTCAGTATATGCAGCCGCAGTACCAGTGCCCGCCGAACACGAACTGCCAGCAGCCGCAATATCCCAATGGCTACCCAAACAACACTTATCCGCCCAATAGCGGATATTCCCAGCAGGGTGGCTACCAGCAGCAACCCACATCCCAGAGCTATCCTGGCAATTACGGCTACTGAGCCGTAATACCCTGCTCCATCGGCCTTAGATCATTCTCAGGCCGATAATGGCCAGAAGGATGCCCAGAAACCATCTTTGCGCATCCTCTGGCAACCGTCCCGCCAGAAGCGTTCCCAGCAGAATGCCGGGTATGGATCCCATCAGCAGTTCCACGAGCACAACGGAATCGACCGCGCCCTGAAGCCAGTGTCCGCCACCGGCCAGAAGCGCCAGCGGGACGGCATGTGCGATATCCGTCGCCACCAGTTCGCGCGTACTGACACGTGGATAAAGCACCGTCAGCGCGGCCATGCCGATTGCCCCGGCCCCGACGGATGACAGCGTGACCAGCGTTCCGAGAACGACCCCCAGAACGACCGTCAGCACATCAACCGTCTGCGGACGCAGCGTACCGGCATTGGCAGACCATTTCTGAAGCCACGGCTTGAACAGGATGGCAGGTACCGTCAGCAAAAGTGCGATGCCCAGCACTTCGGTGATGAGTTTCGAGATGAACGGGCTCGGACCAAAATGACGCAAGAAAATCAGGCACAGCAAACCGGCCGGAAGACTTCCAGCCATCTGAAGAAAAACGATCCTCCAGCGTACAACACCGTGATGGCGATTGAGTGCCGTCCCGAAGATCTTGGTAATAGCGGCATAAAGCAGATCAGTGCCGACCGCCGATTGCGGTTTGACGCCGAAAAGCAGGATCAGCAGAGGGGTCATCAGGGACCCACCACCCACGCCGGTCATTCCAACCAGAAAGCCTACCAGCAGTCCTGAAAGCGTATAGAGCCATGAATGCGGCATGAGGGTTCCTTGTCCGGACAGATAAGAAAACCATACCGTTCGTGTTATATTTGTCTACTGCTTATATAAACTATATTATATAGTAAATATGTGCGGTGGACAAGAAAAACGGGCATGCAGAGATCCTCTGCATGCCCGCTGACTGAAGCAGAACCGTTCCGGGTAGATCAGGACAGAGCTTCCGGCTCCCGACGCTCGCGCTTGGTCAGGAGCTTGTTCAGTGCATGAATATAGGCACGGACGGCGGACACCACCGTATCGGCATCAGCCCCCTGCCCGTCCACGAGCTTGCCGTTTTCCTGCAAACGCACGGTCGTACGAGCCTGTGCATCCGTGCCTTCCGTGACGTTGGCCACCGAGAACAGCGCCAGTTCAGCTGTATGCGGGAATGCTTCACCAATGGCGCGGAAAGCGGCATCGACCGGGCCGTTGCCGCTGACCGCAGCGTACTGAATGGCGCCGTCCACGCTGATTTCGAGCTTGGCCTGAGACTTCTGCTTCGTCCCGGAAGCCAGTTCCAGCGAGATCAGATGGACCCTCTCATGATCGCGGCTCTCGTCATCGACAAGGGCGCGGATATCATCGTCGAACACGACTTTCTTGCTGTCAGCCAGATCCTTGAAACGCGCAAAAGCAGCGTTCAGAGCCTCGTCTTCCAGCGGCGGGTAGCCGAGCTGCGCCAGCTTGTCGCGGAACGCCGCGCGACCGGAATGCTTGCCCATGACCAGCGAGGTCTTGTTCCAACCCACGCTCTCCGGCGTCATGATTTCGTAGGTCGCAGCATTCTTCAGTATCCCGTCCTGATGGATGCCACTTTCATGCGCGAATGCATTGCGCCCGACGATTGCCTTGTTCGGCTGCACGTCAAAGCCCGTGATCGTCGCCAGCATACGCGACATGCCCAGCAGCTTCGTCGTCTCAATGCCGGTCACCTTGCCGTACTGGTCGTGACGGGTGCGCAGGGCCATGACGATTTCTTCAAGCGCCGCATTGCCTGCACGTTCGCCGATGCCGTTGATCGTGCATTCAATCTGACGCGCCCCACCCTCAACAGACGCCAGCGTGTTGGCGACGCCGAGACCCAGATCGTTGTGGTTATGTGCGGAGAAAATCACCTGATCCGCACCCGGAACGCGCTCGCGCAGCATGGTGAAAATCGCGCGCATTTCTTCCGGCGTCGCGAAACCAACCGTATCGGGGATGTTGATCGTGTTCGCGCCATTGCGGATCGCCATTTCGACACAGCGACACAGGAAGTCGGGATCGGTCCGCGAGCCGTCCTCGGCCGACCATTCCACGTCATCCGTGTACTGACGGGCCTTCTGGTTGCCCGAAGCAATGATATCCAGAACCGTTTCCGGCTCCATCCGCAGCTTGTATTTCATATGCAGCGGAGACGTGGAAATGAAGTTGTGAATGCGTGGACGCTCGGCCTTTTTCAGGGCTTCGCCACAGGATTCAATATCACGCTTACCGCCACTGCGGGCCAGACCGCAGATCACCGAACCACGAACGTCCTCGGCAATCCGACGCACGCTCTCGAAATCGCCTTCGGACGCCACAGGGAACCCGGCTTCAATCACATCCACACCCAGAGCGCTCAACGCATGGGCCATGCGGAGCTTCTCTTCGAGGTTCATCGAAAAGCCGGGGGACTGTTCGCCGTCGCGCAGCGTGGTGTCGAAAATGATGACGCGGTCGTCGGCAATGGTGCCGAAGGACGGGTGATGGAAAGTCATGATTGTGATCGTCTCGTCTGGTTCAGGGTGGCTTTCGGTCTGTTATCCCCTGAACGCAACGGAGCGCTGTCCGCCTAGAATAAGGCGTTCAGGGGCCGATAAGTCGAAGCGAGAGGATCGAAAGAAACGTCATGGGTGCGTTAAATGACCGATTCTTGCGCCATGCGCAACCCGCATGATCATAAAGTCTCCCCCGCGCACAAAGCGGGTCAGCCGGTCATGACACCGGCGCGCGTTGCAAAATAACGGTCTATGGCGGTTTTCATGGCACTGGCGACCTGTGTGCGATGCACGGCCTGACGCAGGGCGGCCTCATCTAACCGGTTCGACATAAACCCCATCTCGACCAGCACCGATGGAATTTCGGAAGATTTCAAAACCACGAACGCCGCATGACGTGACGGATGGGTCAGGAGGCCGATCCTGTTCCGGAACGAATTGACCACACTGGCTGCCATATGGGCCGACCCCCGACGCGTTTCTTCCGAAACGAGGCTCGCGAGAATCTGCTGCACATCGGGCGACATTCCATGAAAGGCCGGTCCGGCAAAGCGGTCGGCACTGTTCTCCGTCTTTGCAAGGGACGCTGTCTGCGCGTCCGACGCCCCGCCTGAAAGTGTATAGACGCTCGCGCCCCGCACATCTCTGTCATGCAGGGCATCGGCATGCATGGAGATAAAGAGATGCGCCTGATGCCGTTGTGCCAGTTCGACACGTCCTTCAAGCGGAATGAACCGGTCTTCGGAACGGGTCATGGCAACACGATACTGGCCCGAAGCCAAAAGCTGGCGACTCAGTTCGGACGCAGCGGCTTCGGCGATATGCTTTTCATAAGTACCCGAAACCCCGATGGCACCAGGGTCCTTGCCGCCATGTCCCGGGTCCAGCATCACAAGAGGTTTCGGAGGCAGCGCACCACGATGCACGGCGGGAGCGCGCAGCTTTGCGTGAACCGGGTGACGTCCGAAGGCTGTCAGAGGCGTCAGCAGAGACACTCCCGAAAGACCGCCGAAAGCCAATATGCGTCGCGTCAGCATCCCTTGTTTCCCGGTTACAGCGGTGAATGACGAAACAACCATACAGCACGAAACCCTGTCAGGAACATGGCAGAAGGCTTCGGCCGACACCGCCCCACGCAGAAATGAAAAATGCTGCCTCTAACCCGGACTTGCCACAGACAGCAGTTTCGGTCATCCTGCACGACAGGGACCTGTAAAGCGCGGTCCGACCGGATACGGGCCTTAACCTTTCCCGTGCCGCTCCCGCCTTTTCCTGTCCCCGCCACGACGTCCCGTCGTTTGACAGATGCGCGACTAGCCTTCCGCACCCTGTCCTGACCGGATCGAACTGGTGATATGTCACTCCGGTACAGGCCAGACGCCCGTCCGGATCAGGTTTTTCATCCGGCTCCGGAGTTCTGGACCGGCCGTCTGTTCAGGGGACGAATGTCACTCAACGTGCTCGCAGCCAGCAACCTCAGCGAAACGGGACCCAACATGTCCCGTCGCTGTGCGTTCGGACTGCGCCGTTCCCCCCACCCCACACAATCTGACGTTCCCCCCGGCCCAGGCAGCCATTGCGGAGCGTCGTGGAGTTCAGTGTTCCATGACCAAGCGTATGCTCATCGACACCACGCACGCGGAAGAAACGCGTGTCGTGGTCATGGATGGTGACCGCGTCGAAGATTACGACGTCGAGACATCGACCAAGAAGCAGCTCAAGGGCAATATCTATCTTGCCAAGGTCATTCGCGTAGAGCCGAGCCTTCAGGCCGCTTTCGTCGAATATGGCGGCAACCGCCACGGCTTCCTTGCCTTCAGCGAAATCCACCCGGACTATTTCCAGATTCCTGTCGCAGATCGCGAAAAGCTCATCGCGCTCCAGGAAGAGGAAATTGCCGAACGCGGTGATGCCGAAGATGGGGCCGACAACGAAACGGTTTCCGAGGACGCCTCCGACAGCGAAGACGGTGATAACCACGACCGTCGTGCGCCCGAAACTGTTGGTGGCGAGCATGATACGGGCGAAGAAAGCGCGTCGTCGCGTCGCACGGCCCGTTTCCTGCGCAACTACAAGATTCAGGAAGTCATCCGCCGCCGTCAGGTGCTGTTGGTGCAGGTTGTTAAGGAAGAGCGCGGCAACAAGGGCGCGGCCCTGACCACCTATATCTCCCTTGCCGGTCGCTATTGTGTCCTGATGCCAAACGCCCTGCGTGGCGGTGGCGTCTCGCGTAAAATCACGTCCGATGCTGACCGCCGCCGTCTGCGCGACGTGATTGCAGAACTGGACCTGCCGAAGTCCATGGCGATGATCGTCCGCACGGCTGGTGCCGGACGCCCGGCGCAGGAAGTGACGCGCGACTGCGAATATCTGCTTCAACTCTGGGATGATATCCGCTCCCACGCCCTGTCCTCGGTCGCGCCGACGCTGGTTTATGAGGAAGCAAGCCTCATCAAGCGCGTCATTCGCGATCTGTTTTCCAAGGACATCGAAGACATCCTCGTGGATGGCGAAGCCGCTTGGAAGAGCGCACGCGAGTTCATGCGCCTGCTGATGCCGAGCAACGCCAACAAGGTGAAGCTGTGGCAGAACCGCGGCCAGAGCCTGTTTGCGCGCTATAATGTCGAACACCATCTGGACGCGATGTTCTCGCCGACAGCCCGCCTGCCTTCGGGCGGCTATCTGGTCATCAACCAGACCGAAGCTCTCGTCGCCATCGACGTGAACTCCGGCAAGTCCACCTCGCAGCGCAACATTGAGGAAACGGCCCTGCGCACGAACCTCGAAGCTGCCGAGGAAGTGGGGCGCCAGCTCCGTCTGCGCGATCTGGCCGGGCTTGTCGTGATCGATTTCATCGACATGGAAAGCCGTCGCCACAACGCACAGGTGGAAAAGCGCCTCAAGGAAGCGCTGCGCTCCGACCGTGCGCGCATTCAGGTCGGGCATATTTCCCATTTCGGTCTGCTGGAAATGTCCCGCCAGCGCCTGCGTCCGTCTATTGCGGAATCCGTTCTCACGCCCTGCCCGCACTGTCAGGGCACCGGCTTCATCCGCGGGACGGAAAGCTCGGCCCTGCACGTTCTGCGCGCCATTGACGAAGAAGGTGCACGCCAGCGTTCAGCCGAAATCGAAGTCTATGTCGGCTCCGAGATCGCGCTTTATATTCTCAACCACAAGCGCTCGTGGCTCGCGGATATCGAACGCCATCATCGCATGCAGGTCATCTTCCGTACGGAAGAAAACCTTGCAGCGGCAGATATGCGGATCGAACGTCTGAAAGCCCAGATCCCGGCTCCGACACAGAGCCGCGCTCCGGAACGGACGGAACGCGCCATGGAGCGTGCACCGGAAAGCGTCCGCACAATCGAGATCATCGAAGAACAGGCTCCGATCGCCCTGCGGACGGAGACCCCGGTCGTCGATGCGGAAATCATCGAGGATGTTGTGCCGTCGGAAGGTCACGAAGACAGCAACGATGGCCGTCGCCGCCGTCGCCGTCGCCGTCGTGGCGGTCGTCGCGAGCATAACGGAGACGTCGCAGCGGACGCACCGCAGGACCACATCGTCCATGCGCCCGAAGAGCGTGAGACCCCGGTTGCGGACAGTGCCGACGAAAACGGCATTATTCCGGGCCGCCGTCGCACCCGCTTCAAGCGCGTTGTTAAGGAGTCCGAAGGCTCCGAAGCACCACACGCAGAGCCCGTGGCCGAAGCCCGCGAGGTGGCACCCCGGCGCCCTGCTCCGGCAGCGCGCCCTGCCGCACCGGCGCCCGTCGCCCGCAACCCGCGCCGCTGGGAAGATCGCGAGGAGCGTCCCGTCCAGCATCGCTATACAGGCCCCACGCCTGCCGATCCGTTCGGCGGCAGCTTCGACATCTTTGACGTGATCGAACAGGCGGAATTTGAAGGGACGACACAGGCCCTTCAGACCGGGATCAGCATCCCTACGGATGTTGTGATCGAGCACACCCCGGCTGTCGAAACGGTCGTTGTCGTGGAAGAGCCCGCAGCCGAAGCTCCAGTAGCGGAAGCGCCGGCCACGGAAGACGCTCCGAAGCCCCGCCGTGGTCGCGGACGTCGCCCGGCCCGTGCCAAGGCGGTGGATGCCGCTCCTGCCGAGACGGTTGTGGAAGCCCCTGCGGCAGACGTCGCTCCAACTCCGGTGGTTGCGGAAGAACCCGCAGCCGAAGAGGCTCCCAAGCCCCGCCGGACCCGGGCCCGTCGCGCTCCGAAGGCTGTTGCCGCTGAAGCCCCGGCCGAACCCGCTGCGGAAATCGTGGCAGCTCCGGTAGAAGTCGCAGCGGAAGAGCCTGCCAAGCCGAAGCGCGGCCGGACCCGTCGCACGCCGAAGGCCGCCACTGTTGAGGCGCCTGCCGAGGATGGAAACATCCTTCAGCCGGTAAATATTGATGAAGTCGCTCCGGCGAAGCGTCGTGCAGGATGGTGGAAGCGCTGATCCGTCAGCACTTTCCACACCTATAAAATCAGCACTTTCCACACCTATAAAAAAAGGCCGGTCAGGAAATCCTGACCGGCCTTTTTCTTTGAGACCGAATGAAGCGCTGACCTGCTTCAGCGGCAGACGCTCTGCGCCCCGGTTGCCGCGATATAGGTGCCGGTCAGGGGCTGGAAACAGGCATTGCGCGGACAGGAACTCGTGCTGGCCAGACTTTGCGGATATAGCGCCGCCCCGGCCTGCGCCTGTTCCTGAAGCGCTGATCCGCAGAGCGGTGTGTTCAGCGGCGCGGAGGGATCGTTGAACAGCTTTTTCTTGCCGTCTTCAGGCGCTTCTTCCGCCAGACCCGGCGCAAAATCCTGCGGCGGGATCCGGGCCTGCGTCGTAGCGGCGACAGGGCGCGCGGGGGCCGTGGGCTGCTCGGCGCAGGCTGCAAGCAGTGGCAAGGCAACGAGACTCAACCAGAACGAACGCATGCAGACTCCGGATCGCAGATCAGATGGATGAAGAAATCAAAGCCCAAGATCGCCCTGCGGCGACAGGCTGTCCAGTCTTGCGCCACGATCTCCGTCCGCGAAAGACAGAACGACGCGATCGGCAACAGGTCGGGCTTCCGCACTCGTAACAGGTTGTCCGTTCATATCCTGAACAAGCACATAACCACGACTGAGAATTGCGCGGGGCGAGACGGCTTCAAGATGGCTGCCCAGCCCCTGAAGCCGCGTCTGCTGAAGGCGGATGGCGCTTCTGAGAACGTCTGGCGACAGGCGCTGGCGTTCGGTGCGCAAATGGAAAGTCTGGAGCGACCGCTGCCATGAGGCGTCCAGACCGCCGGACACCATCTGCAAGGCGGCACGGCGACGTTCGATCAGTAACTCGGGGTTCGGCAGATGGGTAGTGGGGGCGTTCAGACGGGCTCGCGCACGACTGACCAGAAGTTCTGGCGTGGGCAGACGCAGAGCCTGCAAACGTGCCCGACTGCGTCCGATCAGAAGCTCCGGCGACGGCAGGTGCATGCCCGACGCATCAAGCCGATGCCGGACGCGCATGACGAAGGACGGCAACGCCAGATCGAGGCGCTGGCCCCGATCCTCCAGACGCATTCGCGCGGAATCCAGCAACCCAGGCAGGTCGGGCAGACGGGCGGCGGCCTGATCCAACCGCGCCCGGGCCGTCTGGATGATGCGGGTCAGCGCGCCCGTCAGACGCGCATTCCGGTGCGCCATGTCCGCAACCATTTCCGAGCGCAGCGGCACGGCCATCTCGGCGGCGGCGGTCGGAGTGGGCGCACGACGATCCGAAACAAGGTCAATCAGCGTCGTGTCGGTCTCATGCCCGACTGCGGAAATGATAGGAACGGGACAGGCTGCAACGGCGCGAAGGACGCGCTCGTCGTTGAACGCCATCAGGTCTTCAAGAGACCCACCGCCACGCGCAACGATCAACACATCCGGCGTGCGCGGACGGCGAACAGACATGCCCTCGATGGCGGCGGCGATCTGAGCCGCCGCGCCTTCGCCCTGCACCGGAACCGGCCAGAGCAGAACATCGCGTGGGAAGCGGCGGCTGATCGTCGTGATGATATCGTGCAGAACCGCACCGGAGCGCGATGTAATGACGCCCACGAGAGACGGCAGGAACGGTATGGCCTTCTTGCGCTCGGGATCGAACAGTCCTTCTTCGAGCAGTTTGCGGCGCAAGCGCTCGATATTGGCGAGAAGCGCCCCCTCCCCCGCAAACTCCATGCGATCGATGACGAGCTGATAGCTGGAGCGCTCGCCATAGGCCGAAACGCGCCCGGTCGCGATGACCTCGTTGCCGTTCTCGGGTGCCATGCCAAGGCGCGAGACACTCCCCCGCCAGATCACACCGGCGATCTTGCCGCCTTCATCTTTGAGCGACAGGTAAATATGCCCGGACGGATAGCGCTTGAGTTCCGTGATCTCGCCGCGCACGCGGACGCGTCCGAATCCGCTCTCCAGAGTGCGTTTGATCGCCCCGGAAATCTCGGAAACCGAATATTGCGGTACATTCCCGCGGATCGACGCGCCATCACTCTCCATCATGGCGTCAGTCTATGCTACGCACGCCCTCAAACGAAGCCCATGAGTGCAGAATAAAGGATAAGCGGAATGCGCGTTTTGCTGGTCGGGTCCGGAGGGCGTGAACATGCCCTGGCTACATGTCTTGCGCGCTCGCCGAGCCTGACCGCTCTTTATGCGGCTCCGGGCAATCCCGGAATGGCGTCCGTTGCAACGCTCGTTCCGCTGAAAGCCGATGACGTTCCGGGGCTGGTCCGGTTCGCGCAGGAACAGAAGATCGACCTGATCGTCCCCGGCCCCGAAGCGCCTCTGGTGGCCGGACTGGCAGACGCCTGTGCCGAAGCGGGCATTCCGTGCGCCGGTCCGACGAAAGCTGCGGCCCTGCTGGAGGGTAGCAAGGCGTTCACGAAGGACGTGGCCGATGCGGCCGGCATTCCGACCGCGCGCTGGGAGCGCTTTGAAGACGAGGCTCCGGCCATCGAATTCGTGCGTCGTCGGGGCGCGCCTATCGTCATCAAGGCGGACGGTCTGGCCGGTGGCAAGGGCGTCGTCGTGGCACAGAGCGTGGACGAGGCTGAAAACGCCATCCGCACGCTCGGCATGCCTCTCGTGATCGAGGAATGTCTGGTGGGCGAGGAAGTCTCGCTTTTCGCATTCTGCTCGGACGACAAAGCTGTTCTGATCGGTGCCGCCCGCGATCACAAACGCCTCGGCGATGGTGATACCGGCCCGAATACTGGCGGCATGGGAGCAATTTCCCCTCCCCCCGCTTTCGGGCGCGAGATGCAGGAAAAAGCGCTCGACATCATGGTGCGTCCGATGCTGGCCGAGATGGTCCGTCGTGGTACGCCATTCCGGGGGGTGATCTTTGCCGGGCTGATGCTGACGACCGAAGGCCCGAAGCTGATCGAATATAACGTCCGTTTTGGCGACCCCGAAGCACAGGCCCTGCTGATCCGCCTGCAATCAGACCTGCTGCCAGTTCTTGCCGCATTGGCGCAGGGCAATCTGGAACATGCCGCCGCCGAGTTCTCGGACGAGCATTCGATCTCTCTGGTTCTGGCCGCCAACGGCTATCCGGATGCCCCGAAAAAGGGTGGTCGGATCAGCGGAATCGAGCGCGCAGAAGCCGTTCCGGGCGTTTCGGTTTTCCATGCTGGGACGAAGCTGGCGGATGGCGTTCTGGTTGCGGATGGCGGCCGTGTCCTGACGGTCTGCGCGAAGGCCGCAACCCCGGAAGACGCCCGCAAGCTGGCCTATGAAGGGGCATCCGCAATCCAGTGGGACGACAAGATTTTCCGCAACGATATCGGGCTGTAACCCATAAGCTGATCCAGAAGATCTATTGCGAAACCGACGCCATTTACTCAAAGCTCGCACCTGAAATGGGTCAGCAGGCGCTCGGTTCTCGCATTCTCTACGGTCTGCCCCTTCCCTGTCCCAATATCCTTTTCATCGGCTTCCAGCCGGGCGGCCGCAGGATGCGTTAGAAGGCCTTTGAAAATCGATCCCTCACTGCACCCAGACATGCGAAAACAGCATGTGGTTCAGGAGGGTCGAATAGTAATTCCCCAGTCGTTTTGAGACGAAATCGACCGTTTTCATCTGGATCATCGGAGCACCGGGCATCTGCTGCATGATGGCATGGCCGGCGTCCTGCCAGATCGGAGCAGCTTTTGACGGGTCTGTCTGGATTTTTGCCTGATCGAACAAAGACTGGATGTGCTGGTCACAGAAGCCGGTAAAATTCGGAGAGATGGCTGAGTTCGGGTGGTAATTATCGCAGCCGAACAGGTCATCAAGGAAGGTTGAAGCGGAGGGATAGTCCGCGAACCAGTAAGACAGCGCGATCTGGACGTGATTGGCGGTATTCTGTTCGTAGGACTCTGCAAGGCCTGCCGTGATAGGGCGAAGCTGCGCGTTCAGCCCCACGGCTTGTAGAGCATTACGCAGATAGGTGCCCATCCCGAGTTCCATGGCACGGTTGGGAACAACCAGTGTCACCGAAGCCCCCTCCGCCCCTGCTTCACGAATCAGGCGGCGTGCGCGTTCCACATCCTGCGGGCAGTCCAGCCCCAGATCCGCGCCGGGAATGCCGTGCGGCACCATCTGACACAGGGGAACGGAGATCGCGCTGCCCCCGAACAGGATCGTCATGGCATGGCGGTTGACAGCCATGCTGACGGCCTGACGCACCCGCACATCGGTGAAGGGTTTTTCGTGCGTGTTCATCGCCAGATAATACAGACCCAGCAGCGGCTCGATATGGACCTGCGCCGTGTATTGCGCGCCGAGTTCGCCCAGGCGGTCTCCCGGCTTGGCGTCGAGCATCCAGTCATACCGGCCCTGTTCGACCGCCGTGACCTGTGCTTCGTCCGAAAGACCGAAATCATATTCAATACGATCCACAAATCCGTCCGTCTGGGCCTGCGGATTCCAGACGTGGAAATACGGATTGCGCTCCAGAACCATGCCGTGTCCGGGATCGTACTGCGTGATGCGATATGGTCCGGTGCCGGGAATTGTTGTGCCGCCCATATCATGAGCGGGAGTTGTGACGGGCAGAATCACCGCATGGGGGAAGGCCAGTTTGTAGAGAAATTCGCCATCCGGTTTCGTCAGATGAAAGACGATTTCGCCAGTCTCCGGATGTCCTTCGACGCCGGGAAGCGTGCAGCGGTCGGGTTTTGCCAGACAGTTCGCAGCCCCCTCGATACCGCCATAGAAAGATCCCGCTGTCGGGCCTCCGGCACGATAGATCCGGCGGAAAGACGCCACCACGTCTTCCACGCGCACGGGAGATCCGTCGGAAAAATGCAGGCCGGAGCGGAGATGCAGGCGCCATGTCAGGCCATCGGGGCTGATGACCGGCATGGCATCGGCAAGGTCCGGCACCACCTCCAGGCCCGCCGTTCCGCGCGCCAGACGAAACGTCAGGAGCGGATCGTACATGTTGAGGAACACCTGCATGTACTGCGTGCCGTAATTGATCTGCGGGTCCAGCGTACCGCCCGGACCATCAGCCGTCAGATGTAGTGTGCCGCCACGATGGGGGCTGCCGAGCGTGATGCCGTTCCAGTCCGGCGGGGTCTCGTCCTGTGCACGGGCCTGAAAAGCCCCCAGCCCCAGAAACAGACCAGCCGCAAGAAGCGTAGCCCCCCGCCGTATCATTCAGCGCTTCGCAAGCTCGCGCAGACGCGCGATCAGCGCATCCGCGTTGCCATCTGCCGGGATGGTTCCGGCATAACGGGCGTTCGGGTCCATGATGACGATCTGCGGAGCCGGCACGAAGTGGTCCCCATCTTTCTGGAGCGGCGCATGATATTCTTCCGTCATGGCCTTGATCATGTTCGGGGTGCCGGTGAAAGGCATGACATGGGGGGCGACGGGCAGAACGTATTCCCGAAGCGGGTCGGCCTCGTCGAACGGATTGAGGGACACCGCAAGTGGCGAGACACGGATGCCGTCTTTGCGGAGCGCCACCAGAGCCTGCTCCATGCTCTTTAGGACCGGCTGACACTTATCTTCGGGGCAGTTGGCGTCGAAGAACCAGACCAGCATCCAGGTATTATGGAAATCGCCTTCGGTGACGGTGCTTTCGCCCAGCGAGTCCAGACGGAAACTGCCGCCGACTTCATTGCCGTTGGACTGGACCAGCAGGCCCGGCCCACCATTGGACGCCAGATGGAAGCCGACATATCCCAGAACCGCCGCCACGGCGAGAACGCCCCAGATGATGCGATTGCCGACCTTCTTGCGGCGTTCTTGATTGGTCTGCATGACCTTCCTGTCTTTAATGTGCGTCAGCCCAGCTTGGGCCGATACCGGTTTCGACTTCAAGGGCCACGTCGAGTGTGGCGGCCCCTTCCATTTCCGTGCGGACGAACGCCGCCAGTGCCCTTGCGTCCTGCTCCTCGACTTCGAAGAGTAGTTCATCGTGCACCTGAAGGACCATTTTCGCCTTCAGCCCCGTTTCGGGCAGGCGTCGCGCCAGATGGACCATGGCGCGCTTGATGATATCTGCTGCACCGCCCTGAAGTGGGGCGTTGATGGCCTGACGTTCCGCATAGGCGCGACGGGCACCGTTTTTCTCCGCAATGCCCGGCACATAGCAGCGGCGCCCGAACGGCGTCATGACATAGCCGTGCTTTTTCGCCTCTTCCTTGGTCCGCTCCATATAGGCGCGGATGCCGGGATAGCGGGCGAAATAGGCGTCGATATAAGACCGTGCCTCGCCCGGCGAAATCTGGAGCTGCTGCGCCAGACCGAAGGCCGAAATGCCGTAGATAATGCCGAAATTGATGGCCTTGGCCCGGCGACGGGTCAGCGGGTCCATGCCCTCAAGCGGGATACCGAACACTTCGGACGCCGTGCGGGCGTGAATATCCTGTCCCAGACGGAACGCCTCAAGTAGCGGCTCGATCTGTGCGACATGAGCCAGAAGGCGCAGTTCGATCTGGCTGTAATCCGCCGAGAGCAGAACACAGCCGGGAGCGGCGACGAATGCCTTGCGGATGCGCGCGCCTTCTTCGGTGCGGATAGGGATATTCTGAAGGTTCGGCTCGTTGGAAGACAGACGGCCCGTCGTGGTGATGGCCATCTGGAAGGACGTATGTACGCGCTGCGTGTCCTGATCCATCTGCTGGACCAGCGCATCGGCATAGGTCGATTTCAGCTTGGCCAATTGACGCCAGTCCAGAATTTTCCGTGGTAGGTCATGTCCCTGCTCGGCCAGCGCCTCCAGAACGCCGGAATCCGTGCCCCAGCTTCCACTTTTCGTCCGTTTGCCGCCGGGCAGGCCCATTTCATCAAAGAGAATCTCGCCAAGCTGTTTGGGAGAGCCGACATTGAAGCTCCGCCCGACCTGTTCGTGGATGTCCTGCTCGATCGTCCCCATGCGCTCGGCGAAATCTACGGACATGCGGCGTAGTTCGGTGGCGTCCACCTTGATGCCGACATCTTCCATATCCGTCAGGATCTGGATCAGGGGCCGTTCAATTTCTTCATACAGCGCCAGTGCCTGACGGGTCCGCAACTGCGGGCGCAGCACCTGCCACAGACGCAGCGTCACGTCCGCATCCTCGGCAGCATAGGCCGTCGCTGCCTCGATCGCGACCTGTGCAAACGGAATACGCTTGCGGCCCGTTCCCGTCACGGAGTCATAAGTGACGGGCGTATGCCCCAGATGCAGTTCGGAAAGCTCGTCCATCCCCTGCCCGTGCTCACCTGCGGACTGGGCGTAGGAAATCAGCATCGTATCGTCGATCGGCGTGATTTCGGGAATGCCAGCGCCACGAAAGACAGTCAGATCGTATTTCGCGTTCTGAAATACCTTGAGAACAGACGCATCCTCCAACAGAGGCTTCAGAAGCTCCAGCGCCTCGGTACGGTCCAGCTGGCGGAAGGCCGCTTCTCCGGTCGAATCTTCTTCCAGAAGGTCGCGGACGGTCTCGTGCAGGAACGGCACATAACAGGCCTTCCCCGGCGCAACTGACAATGACAGCCCGACCATATTGGCCTGACGCGCATTGAGACTGTCCGTTTCGGTATCGACAGCCACCACACCTGCGGTTCGCGCATCCGCGATCCAGCGATCCAGCGTCTCCAGATCCGTGACGGTTTCGTAAGGTCCATAAGGCGCGTCAGGGATCGTGACGGCCGCAGCGTCTTCCCGTTCAGAAGCCTTGTCTTCGGGCCGAACGATCTGGCGCGTGAACGGACGCGGCTTGGCGGCCAGACCCAGCCCCATACGCTGGATCGTGGAATGGAAACCCATCTCCTCCAGCCAGTCCCGCAGCGTTTCGCGAACCGGCTCGCGGCATCCCAGCTCGCTGATCGGCTGCGGCATCGGGGCATTGTCGTCCAGCAGCACCAGCTTGCGGGACATGCGCGCGGCCTCGGCATGTTCGATCAGATTGTCGCGCCGCTTGGACGCCTTCATGCCCGGCGCGGCAGCAAGGATCTGCTCCAGCGTGCCGTATTCGTTGACGAGTTGTGCCGCACCCTTCGGACCAATCCCGGGAACACCCGGCACGTTGTCCGTCGAGTCTCCCATCAGCGCCTGCACATCCACGACCTGATCGGGGCGCACGCCGAACTTGGCTTCGACCTCGGCCTCACGGATCGGCTTCTGCTTCATCGGATCCATCAGCTCAACGCCGGGACGCACAAGCTGCATCAGGTCCTTGTCAGACGAGATGATGGTGCAGCACCCGCCCTCCTCCACGACCGCCTTGGCATAGGCGGCAAGCAGGTCATCCGCCTCCCAGCCCTCAAGCTCGATCGACGGCACGTTGAAGGCAGCCGTGGCATCACGGATCAGACCGAACTGCGGGCGCAGATCTTCCGGGGCTTCCGGACGGTGCGCCTTGTATTGCGGATAAATCTCGTTACGGAACGTCAAGCGGCCAGCGTCGAAAATCACGGCCAGATGCGTGCCCACATGATCCCGCAGCAGACGCGTCAGCATGTTCGTAAAGCCATAGACCGCATTGACCGGAACACCCTGCGGGCTGCTCATCGGCGGCAGGGCGTGGAAGGCGCGGAAGATGAAACCAGATCCGTCGATCAGGACCAGATGGGGCTTTCCCGAATCAGGCTTTTCCAGATCAGGTTTTTCTAACGGCACGAATGTCTCCCTTCTCGCCCCGAAGGAGCGGACGTTCTAAAATCCGCGCGATGATAGGCCCATTCCTTTCCGTTTCAAACCGCCTCACACGTCTTTCCTACGGGCTGATTGGCCTTCTGGCGTTACAGGCGTGCACAACGCCGCATATGCCCGACCTGCATCCGACGACGCGGGAAACGGCCCTGATCCCCCCAACACTGATGCTCGACATGTCGGACGGCGCCCGTGTTCCGCTGCGTCTTTATCCCGCCACCACATCAGAGCCACGTGGCATCATCCTCGCACTGCACGGATATGGCGACAGCCGGGACGCCTGGGAATTCGCGGCGCCAACCTTCACCTCCGCAGGCTTTACACTCGCCGCCCCGGACATCCGCGGCTTCGGACAGACCCCGAACCGTGGCGGATGGAGCAGTACGGCGAGACTGGTGCAGGACGCCCGCGAGCAGGTGCTCTGGCTGCACGCCCGTTATCCGCACGTCCCGATTCACGTCATGGGAGAAAGCATGGGGGGTGCCATCGCCCTCCTGCTGGCGACCACCGACACGCCGCAAATCAGCAGTACAATTCTGCTTGCCCCAGCGGCCCTGAATATCGGCCAACCTTGGGAAGCAGTTCTTGGCGGGATGGATTTTCTTGCCCCACACTGGAAACTGGACGGCTCGGCAGTGCCGGGTCATCGCGTCGCCAGTGACAATATTCAGGCGCTGCGCCGGATGTATTTCGATCCCCTCACCCTGCATAGTTCGACGATTCATCCGCTTTATGGCCTGACATTGTTAATGCACAGCGCCTACGAAGCGGCTCCAAAAACACGGACCCCGCTGCTCATCATTTTTGGAGGCCGGGACCAGTTCGTCCTGCCGCCCTTCACGGCACGACTTCTTCGCAGATTGCCTGCTGGTACTCGACTGGACGAACTGTCGGGCGCGCATCATCTTCTCAGCCGTGATCGCAGAGGGGCTGCACAGGATGCCGTGTCATGGCTGACCGAACCGGAGCATTTTCTGCCCTCCGGCGGTGATATCGCCGCTGCCGCATGGCAGGCCACGGCCCAGACACAGAGTTTTCCATGATCACCACCCGATCACAGGTCTGAACAACAGAACTTTAAAAAAGAGGGCTGGCAATCTTCCGCCGAAGCAGTTATCTGAACCCACATGGACCTGTAGCTCAGCTGGATAGAGCGTTGCCCTCCGAAGGCAAAGGTCACGCGTTCGAATCGCGTCAGGTCCACCATGCTCCCCAGATTTTGAGATGCTCAGGGTTTTTGGTTAACCTCAATTCCTGCTGGAAGGGGAGCCAAGACGTTATTGCCCACCCCGGCCCTCAAAGCGACCTTCAGATAAAAAATCGCGTTGTTTCTAGATAGTTCAGGAGTTTGCGGCGTCGCAGGATAACACGCCAAGGCGTCAGGATTCGGGTCAGAAGCCACATTCTGTTCGCGTGACGGTCTATTTTGTTCAGACCGGACTGTCCTGACGAATGAAAATATTCTCTGAGCGAATAGAAAGCCTCCAACTGTGGGAACTGTTTTAAAAGTTCAGCATAGGATGCCATGAAACGTCCTTGCCACGGACGCGCATTTGAAAACCATGGCTTTTCAGCACCTGTAAAATGAATGATCGACGGCTTAACAATGTTCAGGAGGTTGTTTTCGGCGAACATTGTCGTGAAATTATATTTGGGTGACATGGGCAGTCTTCTGCCGACGCAGACAGCGTTCAAAGCACTCTGATCGTGAAACATGCAATCTTCGGAATGTTTTATAAAATAATCGAATGCTTCTTTACAGAGATTGATCCACGTTTCACGCTTTGCGGCCAAGACACCTGAGTTAAAATAATCTACCTCATGCAGGATTCCAAGCTTTTTGAGGTATTCGCGTGTTTTTTCTCCGGATTTATCACGCTCCTTTGCTTTAAGGAACTGTCGGTCAATGACACCGAGTATCTTGTCATCCGGAATATCAGCATTTGCCAAATCAAAAATTGATCCAACAACCTGAACATCTCCATCAATATAGAGGATGTTTTCATATTTGGAATCTATGTAAGATCCGGTAAAGAAACGGCCCAGAGCTGAAATGGAAATATGTGTTTTTCTGAACGAGAGCGTTTCCTGTTCACTCAATACTTTATCAAGATCAAGACTGATCGTCGTAATTCCGTGAGATGTGACGAGATCGGTGATCGTGCGGAAATCCGTATCATCAAGATCTGTCGTGAACAGGAATAGATCCGCGACACTCATCGTATCTTTCTGGCGACTGATCTGAAGCATCGCGAGGATGCTGGGCACCAGAAAATTTCTATCCGCAACAAAGATAATTGCAGTTTTTTGGCCCAAAACAGGATCCTCTCTCGTCACAACAGCGTCAGACTTTCTATTGAGGATGCCATATTATTTTATAACTGTTTAGTTAATATTTTTCTCAACATGCTCTCCGAGACTCTTTGCTACGGTGTATAGAAATAATTTCCAAAACACTGAATTGCAGACATAGTATTTATGGCTGCCACGAAGGCAGCCAAAATGTCAGACCAGACTCATGGTCCGAACGTCGATCATTCCGAAATCCGTAATCTTGAGATGAGGAATGACAGGGAGCGGCAGGAACGCCAGTTGCAGGAACGGCTCTTCCAGGACCACGCCCATCTCTTTCGCGGCCTGTCGCAACACGATCAGATCATCGCGCACCTGTTCATAGGGGGCATCGCTCATCAGCCCTGCAACGGGAAGACGCAGTTCCGCCACCACCTGTCCATCACGGACGGCCACGAAACCACCGCCGGTCTTTTCCAGATGGTTCACCGCGCAGGCCATATCGGCGTCGCTGGTTCCGACGACACAGATATTATGGCTGTCGTGTCCGACTGAGGATGCCAGTGCTCCGCGTCCGAGGCCGAAGCCGCGGACAAAACCGCGCCCGATATTGTCGTTATGCCCGTGCCGCGCCACGACGCAGACCTTTGCGATATCCTGCGCGGGGTCAGGCAGAACGGCACCATCGTCTTCCGGAAGATCCAGACGCAGGAATTCGGTAATGATCTGTCCCGGAATGATCCCCATGACCGGACGATCTGTGCTGCTGCCTTCAATCCGCATATCCCGCGCGCTCACCGGGTTTGGCAGTTGCACGCTGTCCAACCCAACGGGCGCTACGATTTCGCGCTCTGCAAACAGCGCATCGTTCACCAGACGCCCGGCGGAAATGACATCCGACACCTGACAGCGTTCCAGATCGTCAAGCAGGACGATATCCGCGCGTTTGCCGGGCGCGATCTGACCGCGATCTTTCAGGCCAAAGGCGGTTGCGGCCGAGAGCGAAGCCGCGCGGTATGCAGCCAGAGGCTCCACGCCCAGTTCGATCGCCCGACGAATGAGAAAATCCAAATGGCCTTCATGGGCAATTTCAAGCGGATTGCGGTCATCCGTGCAAAACGCAAAGAACGGTGATGTGGCGACGTTCAGCAGCGGGACCAGCGCTTCGAGGTCCTTGCAGACAGAGCCTTCGCGGATCAGGACGGTCATACCTTTCCGCACTTTCTCCAGCGCTTCTTCGGCTGCTGTAGCCTCGTGATCGGTCGAAATTCCGGCTGACAGATAGCCGTTGAGGGCCTTGCCGCGCATGAGAGGCGCATGGCCGTCGATATGGCCGTCCGCAAAGGCCGCGAGCTTGTCCATGCAGCCCGGATCGCCGTTCAGAACGCCCGGGATATTCATGAATTCGGCCAGACCGATCACTTTCGGATGGCTCCGATAAGGCAGCAGATCATCGACATTTAGGACTGCTCCTGATGTCTCCATGGACGTTGCCGGCACGCAGCTTGAGAGATTGACCCGCAAGTCCATGATGGTCCGCTCGGCGGCCGCCAGAAAATAATCGAATGCAGCGCGGCCCAGCACATTGGCCATTTCGTGCGGATCGCAGATAGCGGTCGTTACGCCATGCGGCAGAACACAGCGGTCGAACTCGAACGGCGTGACCAGCGAGGATTCAACATGCAGATGCGTGTCGATGAAGCCCGGCACGGCGATCCGGCCTGCACCGTCAATCGTCTGCACACCGTCATAGTCACCATAAGTGCCGACGATCCGGTCGCCACAGATGGCGATATCGGTGGGAACAAGATCCCCCGTAACCAGATCGAACAGCCGGACATTGCGGATAACCAGATCGGCAGGCTCGCGTCCCTGCCCCTGAGCCACCCGGCGCATGATGGTTTTCTGCATGTCTGAAATCCTCCGTCCGTCAGCAGTTCATGCTTATACCGCACGAAGGAGGTGGATCTCAAAGCGGCATATTGTCGATCAGCCGGACCACCCCTGCCTGCACAGCCAGAAGCGCCAGTGCGTTTTCGGAACAGGGACCTTCGCGGCGGAAAGTGTCCGGATTCACCACCGTGGCATAGTCGATGTCCGGCAAGCCGGCTTTTATCAGGCTAACCCGCAAGGCGCCCTCTAGAACGTCCGTATTGCGTTCGCCGCTGCGGAACAGCCGCGCGGCTTCCTGCAAGGCATGATACAGCGCCGGAGCTTTCTCTCGGTTTTCGGGCGTCAGACGCACATTGCGGCTGGACCGCGCGAGACCGTCGTCTTCGCGCGCGATGTCACAGACCATGATTTCGACCGGGATATCCAGATCCGCTACGAAACGCCGAACGACCGCGCATTGTTGGGCATCCTTCTGTCCGAAATAGGCCCGTTGTGGCTGAACGATGTTGAACAGCTTCGTCACGACCGTTGCTACACCAGAGAAATGTCCGGGGCGGGACTGGCCTTCGAGTTCGTCCGCAACGCCGCCGACTTCAATGCGGGTTGCAAAACCCTTCGGATAAAGCACGTCCGGCGTTGGCAGAAACACAAGCTCGGCTCCGGCATCTTTCAGAAGCGCCAGATCCCGGTCTGGATCGCGCGGATAGGAGGCGTAGTCTTCGGTCGGCCCGAACTGCGTCGGGTTGACGAAAATGCTGACGGCCACTGCCCCATTTTCGGCTTTGGCCCTGCGGACGAGGCTCAGATGGCCTTCGTGCAGGAAGCCCATCGTCGGAACGAAGCCGAGCGTCGCATAGGCTTTCCGTGCGGTCCGAAACGCCGCGATTGTCTCAAAAACCTGCATCTGTGTGTCCTTTCCGGCCAGAACCAGTCGTGCGGAACCTGACAAACCCCGCCGCACATGGCAATCAGGCGCCTATGACTGCTGCGTCCCCCTCCCCGTCCATCGGCCCATCCATTGCCATCATCGGAGCCGGCCCGGCAGGGCTGTTCGCAGCCGAAATCCTGTCTGCGCGAGGATGCAGGGTGCAGATCTTCGACCGGATGCCGAGCGTGGGGCGCAAGCTGCTCATGGCCGGGCGCAGCGGGCTGAACCTGACGCATTCGGAACCGCTGGACAGCTTTCTAAAGCGTTATGGCACCGCGCAGGACTGGCTCGAACCCACTATTCGCGCCTTTCCGCCAGAGGCGCTGAAGCAATGGGCGGAAGGCCTCGGGCAGCCCTGTTTTTCCGGCTCTTCGGGGCGGATATTTCCCAAAACCATGAAAGCCTCTCCGCTTTTGAGGGCATGGCTTGAGCGTTTGGCGCAGCAGGGCGTAGCGATCCGGACCCGGCATCGTTTCGTCGGCTGGGCGGGGTCGGACCTTGTTTTCGATACTCCTGACGGCCGGATTTCGATTCACGCCGATGCGACCCTCCTGACAATGGGCGGCGCAAGCTGGTCCCGTCTGGGATCGGACGGTCTCTGGGCAGAGCTTCTGCCGGAGGACACCGCGCCTTTCGCCCCCGCAAACTGCGGCTTCGTGCCGGACTGGCCAGCCGGTTTCGCAGCACGGTATGACGGCAGTATCCTGCATTCGGTCGGCCTGTCTTTTGACGAACAACAGAGCCGAGGCGACCTGACCATCACCACCCGAGGGCTTGAAGGGTCAGCACTTTATGCCCTTTCGGCCGCATTGCGGGACGCGATCCAGCGCGACGGGCGAGCAGTTCTCACGCTCGATCTGCGCCCGGCACTTTCGGCCGAGGACGTTCTGAAACGCCTGCTGGCTCAGCGCGAACGCGAAAGCCAGACCAACCGTCTGCGCAAGGCACTGGCCCTCGATGCGCCCTCCCGCGAACTTCTTAGGCTTGCGACACCCAAAAACCCCACCCCGCTTCAGCTTGCCCAGACCCTCAAGGCTCTCCCCCTGCCGCTGATCGGCATGGACGCGCTGGATCGCGCCATTTCGACCGCAGGCGGCGTGCGGCAGGACGCCGTGCATGCACGCTTCATGCTGATATCCCGCCCCGGCGTTTTTGTGGCCGGAGAAATGCTGGACTGGGAAGCGCCGACGGGCGGCTATCTGCTTCAAGGGTGTTTTTCCACCGCTTATGCAGCGGCAAATGGCGTCCTTGGGTGGCTAGAATCGTCCAGTTCGGCTATCGCCTGACGCCATGACATCCATCGTTCTCGGACAGGGCCGCGACGGCTCCGACACCTGCATTGATCTGCCGGAACTCTTGGCCACGCGCCTGCTGGTCCAGGGCAATTCCGGCTCGGGGAAATCGCATCTTCTGCGGCGCCTGCTGGAGCAGACGGCAACTCTCGTCCAGCAGGTAATGATTGATCCGGAAGGCGATTTCGTCACTCTCGCCGACCATTACGGTCATCTGGTGATCGACGTCGAAGACCAGTCCGAAGCCAGTCTCCGCGCCGCTGGGGAGCGCGTGCGGGCCCATCGGGCCTCCGTGGTGCTGAACCTCGAACAGGTCGAAGCCGAAATGCAGCTTCGGGCGGCTGGCGCGTTCCTCAACGGCATGTTCGAAGCCCCGCGCGCGCATTGGTATCCGGCCCTCGTCGTGGTGGACGAAGCCCAGCTTTTCGCACCCGTGGCCAGCGGCGACACATCGGACGAAGCACGCCGCCTGTCGCTGGGCGCCATGACGAACCTCATGTGCCGTGGCCGAAAGCGCGGTCTGGCAGGCGTGATCGCCACCCAGCGTCTGGCGAAGCTGGCGAAAAACGTTGCGGCAGAAGCGTCCAACTTCCTGATGGGCCGAACCTTTCTTGATATTGATATGGCGCGCGCAGCCGACCTTCTGGGCATGGAACGCCGGGCGGCGGAATCCTTCCGCGATCTGGCACGTGGTCAGTTCATGGCGCTCGGCCCGGCCCTGAGCCGACGGCCAAAACTCGTGGCCATCGGCCCCGTGACGACCGCAAGCCACGCCACCGGTCCGGTTCTCGTGCCGCTTGAGCCTGTTTCAGCCGAAGACCTGCGGGACATCATTCTCGAACCCGTTCATGAGTTTACGCCCCGCGCGCGTCGGGAAACCCGCCCTCCTCCGCCGGATCTGCTCGCTCAACTCGATGCCTATGGTGCCGAGCGCGAGGCCGAGGAACCCGCCCCCGCAGCCGTGAGCGTCGAGGCTGATCCCGATCAGTTGTGGTCGCTGGTCGCTGAAGTCGTGGCCGGAGAAGGTTCGGACTACAAACCATTGGCGACGTTGTATCAGGACTTCCAGCTTCGGGCGCGCATTCAGGGCCTGTCGCGCAACGTGCTGGAACTGGGATCTTTCAACCGGATGCTGGCCACGATCCGCGCAGGGATGGACCGGGAGCGCTCCGACAGCGAGGAGTGGAAGCAGGCCCAGACAGTTGCCGCGACCCTGCCGGAAGACGTGCAGGGGGTTTTTCTGCTGCTGGCCCGGACAGCGCTGGATGCGGAAACCTGCCCGGACGATGATGCACTGGCCCGCGCCTATGGGACGCATTCTTTGGGCCGCGCGCGCCGTCAGCTCAACTATCTGGAAGAGCGGGAAGTCATCGTTCTTCAGGATACGCCGCTGGGGCGGCGGGTGGCGATCGTCGGGCTGGGCTGGCAGACAGCCTGACTGTCGGACTGACTGTCATAATTCTGTCATCGGACGTTCACAGGAGCTTCACACGCAGTTCTTTACGGAAAGATTAGGGTCCGCCGCGTCCGAACCCTTCTTGCTCCGGAAAGATCTTCGATGCCGCGCAACCTGCTGCGTTCCCGCCTGCTCCTGACCGTTTTCTGCTCGCCATTTGCGCTGGCTGCCGCTCTTCCGCACTCTGCCAGTGCCGCTGCGACCGAAACCAGAAAAGCCACGCCAGCCAAACATGCTGCGAAAAGCAACGCCAAGCACAAGGCCAAGGTGGATGCCGTCGCTGGTGGTACGGAACAGCTTGTCATCACGGCACGCCGCACCCGGTCCGAACAGGGGCTGAGCCATGTGCAGATCCAGCGCATTCTTCCGGGCATCAACCCGGTCAAGGCGCTTGAGATGCTGCCGGGCGTCGTGTTCAACAATGCCGATCCCTGGGGCAACAACGAGCAGAACTCCTCGCTCTACGTTCACGGCTTCAACCAGAACCAGCTTGGCTACACGCTCGACGGCATTCCGCTCGGTGATCAGGCTTACGGCAACTACAACGGCCTCTCCCCGCAGCGCGCAGTCATCAGCGAGAACGTCGGATCGGCCTCAGTGTCATCCGGTGCGGGTGCGCTTGGTACGGCGTCGACGTCCAATCTCGGCGGTACGCTCCAGTTCACGACGCAGGACCCGCTTCACAAGCGCGGCGCGCAGATTGAACAGGTTTTCGGAAGCTGGTCCACGTTCCGTACCTTCGCCCGCCTCGATACGGGTGAGTTCGGCAACGGCAACTCGGCTTATGTCTCTTTCGTCCGTCAGGACGCCCGTGCCTGGGATTTTGCCGGTCATCAGGGCGGCTATCAGGTCAACGCGAAGTTCGTCCACAACAGCGAACATGACCATTTCTCGACATTCTTCGACTGGTCCCAGAAGGTCGAACCCAATGAAGACAGTATCACGCTGCCGCAGGGTTACGGTCTCTATGTCCGTCCGTTCACTTATCCCAATTTCAATTACGCCAAGGCCAACGCCAATGCGGTCGGTCTGAACTATCGCAATTACTACTCTGCGGCCCAGCGCGAAGACTTCCTGGCCTATTCCAAGTGGACGCATGACTTCAGCGAAAACCTGCACTGGGACAACAGCATCTATTATCACCATGATCTGGGTGAAGGTGTCGTTGCCGGTCCGATCTCGGCCGCCGGTCTGCCGACGCTGTTCGCCGCCTATTATCCGGGGCAGGATCTGAATACCGTCTTCGGTGGCTCTGGCTATGCAACCCGTACAACCGAATACTGGGACAATCGCGGTGGTCTGATGTCCACGCTGCGCTACCATCTCGGCAAGCACTCGATCGAACTTGGCGGCTGGTATGAGCGCAACAACAACACGCAGGCCCGTCGCTGGTATCCGCTGAACGCCAACAACCCGACCACGCCTTACGAGCGCCAGCAGAACGCCCTGATCGACCAGTACACCAACAATTTCTACACCAACACGTTCGTCACGCATCTGCAGGATAACTGGCAGATTTCGAAGAACTTCTCGCTGATGGCGGGCTTCAAGTCGGAGCTGGTCTATACCAACGGCACGCTCCCCGTGGCCGCGAAGCCGGGTTCGCTCTCCCCGTCCTATGCCGTGACGGCACCGGGCGGCGAAATCGACGCTGCCAAGCCGTTCCTCCCCGCTTTCGGCGCGGTATGGGACATCACGAAGCATGAACAGTGGTTCGCCAACATTCAGGAGAACATGCGCTCCTTCCAGGATGCGGGCTATGGCAATGCCACCCCGTGGGGCGCGACCAGCCAGGCCGCTTTCGAAGAGTTCAAGAAGAACGGCAAGCCGGAAACCTCATGGACCTACGAAACCGGTCTGCGTGAGCACCGCCAGATCCACCTTGGTCCGCTGACAGCGATCGAAGGTCAGGTCGAATACTATCACGTTCACTTCTCGAACCGCCTTCTGGCCGTGGCAACGACGCAGACCCTGTCGTCCATCATTGGTTCGGCAACCACGCTTGCCAACGTGGGTTCGGTCACAACGGATGGTATGGATTTCTCCTTCACCACCCATTTCGGTCCGCATTTCTCGCTGTACAACGCGCTGTCCTACAACAAGTCCACCTATAACGATAACTACAGCACGGGTTCGAGCATCATCCACACGGCTGGGAAGAACGTTGTGGGCATGCCGGACTGGTCGGAAAAGTTCGTCTTCACCACCAACTGGGGCAATGCCTACGGCCAGTTCACTGGCGACGTGATCGGCAAGCGTTATGCGACCTATACCAACGATATGTGGGCCGCACCCTACGCGCAGTTCAACCTGAATGCGGGTTATACGTTCCACAATATCCCGCATCTGGCCTCCCTGAAGGTTCAGGGCAACATTACCAACCTGACAAACACAAAGGGATGGTCCACGATCAACGCGACCCAGACCGCGGGTCAGTTCTCGGCCTATCCCATCGCGCCGCGCATGTTCTTCCTGAGCCTGAGCGCCGCCCTGTAAGGAACACTGCCTTATGCTGACACGTCGCCAGAGCCTCGGCCTGCTCGCGGCAGGGCTTCCCGCCCTGCACCTGCGGGCGAAAGCCGCCCCCTCACTGGCGCCGAAGCCGCTCGTGTTCGCCCATCGCGGGGCTTCGGCCCTGCGTCCCGAACACACACTGGCCTCCTATGCCCGCGCCATGATGGATGGCGCGGATTTCATCGAGCCGGATCTTGTCATGACGCGCGACGGCCATCTGGTCGTCCGCCATGAAAGCAATATTGTCGGGACGACGGATGTTTCGGAACGCCCGGAATTCGCCTCCCGCCACCGATCCCTCAAGATCGACGGACGGGTCGAGACCGGCTGGTTCACCACGGACTTTACACTCGCCGAACTCAAGACCCTCCGCGCCCGTGAACGCCTCTCCACAATCCGCGTCCATAATACGCGCTACGACGATCACTTCGAAATTCCGACCTTCGAAGAAGTCATCGAACAGGTCGCAGCCCAGTCGGCGGCGACGGGGAAGGTTTTCGGTCTGGTGCCGGAAATCAAGCATTCCACCTATTTCAACAGCCTCGGGCTCAATCCCGAAGCCGCGTTTCTCCAGACCATCGCTGCCCACGACTATACCCGACAGGCCCCGCTGGAACTCCAGTCCTTCGAAACCGGCAACCTCGGGCGCATCCGCGCTGATGTCCTGTCCATCAACCCGCAGGCACGGCTGATGCTGCTGATGGGTGAACGCAAGGACGTACCGCCAGACCAGCTGGCAGCAGGCAAGACCACGACTTTCGGCGATCTCATGACGCCTGAGGGCCTCAAGGAGGTCCGGCGCTATGCCGACGTGATCGGGCCGTCCAACACGGACCTGATCCCGCGTGATAGCAAGGGCGCCTGGATGGAGCCATCCAGCCTCGTTACGGATGCCCATCAGGCCGGACTTCTGGTCCATTCCTACACGGCACGGCCGGAAAACCATTTCCTTCCCGCGCAGCTTCGCAACGCTGCAGGCGACGCCGCCCGCAACCCCGAGGGCATGATCGCGGAACTACGCCGCTATCTGGACATGGGCATCGACGGCTTCTTCACCGACGATCCCGCTCTGGGGCGCAAAGCCGTCGATGGCACGATCTGACACCAGTCAGATCACCACCACAAAAAAGGAGGCTCTCTTTCCGGGAGCCTCCTTTTTTGTAGTTTTCATGAGATATCAACTGAGCCTGAAGTGCCGGAGCATGGCCTTGTTAAAAGCCGGGATATCGGCGGGGCAGCGGGAAAAGACATAAGGCCCGTCAACGACAACCGCATTGTCCACCCAGATCGCCCCTGAATTCTCCAGATCACGGCGAATGGCTGGCCAGGATGTGACGGTTCGTCCTTTAAGCTCATTCACCTCAATCAGCGTCTGCACACCATGGCAGATGGCTGCAATCGGCTTGTTCGCTTTCACGAACGCCTTGGCAAACGCCACCACGTCTCTGTTCAGACGCAGCGCATCTGACGAAACCGGACCACCCGGAAGAAACAGGGCATCGTAATCTCCTGCCTTGGCATCAGCGATCGCCAGATCGGCCCGGATGCCATGCGAGGGATAAATACCGTTATTAACGGCCTGAAATTCCCCGCCCTTGAGAGAAATGATCATGACAGTCGCCCCGGCATTTTCCAGAGCGGCCCGGGATGCGGTCAGTTCGATTTCCTCAAGGCCATCCGTGGCCAGTACAGCGACTTTTACCATGATGCCGATCCCCTCCTTCAGGAAAAAAGCGGGCTACCGTCGTGTGGCACCCCGCCAATGCGTTCATGCGTTAAGGTAAATGGTCTTGGTCTGGACATAGGCTTCCATGCCGTGCTGCCCGTCTTCGCCTCCCAGACCACTCTCCTTATAGCCATGATGGAAGCCCTGCGGTGCCTCACCGCCCGGACGGTTCACATAGACCTCGCCAAATTCAAGCTCGCGGGTCATGCGAAGGACCCGGCTCAGATCGTTGGTGAAGAGATAGGCTGACAGGCCATAACGGCAGTCATTGGCCCAGGCGATGGCCTGATCGAAGTCCTTCACCCGGATCAGCGACATGACCGGTCCGAACACCTCGTTATGAACGACGTCCATGTCCTGTGTGACATCGGTCAGCAGCGTCGGGGCATAGAAATATCCCTGATCATAGACGCCCCCTCTCAGGCGTTTGCCGCCCATGGCCAGACGCGCACCCTGCCTGATGGCATTTTCGACCATGGCATGGACCTTGTTGAGTTCGTCCTCGCTGACTTTCGGGCCCATATCCGTGTCCGGGTCCGTTGGCAGTCCGACCTTCAGCGCCTCGATCTTCTCGCGAATTTTCTGAACAAACCGATCGTAGATGGCTTCATGGATATAGGTACGCTCGTTGGACGTGCAAACCTGACCGCCATTGCCAAATCGTGCGGCCACGGCAGCATCCGCAGCCTTATCCAGATCGGCGTCTTCCATCACCATGAACGGTGCTTTGCCGCCAAGTTCGAGGCGGACTTCCTTCAGTGTTTCAGAGGCGGCCGCCATGATCTTCTTGCCTGCCGGGGTCGAGCCCGTCATCGTAATGAGCCGGATGTCTTTATGCGCCACCAGCGGTACACCGACATCCTTGCCATCTCCCGTCACGATGTTGATGACGCCATGAGGAATCTTGGCTTCCCTGACCAGCTTCGCCAGATGCAGGCAGGTCAGCGGCGTCAGTTCATGCGGTTTGAGAACGATGGTGTTTCCCGCCGCCACAGCGGGGCCGATCTTTCTTGCACAGAGTGCCAGCGGAAAATTCCAGGCCGTAATGGCCCCGATAACGCCCAGCGGCACGCGATCGATCAGGATTTTCTCGTTCGGCGAGCTTCCCGGAATGATTTCGCCCTGAAGGCGCAGCACATTCTCCGCCGCGAACCGCAGCAGACCAATCGCAAAATCGACCTCAATGCGGGCCTCCTTCAGCGGTTTGCCCATTTCTGCGGTAATGAGAGCGGCCAGCTTTTCGCGATCCCGCTTTACCAGATCCTTCAAGACATGAATGTAGTCAGCCCGTTCGGTCGCCGTACGCTGGCTCCAGCCGACAAACGCCGCTTTGGCAGCCGAGACAGCGACATCCACATCCGCTTCTCCGCCTTTGGCGACTTCGCCAATCACTGCTTTCGTGGCCGGATTTTCAACCGTGATCCATTCACCGCCTTTCGGTGAGACCCAGCTGCCATTGATGAAAAGAGTGCTTTTCTCAGTCATGGAGTTTCCTGCATTCCTGTGTGACGACTTGCGCCCTGTCTTCAAACAGACGCATCAGGACGCCAGCAGTTCACTCAATGAGGGCACGAGAGTGACATTCTTTTGCAATCAAGAGCGATAAAGCGCCAATTTCCGGGAACGATCGTTCAGTCCCGCATCATGCCAGATGAAGTAGAGGAACGTCCACTCAGGGAATCAAGATGTGAAAATACGCACCCTTTCTCACGCAGACTGTCCAGTGCTGCAGCGATACTGCACCCCATACAGGGCCAAATCTTTTCAACACGGAGCGTCTGTTGGGGCAAAAGATATCCCCAGAATCAGGGAACATCTCCGGGGAAGGCCCTGTGGATTGTTTCTGAAGAACTGGGGAGCGAATGCGCCAGAGCAGCTTTTCTGCGGAGTCGCACAATGAGTGTATCGAGCGCGGATAAAAACCGGCTCCGGTCGTTTTTGCCGAAAGACGGATTATAGGTCGTCACCGCCCCCGTCTCGCGTAGACCCTGCATCAGATCCCGCATCGCCGAGACCATACCGACAGAGCGTTCGTCGATTTCCTCACCGTTCGGACGCAGAACCGAACCTTTCTTGGCTAGACACCGCACGGCCAGCGGAATATCGCTAGTAATGACGATGTCGGACGCCGTCACCTGCTCCGCAATCCAGTCATCCGCCACGTCCGGCCCTTCAGGAACCACAATACGTTCGATGAGCGGAGACTGTGGGACATTCATCCAGCTATTAGCAACGATGATCGTTTTCAGGCCATAGCGCGCCCCAACCCGATAGATCTCGTCCTTCACCGGACATGCATCGGCATCAACCAGAAGCCGGGTCGTGTTTGCCACGGATCAGCCCTCCGTCTGGAAATGACGGATCAGTTCCTCCAGCACCACGTCCGGGTGCTTTTCGCCTGAAACGCGGATTACAGGCTCGTCGTCCCCCGGCACTTCAAGCGTCGCGAGCTGGCTTGGCAGCAGGCTGGCAGGCATGAAATGCCCTTCCCGCCGCTCCAGCCGCGCCGCGAGTTCAGTGGCGGACGTGTCGATATGAACGAACTCGATTGGCAATCCGTTGGCACGAAGCTGTTCACGATAGGCACGTTTGAGCGCGGAACACGTCAGAACCGCACCATGGCCAGCTTCGACCTGTCCCCGCAGCCAGTCATGACACAGTGCAAGCCAGGGCGCGCGATCTGCATCGGTCAGCGGCTGCCCAGTGCTCATTTTCTCGACATTCGCAGGCGGATGCAGGGCATCGCCCTCCTGAAAATGCCAGCCAAGCCGCGTCGCGAGGCCCGTTGCAATCGTCGTCTTGCCTGTCCCAGAGACGCCCATAATCACGAGAAAACGCGGCTCCAGACCCATCTTCACCCGTGCTGCCGAAGCCGTCATGGCTCCCACCGCTCCACGCCTTCTGTCGTGGCGACCAGAACATCCGAGGCCATGTTGAGGAACATGCCATGCTCCACCACACCGACGATCCGGTCGATTTTCCCTGCCAGATCTTCGGGGTTTTCGATTGGTCCGAAATGGCAGTCCAGAATCATGTTGCCGGTATCCGTCACGAACAGCGATCCGGCACGATCGGCCCTCGGCTTCACACCACGCGCGCCACAGGCCGCAAGGCGCTCCGCCGTGCATTCCCAGCCGAAGGAAATGACTTCAACAGGCACAGGTGCGCGTTCGCCCAGCAGATCGACAGGCTTGGTGCCGTCCACGATCACCACGAAACGCTTCGCGGCCTGTGCCACGATTTTCTCGCGAAGGAGCGCGCCGCCCAGACCTTTGATGAGGTTCAGCGAACCGCGCTGGACCTCGTCCGCACCATCAATCGCAATGTCAATCCGACGATGCGCGCTGAAATCCGTCAGGGGAATTCCAGCCTTGATCGCCTTGTCCTCACTGTCATCGGAGGTCGGAATGCCGAAAATTTCCAGCCCTTCCGCAACACGCTCGCCCAGACGTTCGATCATATAGGCGGCCGTGCTGCCCGTTCCGAGCCCCACGACCATGCCGCTCTTGACCATATCAGCGGCTTCACGCGCAGCGGTGCGCTTGTGAACGCTCATATCCGTGCCGCTCATGCGTCTTCTCCGACCGCAGCGCGATCTGCAAGAATGACGATCCGGCCTTCGCTCGTCACGCGGGCGGACGGGATGGAACTGTCGCCTTCGACCAGACGCTCCAGCATTTCGACCTTGGACGCCCCCGTCACGAGGAACACGACCAGCGCGCTGGACTGAATGGCGGGGTAGGTCAACGTGATGCGTTCATAAGGCGCGGTGGACGGTGCGGCCGTTCCGACCCAAGCCTTGCGCTCCTTCAGGACAGGCTGTCCCGGAAACAGCGATGCCGTATGACCATCCGTGCCGAGGCCCAGCATGACCAGGTCGAACAGCGGACGCTTCGGATCAAGTTCCGTGGCGCCATAAGAGGTCCGGAGGGTTTTTTCGTAAGCCTGTGCGTCTGCCTCGACCGTGTCACCGGTCGGAATGGCATGGACGTTCTGCGCGGGCACCGGGACATGCGACAATAGGACGGACTGCCCGACCGTATGGTTGCTGTCCGCATGGCCTTCGGGCACGTGGCGCTCGTCGCCATAGAAAATCTCGACCCGCTCCCACGGAACCAGCTTTGCCCGTGATGGCGTTGCGAGGATCTCGAACAGGCGCTTGGGCGTGGAGCCTCCGGAAAGTGCCACCCGGAACAGGCCGTCCGTCTTGGCGAGAACACCTTCGATGAAGAGATCAGCCATCCGCAGGGCAACGGCTTCCGAATCAGGGAGGGTTTCCAGAGTGGCGGTGCGAATATCGGTCGTCATGAATGAGGAACCCTCGGCAGAATGTAGCGCTCAACAGCCTTGGCCCAGCCATCGCGCTCGTTGGTGTCCGTGCAAACCTGTGCGGCGGCTTTCACGTCCTCTTCGGCCTGTCCCATGGCAATCCCCAGTCCTGCGACCGAAAACATCGGCAGGTCGTTATGGGCATCGCCAAGGCAGGCCACCTCATGCGGCGCAATGCCGTGGGCAAGCGCCAGTTCGCGGATCGCCTCGCCCTTGTTGGCAAGGGCCGGCGTCACGTCGAGAAGAATATCGGAAGAGCGGCGCACGCTCGCTTCTCCCTGAAGCATCGCGCCGAGTTCGGTCTCGACGTCCTGAAGCAGGCTGGTGTTGCTGCTCACGCCCATCACCTTGCCAATGCCCTCGAATTCCTTGCGCAGATCGGGAACCTGATGCGGCGTCAGCCCGGTGATGCCGTGCTCGTGCTGGACGAACGGCGTGTGGGCGTCCTGAACCATCCAGTAGGACTGCCGCAGGAACCATGTTTCGATCCCATGCAGATGCAGCATGTCGTGAACGATCGACAGCACATTCGGGGCGAGAACGCGGCTGACGCTCGTGGTCCCATCTGGCTTGAAAATGATACCGCCATTGAAACCGGCATTCTGTCCGGTCAGACCAAGCTGCTCGATATAGGGCACCATGGCAGCGGGTGGGCGCGCACTGGCGAGGCACAGGGGAATCCCCCGCTCCTGAAGTGTTTTCGCCATCGCCAGCGTGGACGGCGCAATGGTCTTGTCTGGCGTCAGGAGCGTGCCATCCATGTCGGACACAACCATCCGGATGGTTTTTGGCAACGGTGGCAGATCCGCGTGGATGGCGTCGAGGTCAACGGACATAAAAGCCCCTGTAAAAACCCCCGTCAGAGTCTTTGCGGGGGCTGGCTGGTCAGCAATGGCAAAAACCATACCCTGCCAGCCAGTCATTGCCCATGAGGGGCGGTAGTCTTATTTCTTCTCGACGTGTCCGCCGAAACCGAAACGCTGTGCCGAGAGCACTTTCTCGGCAAAGTTGTTGCCGGACCGCGAACGGAAGCGCGTGAACAGCGCGGCCGTCATGACCGGAGCCGGGACGTCTTCCTCAATAGCGGCCTCGATCGTCCAGCGACCTTCACCAGAGTCCGCGACTTCGCCGGAGAACTCGTTGAGCGTTTCCGAACGGGTCAGGGCCTCAGCCGTCAGATCGAGCAGCCAGGACGACACGACACTGCCGCGACGCCATACTTCGGCAATATCGCCCATGTTGAGCTCGAACCGGTCTTTTTCCGCAAGAACGGGGGAGTTCTTGCTTTTCATGATATCGAAGCCCTCAGCGAAGGCCTGCATCATGCCGTATTCGATACCGTTATGGACCATCTTTACAAAGTGCCCCGAACCGGCAGGCCCACAGTGCAGATAGCCCTGCTCGGCCCGCGGATCATGACCCTTTTCGCCACGGCCCGGTGTGCGCGGCACGTCCCCGATGCCCGGCGCCAGCGCGCTGAGGATCGGATCAATATATTCGGCGGTCTCTTTCGTGCCGCCGAACATCATGCAGTAACCGCGTTCCAGACCCCAGACACCGCCTGAGGTGCCGACATCCACATAGGAGATGCCCTTTTCGGCCAGTTCGGCCGAACGACGGACGTCGTCCTTATAGTAAGTGTTGCCACCGTCGATGATGACATCCCCACGCCCCAGAAGGCCGCCGAGTTCCTGCACACAGGCCTCGGTGATGGCACCTGCCGGAAGCATGACCCACACCACGCGGTGTTCGTCACCTTCGAGCAGCTTCGCCATCTCGGCGACAGAACCGGCGGGGGTCGCACGCCCCGCTTCGCAGCGTCCGGCGACCGAAGCCGTCACTTCCGGCGTGCGGTCGTGCACGACGACATCATGTCCGTGGCGTGTCAGACGGACGGCAATATTGCCGCCCATCCGTCCCAGTCCGATGATTCCGATCCGCATGACTTATGCTCCTGCCAGTGCTTCGTGGATTGCCGTTTCCAGAGCTTTCAGCCCGTCTTCCAGCGGTCCATCGATATGAACGCGAAGGGCGCGACGGCCACGGGCCGCGAGCACTTCGAAATCGCCTCGTGCCTGCGCCGCCTTGACAACGCTGAAGCTGAAACCATGACCCGGAACCGGCACATCCGCCGCATCCGTCGCCGTGACCTGAAGGAACACGCCGCTGTCGGGTCCGCCTTTGTAGGCCTGACCCGTCGAATGCAGGAAGCGGGGTCCGAATTCGGCGGCTGTCGCCACTTTCAGCGTATCCCGCAGTTCCATACGAACGGACTGTGCCCAGTCCCGCGTCTGCTGATCGCGACGGATATAGGCGAGCAGACCGACATAGTCGCCCGGCTTCACACGATCAAAAAGGGTCTTGAGAATGGAGACCGCATCGCTTTTGCTGCCAGCAGCTTCCGTGTTCTTCGCATCCGCGTAGAAGGACAGCGGACCATCCTTCGCGAACGGCGTTTCCGGCGGCAGCGAGCCCGTTTCGGCATAGGCTGAGGTCAGCTTGCGCGTTTCGAGCTTGCTGAACTCAACGTCGGGCTGATCGAACGGATCAATCCCGAGAACCGCACCGGCTACAGCCGTTGCGAATTCGAACAGGAAGAACGCCTGTCCGATCTGGGACGCATCGGCCAGACGGATGGTGACGACCGGCGCACCAGCGGCCCGCAGAGCGCCGAGGCGACTGTCGGGAACGTCGTCGCCCAGCAGAAGGTCCACAAAAATGCGGTCCGTTCCATAGACATCCGGCGCGCCGAGTTCTTCCTCGTCGATGGGGATGAGGCCGAGGCCCTTCTTGCCGGTGCTTTCGGCGATGAGTTGTTCCAGCCATGCGCCCAGCGACGCAATGCCGTCAGAGGCGAGGATCGTCACCTTGTCGCGGCCAAAGCAGTGCGCGGCATGACCGAGGATCAGGCCCAGAACCGCACCCGGATTGGCAGCCGGAGGCGCGCTTCCGTCACAGGATTCCACCATCAGGCGCGTGACCGTCAGCAGCTTGCGAACGTCAATGCCGCTTGCCGCCGCCGGAACGAGGCCGAAATTGGACAGGACGGAGTACCGGCCGCCGATTTTCGGATCGCCGTAGAACACGCGCCAGAAGCCGTTTTCCTCGGCCACTTTCTGCATGTGCGAACCCGGATCGGTGATGGCGATGAAGCTGTCACCCGGCTTCTTGCCCAGAGCCTGACCGGCCACCTGCCAGAAATGCGCGAACAGGATGTTCGGCTCCAGCGTACCGCCAGACTTGCTGGCCACGATGAACAGCGTGTTCTTCGGGTCGATGGCTTTCTCGAACGCCGTGACCTGCTGCGGGTCCGTACTGTCGAGAACATGCAGCTTCGGCCAGCCTTCGCGCTGTCCGAACGTCTCGGCCAGAACCTCAGGACCGAGGCTCGAACCACCCATGCCCAGGAGCAGGATATCCTTGAAGCCGCGACTGCGGACATCGCGGGCCAGAACCTCCAGTTCTTCGACGTTCCACAGACGGTCCTGCACGATCGTCAGCCAGTTCAGCCAGTCGGCTTCCGGGCCGTTCGTCCAGACCGACGGATCTTTCTGCCAGATCCGGCGCAGACCGCCGCTCTGGCTCCAGTCCTTTTCCGCACCGGCGACATCGTCGCGCAGTTCGGGCGGCAGGTCGGCGCTGACACGCAACAGACGCTTGCCGATAACGGCCTCGCGCTTGGTTGCCACAGCCGTCAGCAGAGTGTCGAACGACACGCTGAATGCCGCACAGCCTTCCTTGACGAGCTTCGTGGTCACGCCATCCAGATCCAGACCAAGACGTTTGGCCTCAGACAGAACATGCCGCGCCTGTTCGACATTCTCGGTCAGGCTGGCACGCGCTTTGCCGTGATCGCGGAACGCATCGAACGTTGCAGGCGGAATGGTGTTGACCGTCTCCGGTCCGATCAGCTCTTCGACATACAGAACGTCGGAATAAGCCTTGTCCTTGGTGCCGGTGCTGGCCCAGAGCAGACGCTGCGGGTTGGCGCCCTTTTCGGCCAACGCCTTCCAGCGCGGGCTGTTACGGACTTCGAGATAATACTGATAGGCCAGCTTGGCGTTGGCGATTGCAACCTTGCCGCGAATGGCCTTCAGAGCCTCGGCCTCCGCATCGCCAG
Organism: Gluconobacter sp. Dm-73; assembly: GCF_018256215.1. Classification (NCBI taxonomy): domain Bacteria; kingdom Pseudomonadati; phylum Pseudomonadota; class Alphaproteobacteria; order Acetobacterales; family Acetobacteraceae; genus Gluconobacter; species Gluconobacter sp. Dm-73. The sequence goes on along the minus strand of NZ_JAERLW010000001.1, from coordinate 185,364 downwards.
CCGCGATGCGACGGTCGATTTCCCCGTCGATCTTGGCATCGATACGACTGACGAAGAACGATGCCACACTGGCAAGACGCGAGATGTCTTCGCCACGGGCCGCGCGATCTTCAAGACCGGCAATATAGGCTTCCAGCACCGCCTTGTAAGCATCAAGCGAGAACAGCAGCGTCACATTGACATTGATGCCGTCCGCGATGGCGTCACGAATGGCGCCCGTGCCTTCAGACGTCCCGGGGATCTTGATCATCAGGTTTTCACGCCCGACAGCCTTCCACAGACGCCGCGCTTCCGTGATCGTCCCGTGTGTGTCGAACGCCAGATAGGGCGAGACTTCGAGGCTGACGTAGCCGTCCAGCCCCTTGGTCTTTTCGAACACCGGATACAGAACCGCGCAGGCGGACCGGATGTCGTCGATGGCGAGATGTTCGTACAGATCGCCGGGGGGCAGGCCTTCGCCTTCCAGCAGCTTGCGGATCTGCGGATCGTATTCGGTGCCGTGTCCGATGGCCTTCTCGAAGATGGCCGGGTTGGACGTGACGCCCCGCAGGCCGTCTTCATCCACCAGCTTGCGGAGGCTTCCATCCTCCGTAAAGCTGCGCTGAATGAAATCCAGCCAGGGGGACTGGCCGTATTTCTCAAGCTCGCGCAGCACGCTGCCGACTTCGTTCAGACCGGTATTGGAGATTGTGTCTGCCACAGGATCTCTCCCTTACTTGCCGCGCAGGGCCTGACGCTTTGCTGCGTCAAGAACCGCTTCAGGCGTGAAACCGAATTTCGTGAGAAGTGCGGAGGCCGGAGCCGACGCACCGAACGTATTCATCGCGATGATCGCACCGCCGATGCCGACATACCGATCCCAGCCGAACGCCGCGGCCTGTTCGACCGCAACGCGGCCGATGACATCCGGCGGCAGGACGGAATCGCGGTATTCCTGGCTCTGCTCTTCGAAGAGATCGAAGCTCGGCATGGAGACGACGCGGGCCTTGATGCCCTCTTCTGTCAGCTTTTCGTAAGCCGTCACCACGAGACTGACTTCCGAACCCGAAGCGATCAGGATCACGTCGGGCTTGCCGTCACAGCTCGCCAGAACATAAGCACCCTTCGCAAGACCGGCGGCGGACGCATATTTCGTGCGGTCAATCGTCGGCAGGTTCTGACGGCTCAGAGCGAGCACGGCAGGCTTGTGCGTCATCGGGATCAGCGTCCGCCAGGCTTCGGACACTTCGTTCGCGTCGGACGGACGGATCGTCATGATGCCCGGCGTGGCGCGAAGCTGTGCGAGCTGCTCGATCGGCTGATGAGTCGGCCCGTCTTCACCCACGCCGATGGAGTCATGCGTGAAGATATACAGAACCGGCAGTTCCATGATGGCCGACAGACGGATCGGCGCCTTCATGTAATCGGAGAAGATCAGGAAGCCCGAACCGTAGGAGCGGATGCCCGACAGCGCGATACCGTTGCAGATGGAACCCATCGCATGTTCGCGCACACCGAAATGCAGGTTCCGGCCGCCATAGGTGCCGTTCCATTTTTCCGGCTGGAAGGAGCCGCCGCCCTTGATGTCCGTCTTGGTGGACGGCGTGAGGTCAGCAGAGCCGCCGATCATCCAGGGCAGGTTCTTCGCAACCGCGTTCAGAACCTGACCCGAGCTTGCACGCGAGGCAACGCCCTTGGCATCGGCTTCGAAAGTCGGGATGTCCTTGTCCCAGCCTTCCGGCAGACGATGCTCGATGATGCAGTCGATTTCAGCCGCAAGGTCCGGATGGGCTTCACGATAGGCCGAGAACAGCTCTCGCCATTCCGCATTAGCTTCCGCGCCACGCTTGCCGAGACCTTCGGCGAAATGCTCCTTCACACCGTCCGGGACATAGAAGTCCGGAGCATCTTCCGGCCAGCCATAGGCGGCCTTCGCACCCTTGATTTCTTCCGCACCCAGCGGCTCGCCATGTGCCGAAGCCGTACCGGCCTTCTTGGGCGCGCCGTAGCCGATGACCGTCTTGAGCACGATCATGCTCGGGCGATCCGTCACTGCACGGGCTGCTTTCAAGGCTGCGAGAATGGCCTCGACATCGTTGCCGTCCGGCAGCGTCTGGACATGCCAGCCATAGGCTTCAAAACGCTTGCCCACGTTTTCCGTGAAGGCCAGATCCGTTGAACCCTCGATGGAAATCTGGTTTGAATCATAGATCCAGGTCAGGTTCCCAAGTGCGAGATGGCCAGCGGTGGACGCGGCTTCCGAAGCTACACCTTCCATCATGTCGCCATCGCCACAGAACACCGTGACGTGATAGTCGAACAGCTTGAAGCCCGGGCGATCATAGCGCGCGGACATCCATTTCTGCGCGATCGCCATGCCGACGGAATTGCCGCAACCCTGTCCGAGCGGACCGGTCGTGGTTTCTACACCAGCGGTAAAGCGGTATTCCGGATGACCCGGCGTCTTGGAGTTCAGCTGACGGAACTGCGAGAGATCCTCGACAGTGAGGGACGGCGCATCAACGACCTTGCCATCCTGAATATCCTTCACGCCTGTGAGGAACAGGGTGGAGTACAGCAGCATCGACGCGTGACCGACCGAAAGCACGAAACGGTCACGGGCAGGCCAGCACGGATCGGCCGGATCGTATTTCAGATCATGCTGCCAGACCGCATACATCGCGGGGGCGAGAGCCATGGCCGTGCCGGGATGGCCGGAATTGGCGCGCTCGACACCTTCCATCGAAAGAGTGCGGATCGTATTGATGGTGAGCTGAGGAAGCGTACTCATCGGAATGGAATCTCCGGCTTGTGACTGACAGGAAGAAACGCAACGATATCTTCCATACCTTCTGCTGCCACGGCATGACGCGAAGTCGCGACAGACGCAATGGCTGATCGGTAAACCATATTGTGAAACACGCTCTTGTGCTTGAAGACAACCTGCCACACTTCGACGGTCGTCATTACCGAAACCCCGAAGAATGGCGCCCGGACGAGACGCGAACGTCCCGCAGTCCCTCGCAGCGGATCGGGAACATCTTCCGCTGGCAGATGGGCCTCAGGCCACGCTGGCCGGATGCCCTTCCCCCGCAGAAACCCTACGATCAGGTCGCGCCTGCTCCGGGGGAATGCTGTGTCACGTTTGTCGGTCATGCGACCGTTCTGCTCCAGTTTGGCCGTGCAGGACGCGCGCCTCTGCGGATCATCACAGATCCGGTCTTTTCCGAACGCTGCTCCCCCTTCCGCAGTTTCGGTCCCCGCCGCGTCTGCCCGCCCGGCATCGCGCTGGATGCCCTTCCCCGCATCGACATCATCCTCGTCTCGCACTGCCATTATGACCACATGGACCTGCCGAGCCTGCGGGCACTGGCCGAACGTGACGATCCGCTCTGCATTTCCCTTCCGGGCAACCGTCGCCATCTGAAAAAGGCCGCTCTTCCGCGCATCGTCGAACTGGACTGGTGGGACGGCACGACTGATGACGGTGCCCGCATCACAGCCACGCCCGCGCTGCATGGAAGCGCACGCACGCCGTTCGATTCCAACCGCGCGCTCTGGGGCGGTTTCATGATCGAAGCGGATGGCCACACTGTCTTTTTCGCGGGCGACACGGCCTGGGGTAAACATTTCGACGCGATCCACCGTCGCTGGCCGGATATCGACCTCGCCATCCTGCCCATCGGGGCCTACGAGCCGCGCAACCTGATGCGCCGCGTTCACATGTCCCCCGAAGAGGCGCTCATGGCTTTCGATACTCTCAAAGCCAAACGGGGATTGCCAATCCATTTCGGCACGTTCCAACTCACCGACGAGGCCATTCTGGAGCCGCCCACCCGTCTGGAATTCGCCTGCCGACCCGCTGGCCGTCCTTTCAGGGCGCTGGAAAACGGTGACAGCCTCACTCTTCCGTCAGTTGACACAAAAAGCTAAACTGCCCTCCGACATCCCTTCCCCGGATTTTCTGTCATCGGGGACACCGCCATGTGGAAACCGTCATGAACGCCCAGAACGTCACTTTCACGTCAGACCAGATCACCGCCCTGTTCATCGACGCGGCCCGTGAAGGCGATACCGACCTCCTGACCCAGTTTCTGGATGCTGGCATGGCCATCGATACGCCGGACAGCCGTGGCTATACCGCCCTGATCGTCGCCACCTACAACGGCCACACGGACGCCACGCGCCTGCTGCTGGATCGCGGGGCCGACACGGAAGCCACCGATCTCAAGGGAGCCACCGCACTTTCGGGCGTCGCGTTCAAGGGCCTGACCGATATCGCGTCACTTCTGCTCGATCACGGCGCCGAGGTGGATCACGCCAATCATGCCGGGCGCACGCCGCTGATGTTTTCCATCATGTTCAACCGCGAAGACATGGCGAAAAAGCTTCTTGCCGCTGGAGCTAACCCGGACCTGAAGGATGCGGACGGCGTTTCCGCCCGTGATCTGGCCGAACGCCAGCTCATGACCGGCCTGTTCGCCGGAGCGTCCGCATGAGTCGTTTCTGGAACCGCCGCGTTCAGGATCTGCACCCCTATGTGCCGGGCGAACAGCCCAGACTCGCGGACCTGCTGAAGCTCAATACGAACGAGTCTCCCTATGGTCCGAGCCCAAAAGTGCTTCAAGCCATCCGGGACGTAGCGTCTGACGACCTGCGCCTTTATCCGGACCCGACAGCAGCAGACCTGCGGGAGACGATTGCGACCCGGTTCGGCACCACCGCCGATCGCGTTTTCGTCGGCAATGGCTCCGACGAAGTTCTGGCCCATGCCTTCCGCGCGCTGTTCCACGACGACGCGCCGGTCCTGTTCTCGGACGTGACCTACGGCTTTTATCCGGTTTATTGCGGCCTGTTCGACCAGCCGTTCCGCCACATCCCGCTCAATGACGATTTTACGATCGACATCGACTCCTACAATGGCGACTGCGGCGGAATCGCCGTCGCCAACCCGAATGCCAATACGGGAATCGCCCTGTCGCTTGAGCAGATCGAAACGCTCATCAAGCGCCATCCGGACCGGACCGTCATCATTGACGAGGCCTATGTCGATTTCGGTGCCCAGTCCGCCATTGAACTGACACATCGTCATGACAATCTTCTGGTCGTCCAGACGCTCTCAAAGTCCTACGCTCTGGCAGGACTGCGTGTGGGCTTTGCGATCGGTTCTCCGGAACTGATCGAGGGTCTCATCCGCGTCAAGGACAGTTTCAATTCCTATCCCCTCTCCCGCCCGGCACAGGCCGGGGCCATCGCCGCGATTCAGGATACCGAGTGGCTCGCAGACATCACGGCCCGCCTCGTTGCAAGCCGTGACCGGCTGGTTCCACAACTGCAAAATCTTGGCTTCCAAGTCCTGCCATCCTGTGCCAATTTCATTCTTGTGCACCACCCGGAGCACAAGGCCGGAGCCATCGCCGCAGCCCTGCGCGAGCGTGCGATCCTTGTCCGGCACCTCTCCACCCCGCGCATCCAGGACTGGCTGCGTATCTCGATCGGAACGGACGAATCCTGCACCCGCCTGACTGACGTTTTGCGGGACATCCTCTCCTCCCGATCCTGAATTAACCGGACGGTAATGCTCCGTCCCCCATAATCATGAGCCAGACAGGGCCAGACGGGCGCGTTTATGCGCGCTCCATCCCGCCACCCTCCGGGTGGGTGAACGGGAGGCCCATGAATGTTTCATGCGGAAAGACCGAATACATGCGTGCATTTCAGGGACAGATGTCCGACAACCAGCCTATTCGCCGCAATCAGGCCGAAAAGGAAAAGCAGCTTCGGGACCTCAAGGAAACGATCGCTTCCATGAAGTCCCACACGTCTCCGACGCTGAAGGAAAGCATTCAGCGCCGCATTCGTGAGCTGGAAACCGAACTGCGCACCATCGCGCGCGAAAAAGCCGCGAAGGCCGCAAACCCGGACGCCCAGTCCGACCGCCAGCGCCGTCCGCCGCGCCGTAACACGATCCGTTCCATGTAAAGGATGGTCGCAGAGAGGCTGGTACGCAATTCCTCCCTACCAGCCTCTCTGCTTCAAGGCACCTGAACAGCGTCCCCGTGTGTCTCTGACGCCCGGTCCCATGCCGGCCCCATCAAACGTAGCCTCGTAGAGTGCAGGCCGTCCGTCTCGGTCAGAACGTAATAGGCGGTATATTGTCCGGTTGGTTTTCCCGGACGATCCATCAGCGCCTTGAAAACATTGCGGTCCGCCGTCATCTGCGTTCTATCCCCGACCAAGGGCTGATTCCACATTTCCAGCGCTTCAGGCGCCCGTGCCCGGTCAATCATCAGGCAGTTCGGATCCACGAACCCGCCGTAGCTTTCGCGGAAAATCCCCCCTCCGATTCCGACCGACTCCCACTGATCCTCACAGATTGGCTTCAGTGTTTCCGGATGCACGAACCAGCGTCCTGCCCACGCCCAGTCCTGTCCTTCAATCGCCGCCAACAGAGAGGACAGATGGTCTGGCGCCCACCAGTTATCATCGTCGAGATAGGCAATGCGTGGAGCATTCGAAAGCTGGCTGAGCACGCTGCGCAATACGCCGCCGTCCCTTGCCCGCCCGAACCCTCCATGACGCTGTGACGTGGAATAGCCGGGCCAGAGCACTTCGACGGCCCAGCTCGGTGGCCGCCCTTCGATCGCGCGCTGAATCAGATCATCGGCACCGTCTTCTGGAGGGCGGTCCAAACCAATCATGATCTGAACCCTCAGATTTCCCGTCTGCTGAAAAACAGACTGGACCGCCCGGACAATGGTAGGCCTCAGAAGGCTTGGCATGACAACCGCCACATCGAAAGGGCGCTGGTCGAGCGTGCCTGGATCAGCGAAAATATGAAGTCCGGGTTTCATGTCCGGCACGATACTGCGCCCTCAAAGCCCTGTCACCTCACGCGCTGCTCTCTTGCACTTCAACGCTACAGGGCACACCATGAGGGTCAGAATGATCACTGCGAAAGAGTCCAACGTGTCCGCTCCCTCTACCTTTTCGCACGAACAGCTACTCGACCGTCTGGGCGAGGTCGCCGTCCGCGTTGGCCTGAACATCTCGCCGGGCCAGCAGCTCCTCATTACCGCACCACTCACGGCCGTCGCACTGGTCCGACGCGTCACGGAACACGCATACAAAGCCGGAGCTTCACTCGTCACGACCTTGTATGCGGATGATGAAACCACGCTCGCACGTTTCATCCATGCCCCGGACGACGCCTTCGACGTCGCTCCGACATGGCTGGCTGAGGGTATGGCGCGCGCGTTCCGCGAAGGCGCAGCTCGCATGGCCATCACCGGCGCCAACCCGACGCTGCTCAAAGGACAGGACCCCGAACGCATCGCACGCGCCAACCGCGCCAGTTCCAAGGCAAACCGCCCGGCGATGGAAATCATCACCCAGTTCGCCGTGAACTGGAACATCATCGCCTGCGCCACACCAGCCTGGGCCGAACAGGTCTTCCCGGACCTCCCCCCGGAAGACGCCCTCGCAGCCTTGTGGGACGGTATCTTCAAAGCATCTCGCGTGGACGTGGCCGATCCCGTCGCCGAGTGGAAAGCCCATAACGCCGCCCTGCATGCCCGGGCGAAATTCATGAACGACAGCCGCTTCGATGCCCTACATTTCAGCGGCCCGGGCACAGATCTGACGGTCGGCCTTGCGGACGGACATCTCTGGGCAGGCGGTTCGGAAAAATCCGGCAATGGCATCATCTGCAACCCGAACATCCCGACCGAGGAAATCTTCACGACCCCGCATCGCAGCAAGGTCAACGGCCGCGTCAGCAGCACCAAGCCGCTGTTCCATCAGGGAACTTTGATCGACGAAATCTCGGTGCGCTTTGAAAACGGCCGCATTGTCGAAGCAACCGCCAGTCAGGGCGAGGACGTGCTCAAGCGGATCCTCGATACCGATGAAGGCGCGGCACGGATTGGCGAAGTTGCTCTCGTACCGCACTCCTCCCCCATATCGGCCAGCAAGATCCTGTATCGGAACACGCTGTTCGATGAGAATGCGTCCAGCCATATCGCACTCGGCCAAGCCTACACGAAGTGCATGGTCGATATCGAAGGTCTGACGCCGGAAGAACTTCTGGAACGGGGCGTCAACGACTCCCTTATTCATATCGACTGGATGATCGGTTCGGACAAAATCGATCTTGATGGCCTCAAGAACGGCAACCGCGTGCCGCTGATGCGCGCTGGAGAATGGGTGCAGGTATGACATTTTTCCGCATGACTGGCCTTACAGGCCTTTTCGTCTCTGTCGCGATGCTGCCTCTGGCCGCACAGGCACAGTCTTATCCGCAAGCCGGCTATCCTGCTCAGGGGGGCACCACAAGCCAGACCCAGATCGATGGTAGCGTGCCGCTTCAGGGAACACCGCAGCAGACTCCTCAGATCCCGCCGCAGGTCCGTGCCGATATGGAGCACGCCATGCAATACCCCCTGCCGCCGGACTTCATGACCCGTGCGGCGGCAACGATCGCCGAGCTTCAGGCCCGCAACATCCAGCCCCCCAACTCGCACGGCGCAGGACTGGCCGAGACAATCAGCCGCATCAGCCAGATCCCCGGACTTGCGCCCGTCCTGCAAAGCCACGGCTTCACGCCCGAAAGCTTCGTGATGGGCATGACGACCTTCGGCATGACCCTTGCCGCCAGCAACGGCCAGCTTCCAGCCGGAATGCCAAGCCCCAACCCCGCCAATGTCGCGCTTTTCAAAGCGCAACCCCAACAGGTTACAGCCCTGATGCAGGCCATGGGCAACCCACCGCACTGAATACAAAACCGCGGCCGTGCTTCCAGCAGGATGACATGGCCGCTTCAGTCTCCGAAAAAGATCCGAATGCCCATCAAACTCGACCCCGCACTCCTCCCTGCCCTGGATATCCTTGGCATGGCCCAGTCCGGCGCCCTTCTTCGTGCCGAGCGGGAGACGCCATCAGATGGTATTCCCGCTTTCGTCACCCGTGCGGGCTGGGACGAACTCGCTGCGACACATGCCGCAAACCACAATGCTCCCCACAGTGTGCTTCTTCCGGCGCTCGAAAAAGCCGTCTCACGGATTCTGACTCACGCGGCCCAAAACGCGTCGCAGACGGGCGAAATGACGCCTGTCATCACGCTGCAAAGCGATCTTTTTCCCAGCGATCCTGATCTTGTTCTAGCCTTCGTCCGTGATAGCACCCATCCCGTAGCCTGCGCCCTGATTGGCACAGCCACGCAGATCGAGGCAGCCCTCCGCAGTCGGGATGCTGCTCAGGACTGACTGAACTGGCGAATGGCCAGTTCATCCAGCGCATTCTGTTCTTTTTTGAGCTCCGCCTGCCGCTCTTCTTCCTGCCGTTCTTCCTTCAGAGTTTTGACGGCTTCCATGGCAGCTCTCGCGATAATCAGTGCCGACCGCACGGTTTCACGATCCAGCGCGGCCTCGCGGCAGCGTGCCTGTGCTTCGGCAACAGCCTGCCGCCCCGCAGGAAGCCAGCGGCTAAAGGCTTCCACAGCACCATCCCCCGCCGTTGGACTGGAGGCAATCCGCTGCTCGCTCAAGATTTCTTCCTGAGCCGCCGACAGCTTTTCTTCCGCAGCCGTCTCACGCGCAACGGCCTCCGCAAAACTTCTTTCAACCAGATCAAGCTCCTGCTCACGCAGGGTAATGAGGGTGTCGAGAGGTGAATATTCCATCCTGAAGGGTCCTTTACGCCGCATTTAAAGGATTGGTTTGCGGAATCGTCTGCATAATCTGGGCCAGTTGTTCAAAAGCCTCCGCACGCGTCGACCGCTCGTTTCGCCCCTGAGACAGGAACTGGTTCAGCTTGGGCATCAACGTGATGGCCTCGTCAACCTCACGATCAGTGCCTGACTTGTAAGCGCCAAGACGGATCATATCCGCCATACGCTGATAGGTCGCCATCGCTGCGCGCGCACGTTGAGTAAGGGCGTTTTCCTCAGGGGAATTGCACCCCGGCACCGCACGGGACAGGGAGCGCAGGACATCAATGGCGGGATAGCGTCCCTGTTCACCGATCTTGCGATCCAGAATGATATGACCATCCAGAATACCGCGCACCGCATCTGCAACCGGCTCGTTCTGGTCATCTCCCTCCACCAGCACAGTAAAGAGAGCCGTAATCATCCCCTGATCGGGATATCCCGGACCTGCGCGTTCCAGAAGGCGGGGCAGTTCGGCAAACACGGAAGGCGGGTAACCACGCGTCGCAGGGGGCTCCCCTGCAGAAAGACCAATTTCACGCAGCGCCATGCAAAACCGCGTCACGCTATCCATCAAAAGCAGAACCGACTTACCCTGATCCCGGAAATATTCCGCAATCGCCATGGCAGACAGCGCTGCTTCACGACGCATCAGTGGGGGTGAATCCGATGTTGCAATCACCAGAACGCTCCGGGCCAACCCTTCGGGCCCAAGATCGTCCTCAATAAATTCTCGAACTTCTCGCCCGCGCTCACCCACAAGCGAAATCACGGCGACATCACATTCCGCCCCCCGCGCCAGCATGGAGAGCAGGGTCGATTTCCCAACACCCGACCCGGCGAAAAGCCCAAGCCTCTGACCGCGACGACAGGTCGTGAACGCATCAAGAGCGCGCACTCCGAGATCAATCCGTTCTCCCAGGCGTGCCCGACTGGCCGCGTTAGGGGGCGGACACTGGATCGCCTGACTCTTGATCGCAGGGAACAAAGGTCCTTTTCCATCAATCGGCTGCCCCAGCGGGTCCACCACCCGCCCCAGCCAGCTTGAATTAACTCTCAGGCCACCGTCACGACGGCTGAGGGGAATTCTGGCCTCACAACCTGGGCCAATCCCATCCAGCGCACCAAACGACATCAGGCGCGCAACATCTCCCTGAAATCCCACAACCTCAGATTGTACAATCCGCCCGTCACGCGCCTTAACCGCGACTCGATCCCCAATCGTGATGAATCCATCGAGTCCGATCACGGTCATGCAAAGACCCACAACGTCTTTCACGCTTCCTTCAACCCAGTCGCAGGTGAAGTTCGTGAGCATTTCAAGCAGCTTGGCGTAATCGCTCATAAAGGCAGTTTTCGACCGTTTCCTGCGGATTATTCCGACTTCTCGACCCTACAACCCTATCGTTAAGAGGAGCTTAATGTTCCCTTTTAACGAGAATAATAATGACAATTTTACGATTTTTGATCCATGTCTATCGACAGACACAACCTTGGGTAGTAACCATTGGTTCACCAAGCCGGGAGTTGAAACATGCGTATCCTTCTTGTCGATAGCGATCAGTCCGCCGCCGCCACATTGTCCCAGACACTGCGTAACGCGACCTTTACCGTCGATCATACGCCCTCTGGCGAAGAGGCCATCGAGATGCTGCGCCACTACGATTATGACGTGGTTGTGCTCGAACTGATGCTGAACGATCTGGAAGGTTATGAAGTCATCCGGCGCGTTCGGGCAGCACGTATCACGACGCCGATCCTCGTCCTTTCGGCGCTGCTTCGCTCCCAGGCCAAGATCCGGGCTTTTTCCATGGGCGCTGATGATTACATGACGAAGCCTTATGACGCAGGCGAACTGGTCGCACGTCTTCAGGCCGTCATGCGGCGTTCCCGGGGCTTTGCCGAGCCGAAACTGCGCGTCGGCAATCTGGAGCTGGATCTGAACGGCAAGAATGTTACCGTCGATGGCGCAGCCTTGCATCTGACAGGCAAGGAATACGCCATTCTGGAGCTTCTGGTGATCCGCAAAGGGTCCGTCCTGACCAAGGACGCGTTCCTCAATCACCTTTATGGCGGCATTGATGAACCGGAAATGAAGATCATTGACGTCTTCATCTGCAAGCTACGCCGGAAACTACAGAATGTCGGTGCGGGCAACCTGATCGCCACCGTCTGGGGACGTGGCTACATCCTCCGGGAAGACGATGTCGCAGAGACGGCTGCGCTCGCCAGCCTGCCTCCAGCAGTCACCGCACCCATCGTCGAAGCAGTCGTCTGATCTTTTGAGATCAGACGACTGGCCTGACACGCATAACGGGTGATGTCAGGCGCTTTCAGACATGAGCAATGGCGCGAATGATATCGCAGACATGATCAACCACTTCATGCACGAGCGCCTCGTCTTCTGCTTCTACCATAACGCGAATCAGCGGTTCCGTTCCGCTGGCGCGCAGAACAAGACGGCCACTCCCGGCCAGGCGTTCATCCGCCCAGGCCTTTGCAGCAGCAAGGTCTGGACTGCCCATCGGGCTGGCTCCTGAATAACGGACGTTTTTCAGGAGTTGCGGATACGGCGTGAAGAAACGGCAGATTTCACTGGCCGATCGCTTGGTTTCCACAGACACGGCCAGAACTTGCAAGGCGGCGATCAGACCGTCTCCTGTCGTGGCATAATTCGACAAAACCATATGTCCGGACTGCTCACCTCCGAGATTGGCCCCAATCTCGCGCATCCGCTCCACGACATACCGATCACCAACCGATGTCCGCTGAAGCTCAAGCCCTTTTTCCGCCAGAGCTTTTTCCAGCCCCATATTGGACATCACGGTCGTAACCACAGTGTTGCCGCGCAACCGTTCATGTTGCTTCCAGAAGGAAGCGATCAAACCGATGATCTGGTCTCCATCAACGAGATCACCATTTTCATCTGCGATCAGAACCCGGTCCGCATCGCCATCCAGGGCAATGCCGAAATCCGCACCATGCTCCCGCACCGCCGCGCACAGGGTTTCCGGATGGGTCGATCCCACGTCGTCGTTGATGTTCAGGCCATCGGGCTCACAACCGATCTTGATGACCTCTGCCCCCAACTCCCACAATGCTTTGGGTGCCACGCGGTAAGCAGAGCCATTGGCACAATCAATGACGATCTTCAGGCCATCCAGACGCAACCCTCGTGGGAACGACGCCTTTGCGTTCTCGATGTAACGACCAGCCGCATCCGTCAGGCGGGAAGCGCGTCCAATCCGTTCCGGAGAGGCCAGTCGGGCAGAAAGATCCTGAGCCATCAGGTCTTCGATTTCGCCTTCAACTTCGTCCGAAAGTTTGAAACCATCCGGCCCGAACAGCTTGATCCCATTATCCGTAAAAGGATTGTGGGACGCTGAGACCATGACCCCAAGATCGGCCCGGAGAGAACGGGTCAGCATGGCGATGGCAGGCGTGGGCAGCGGACCAACCAGGATGACGTCCATCCCTGCCGACAGGAAACCCGCAACCAGAGCACATTCCAGCATATAACCTGAAAGGCGCGTATCCTTGCCCAGAACGACACTGTGTCGGCGATTCTGGCTTCGCATAAAATACAGACCCGCCGCCTGCCCCAGTCTCTGCGCGATTTCAACCGTCATGGGCGCGGTATTCGCCGTTCCCCGGATGCCATCAGTACCGAACAGAGACCTCTTGGTGGCCATAATGAAAAATCCTGCCTGTCTGCCAGAAATAAAAAAGGCGCGGCACCGGGGATAATTTCCTCGATGACGCGCCCGTTGGTGCGATTGGTTGCCTGATTAACCCGCCTGAGGCGCCGGATCAAACGCGCCAGGACGTGTGGTCGGAACGGATGCACGACGGTTATCAGGCACCTGTTCGTCATCCGCAGTCCGCTCGATAGCCTCACCGCGCATAATACGACCGACATCGTCACCCGTTAGCGTTTCATATTCCAGAAGCGCTGCGGTCAGACGATGCAGATCATCAAGACGGGTCGTCAGCAGATCATGGGCCTGCTTATAGGCCGTATCGATCAGAGCTTTGACTTCCTTGTCGATCTCTCGCGCGGTTTCTTCGGAAATGTTCTTGTTCTGCGTCACGGAATGACCAAGGAACACTTCCTGACCGTTATCGCCATAGGCGATCATGCCCAGCGTGTCGCTCATGCCCCATTCGGTCACCATGCGCCGTGCGAGATCTGTCGCACTCTTAATGTCACCCGATGCACCGGCGCTGACTTCCTCACGTCCGAAGATGATTTCTTCGGCAACGCGGCCACCCATGGCGATGACCAGTCGGGCCAGACACCATTTGCGGCTATAGGAAATGTTATCCTTCTCTGGCAGCGTCATGACCAGACCCAGCGCACGACCACGCGGCACGATTGTCGCCTTGTGGATCGGATCGCTGCCAGGAGTAAAAATCGCGCAGATGGCGTGGCCAGCTTCGTGATATGCCGTCGAACGCTTTTCGTCTTCGGTCATAACCATGGAACGGCGCTCCGCCCCCATCATGACCTTGTCTTTGGCTTCCTCGAACTGTGCCATACCCACGGTCCGGCGTCCCTGACGGGCAGCCATCAGGGCCCCTTCGTTCACGAGATTGGACAGATCCGCACCCGAGAAGCCCGGCGTTCCGCGCGCAATCACCTTCGGGTCCACATCCGAAGACAGGGGCACTTTCTTCATGTGAACGCGCAGGATCTTCTCACGACCGGCCACATCGGGGTTCGGCACCACGACCTGACGGTCGAAACGACCCGGACGCAGCAGAGCCGGGTCCAGAACATCCGGACGGTTGGTCGCGGCAATCAGGATAACACCTTCATTGCTCTCGAAACCGTCCATCTCAACCAGCATCTGGTTCAGAGTCTGCTCACGCTCGTCGTTACCGCCCCCAAGGCCTGCACCACGATGGCGGCCTACGGCGTCGATTTCGTCGATGAAGATGATGCAGGGCGCGGACTTCTTGCCCTGTTCGAACATGTCACGCACACGCGATGCGCCGACACCGACGAACATTTCCACAAAGTCCGAGCCGGAAATCGTGAAGAACGGAACGTTGGCCTCGCCCGCAATAGCGCGCGCCAGCAGCGTCTTACCTGTACCCGGAGGACCAACCAGCAGCGCCCCCTTGGGGATCTTGCCGCCTAGACGGGTGAATTTCTGCGGGTCGCGCAGGAACTCGACGATTTCCTGAAGCTCGGATTTCGCTTCGTCGATGCCCGCAACGTCTTCAAACGTCACACGGCCGGTCTTTTCCGTCAGCAGCTTGGCACGGGATTTGCCAAAGCCCATGGCCCGGCCACCACCGCCCTGCATTTGGCGGAAAACCATGAAACACAGACCCACCAGCAGCAGAACCGGCAGGTAAGCGCTGGCATAACGCAGAATCGGGCTTTCTCCGCTGTCCATCGGCTTGGCGGTCACTTCGACGCCAGCAGAAGTCAGACGGCCCGGAAGGCTCGGGTCAAGTGGGGCATAGGTCTCGAAAGACGTGCCGTTCGTCAGGGTTCCGGAGACATTCTGCTCCTGAATCACAACCGAACGCACCTGATGCTGGTCCACATCGTGAATGAAATCGGAATAGGCGATCTGCTGGGCTGCATGCTGTCCGCCACCGGGCTGGAAGGCTGTCAGCACTGCCATTCCGACCACGATGATGACCGCCCAGATCGCGACGTTACGGCCTAAATTGTTCATCTCGCTCTCTGTCGTCCTTCAGACTGTTCCGTCAGATGCAGTACGGGATCACCCCTCACAACTGGCCGACCGGTCACATTCTGCGTTGACTCCATAACATAAGCCTCCGCGTCCACGATCCTACCCCATCAAGGGCAGGAAAACGCATTTCTTGCATTTTTGAGGATCTTTTTATGCTGTGAGATGATTTTCTCCCGTCACGGGAACCGCGACAGCCCAGACAAAATCGGCCTCACCGGGCATTTGCCCTATTCGTGGCCACAGGATCAGCCGACCCTGATGCCACACACCCGGAAGACAGCGGGCAGCGGCATAGGGAATACCCAGCCTGCGCAGATCCAGTCCATGCACGGCGTCACCCAAAGGTCCGATCACACTGTCTGCCGGAATATCATGCGTCAGAAGACGCCAGCGTCCGTCCCACACACAACCTTCCCGTGCCACAACCGGGGCTGCAAGAGCGCGTTCCTCTCGAACGAGGATCACGCCGTTGCCAAAACGCCCGGCCGATTGAAGCTGAACTCCCGACAGCGTGCCGCATTCTTTTTCCAGCAACAGCCGCACGGCCTCTCGCGCGGGGCGGTACGCATGTCCTGAAACAAGCCGGATCAGAGCGGACAGAGTCTCTTCGTTCATCCCGGCCTGTTCCAGAAAAACCCATCCCTCGGGATGCCAGACGGCGTGGGATGCAAGATTTTTGGCCAGTACCGCCTCACGACTCCGGTTTTCCTGGCGTGCAGTCAGATGAAGGGTCTGGATATTGCGCCTTTGCTCAGGTGTCAGATCCTGCCGCCACCGCACCCGCTCGAACCGTCGGTTGGCATTCGACGGGTCCTCGATCCATGGCAGACCCGCGGCTTTCAAAGTCAGTCTCAGGCGCGATGGGTCAAGCGTTAAAAGCGGGCGGCACACCCGGATACGCCCCCGTACGGCACTCGGTTGAATACCGACCAACCCCAGAGGGCCGCTCGCGCGCAGGCTCCGCATCCAGACGGTTTCGTCCTGATCGCCCGCATGATGCGCCACAAGAAGATCCAGACACCCTGCTGCAACGCAGGCCGCCTCCAGCGCCTCGAACCGTGCCTCGCGCGCCCGTTCCTGCAACCGCCCTTTCGGAAACGGCGCGAGCGTCAGGAGGCGGGCGGGTACATCCATGACGGCAAGCCGTTCAACCGTTAGTCGTGCTTCGGCAGCCGATTCAGGCCGCAGGGCATGATCAACCACGAAAGCCACAATATTGCGGCGCCAGCGACGAGCCAGAAACGCGAGCGCCATAGAGTCGGCGCCCCCCGAAACGGCAAGGGCGACTGGCGCGTCCGGGATATCAGGTGGCCAAGGACCGAGACCTGACATCAGGTCCTGAAATTCGCATTCCCCGACCGGATGATCGGATCCTGCTTCCAACAACGAGGGTTTCAGTGACAGGCCGCACGGCTCCGGAATGTCGTCTCGGCGCTCTTCACCCGCGGCGCAGGGGCTGGGAATTCCGATTTCAGCTTATCAAGAGCCTGACACGCGGAGTTCTTGTCACCCAGCGCCAGCATCGAAGCGGCCACACCCAACAGGGAATCCTGCGCCTTCTGGGACTTCGGAGCCTTCGTATAGGCGTCATAATAAGCGACCGCAGACTGGCGATACTGCTTCTGCCCTGCCAGAGACTGGGCCAGAAGGAACTGGGCATCGACCTTGCCGGACAGACTATGGGCAGTTTTCACGGCAAAACGCGCATTGCTCTCTGCATCCGTATAATTCCCGGACCTGAGGGACGCATTCCCAACCTTCAACGCATCCAGAGCGGTTTTCGGCTGCTCGGCAGCGTCGGGAGTAACAGCGGAGCCTTTGTCCTCGGCTGCCGCAGGAGTTTTGGCTGGAGCAGGTGTCGAAGCCCCGCCACCGCCATTCTGGGAGGCAAACTGCATGTCCGAAATCTGTTTGGACACATTGGCCTGATTGTCGCGGACGGAATTGCTGAGCTGATCCAGTTCGCCACGCATCTGGCGGTTCTGTTCTTCCAGAGCCGAAACGCGTTCCAGAAGCTGCGCCGTCAGGTTGCCGTCACCCGCCGAAACCGGAGCCGCTGCCGTCGCACTGGGGGCACTCAGGCCGCCGCCATTCTGAACCTGTGAGAGCTGCTGACGCAGGGAGGCAATCTGGTTCTGCAAAGCAATCGCTTCGCGTGAGGAAATTTCCCCGCTATCCGGCGCATCCTGCGCCACGGCCGGAAGGGCGGGCGAAAGGACGGAAAAAGCTGTGCCCAGAAAGACGGCACGCAGGGAACGGGACAGCACCATAACGGATCTCCTGAGACAAACTCGCACTCACGGGCACGCAGGCAGGTCATGCGCACAACATGCGCCCAGTCATAAAACAGAAACGGCCGGGGGATAATCCCCCGGCCGTTCATCATCCCAGTCCGTCAGGCCTGAAACGTCGGTTCAGCGAACAGACGTGATGGCGTTACGGTTCTGTGCCCAGGCCTGCTCGTCGTCGCCATCGGCGGTCGGACGGTCCTTGCCGTAGGAGATCGTGGTGATGCGCGAAGCGCTCACGCCCTTGGCGACCAGATAGTCGCGGGCTGCGTTTGCACGACGCTGGCCGAGAGCAATGTTGTACTCTTCCGTGCCACGGTCATCGCAGTTGCCAGCGACCTGGATGCTGACCTGCGGGTACTTGGCGAGCCATGCAGCCTGCTTGTCCAGCGTAGCGCGGGCTTCTTCAGAGAGCTGGGACTGGTTCAGCTCGTAGAAGACGCGGTCGCCGACATTGGCAACCAGATCGGCTTCGCTGCCGGGCGTCGGGCCAGCTTCCTGAGCGACGGCGCCTGCGCCGTTGCTGTCACCCTTGTTGGTGTTGCCGTTGGAACAGGCTGCGAGAACAAGCGCCAGACCAAGCGCGCCAAATACCTTGAACTTCATGTGTCTCAATCCTGAGAACGGCCCCACAGCGGGAACCGAATGCGGAAAATGCCGCGTTATTCCGGACCACCTCTTTCCTGTTCGGAACAGACAGGAATCGGTTCCGATCCCTGCATGCCAACCTTGAAAATCAGTGGCCATAAGCGCCCATACTCATGACTCGAATCACCGGTCAAGTGCCGTGTTAACGCCGGTTAAATGTGAAAAGTTCGATTCATAATCGGAACCAGAAATTTCGGCATAAATGTCACAGCTATTCTGAAGAATGTGGCAGAATTCTGCCACATCATCGAAACCAGCGTGCTTTCACGCTCCTGAAACATGCGCTGCCTGCGTAGCTGCCCAGCGTTACAGTCGTAGCATGAGGAGAGGGAAAGACCACCTCCGTCATCCTGACGAGTCCGTCAGCAGCGAAAATCTCGACCGAACTCCGGTCCACAATAACTCTCAGACGAACACCCCCATCCTGTGGAGGAAGGGGTGCCACATGGCGCGTCGTAAAGGTCGTGTCCGGTACCAAAACCCCTGACCGACTGCGGTCTACAACCAGTTCCCGACGTGTGGGGTCGTAGAGGATCTCGGTGCCAAACATGCCATCCTCCGTCGCCGCCACAGTCAGCACCGCCACGTCTCCGTCAGGCTCAATAATCAGTTGGAGTTCAAGCACCGCATCCGCGAAATCCGTACAGTCCGCAACGCTATCGGGCAGCTTCCAGACCACTTCTGCTTCCGGGCGGATGTCGCTGGCCACAAAGACCTCGACCGGAGCGCCAAGACTGACTGGGTTTTGCTTCATCAAAAGCGTACCGTCCTCCTGCCGCACAAGGGACAGATGCGTCGGAAGCGTCATCTGGCCGCGCCATGGAACGGTCGGCGTCTGGTTGGCGTAGTTCCAGTTGCCCATCCAGCCGATACTGACGGGTGTGGGCGTTCCGGCGAAGCAGACAATCGCATAATTGTCCGGTCCATAATCCATCCAACGATACTGCCAGGGATCATCTGTGGCCGTTGGCTGCTCTGCGGGCGTGAAGATCGTGCCGTCGAACTCTCCGACGTAATAGAACGTCCCAGATCCACCTGTCAGACCACCGGGATTGACGCTGACGATCATCACCCAGCCGGAAGCCCCGGCCTCCCCCTCAATCGGGAGCCGCGTCAGAACCGGCACTTCCCACAACATGTCCGGCGTATGATAGCCGGGCGGCCGAAAGTCGCTGAGGAACTCCCAGTGCAGAAAATCGGTTGAGCGGAAGAGCTTGACCACCTGCTGTTCGGCCTCGACCGCCGTCAGCACCCAGTATCCACCCTCTTCATACCAGCACAGTGCCGGGTCCCGGAAATTTTGCGAGGGCGGATCAAGTGTCAGAACGGGATTGTGAGCGTAGCGCGTCCAGGTCGCGCTATGATCCAGACTGACCGCAACTGAAACCGCCTGCGTGCCGTCTTCCTGCTCACCCGGCATGTCGCGAAATACGCTGGTGTAAAGCGCCAGAAGCGGAGGATTTTCGTCTGTGCCCAGACCACTCCGATTATCCCGGTCATAAATCACCGTGCCGGAATAGATCTGCTCCTGCGGTGTGGACGGCAGCGCAATCGGTTGCTCTTCCCAATGCAGCAGATCCCGACTGGTCGCATGCCCCCAGGAAATATAGCCCATGACGGGCTCGACCGGATTGTGCTGGTAAAAGAGGTGATACACACCATCAATCAGGATCGGCCCGTTCGGATCATTCATCCAGTTCCGGGCCGGGGCATAATGCAGCAGCGGACGCCACTGCCGTGTCTCCTGAAGGGACATGGGGAATTCTCCTGTTCAAGCAGTCTTTGCGACGCCTTACAGGAAAAAGGGTTCCCCACCCTTTTGCAAATCCGCGCCTCCGAACCGGAAGCGCGGAACACAGCCTCAGCCGTTGCGCGGTGACCAGGCCGGGTCGGACGCACCCGTCGAGGTCCGGATCGGACGCTCGTTAAAGCCCGTAATGTCGATCGTCCCGATCCCCGATGCAAAGCCCGCACCGCCCGCACCGGCTGCGCTCTGGCGGCAGAACGCAAGCACACGGCCATTGGGGCAGAACGTCGCGCTATCAACGGTAAAGCCCTGCGTCAGAATACGCTCACCGCTGCCATCCGGGTTCATCACCCCGAGCGAGAATCCGCCGCCGCCGATGCGCGTAAAGGCGATCAGGTCTCCACGCGGGGACCAGACCGGCGAACCATACTGGCCGGTACCATAGGAAATCCGCTTCGCCGGACCACCCGACGCACTCATGATATAGAGCTGCGGGCTGCCACCGCGATCCGAGTTGAACACGATCTGGCTGCCATCCGGGCTGAAGCACGGGCTGGTGTCGATTGCGCCATTGGAATTGGTAATCTGACGCTTTGCACGTGAGGCCAGGTCGACAATGAAAATATCCGACCCGCTGCCACGCGTAGCGGACAGCACGACGGAACCGCCGGTCGGCGAAAAGCGCGGCGCAAAGGAAATGCCCGCGAACTCACCCAGAATCTGCTGACGACCGGATGCCAGATCGAACAGATACACGCGCGGACGGTTGTTGGCGTAGGACATGAACGCAATCTGGTCGCGCACCGGGTTGAAGCGCGGCGTCAGCGTCAGCCATTCGCCGTTCGTCAGCATCCGTTCGTTGGCACCATCCTGATCCATCAGGGCCAGACGCGTGATCTGATGATGGCGCGGACCAGTACGGGCGATGTAAGCGATGCGGGTGTCGAAATAACCCTTCTCGCCCAGCATCCGCTCATAGATCACGTCTGCAATAATATGCGCGATGCGACGCCAGTTGGATGTCGAGGCCGTATAGGCCGTGCCCTGAAGCTGCTGGCCGGACAGCACGTTCCACAGACGCATCTCAACGCGCACACTGCCCGAACCGATCGCCTGTCCGGACACGGCCGCACGGGCACCCTGCGCCTTGAGCGCGCTGAAATCGGGCGTAGAGCCGGGCGGCACGTCGCCGCTCATGACCTTGAACAGGCCGGTGCCATTCAGATCGGACGTGATGACACCGGAAATCTGCTCACCCAGACCCGCCCCGAAATTCGGAATGACAATGGGGATCGGCTCCTGACGGGCCTGATCGACGGTAATTTCAGCCTCACCGGGGCCAGAGGCAGCTGCGGACTGGGCAAAAGCGGCCAGAGGCGTTGCCAGAAGACCACCAGCAGCGGTAGCTCCCAGAACGGAGCGGCGCGAAAACAGCGCGCTCAGGGCCTCGGCGTCAGTATCGGGAATGAAGGACATGAGACTTCCTCGTGGATTACGGCCTGAAGACAAAACGCAGCTCATGCGTCTGACCAAGCATCTTGGAGGGAATGGGCAGATGGGCACAGGTGGGGCTCAACACCGCATCCCGCGCCCGCTCCGCCAGAACGCGGTAAGACGGGTCGGAGGCCATTTTCGCAGCCGTATCAGGCGCAAATTTGACAATCCGCGCCTCACCGGTCGCATCGACGGTCACGACCATATGCGCGACAAAACTCGCATAGTTCCGTGCTTCGGTATCTTCAGTATAGCAACGGCGCACGGAGCCGCCGATAGCCTTCTGATCCGCCATGGACAGCGACTTGGTGATGTCGCCGTTCGGCACACCACCCCCGTTCGGCGCACCGCCCTGCGGCGGATTGGCCTTTGCAGTCGGCGCATGGGTCTGCTTTTGATCGGCGCGGAAATTATCCAGCGTCGCCAGCAGCGAATGGCTGTCAGCTTCCGTTTTCTTCGCCGCGTTCGGCTGCGTCATATGCGAAAATTTCGGCATATCCGGCAGCTTGTCGGCTTTCTGTGTCTGCGGGCTCGGCGGCGCAACCATCGTCGATTTCGACGGCGGTGACGGCGTGGGCGGTGACGCTGGCACAGGCTGCGGGGACTCATCCGTCATTTTCGGCGGAAGCTTGATATCCGGCAGCTTCTGCGGCGGCGTCTCCGGCGGAGGCGGCACAGGCTGGGGCGGCGGAGGTGGCGGAGGCGGTTCTTCCGTCGGCGCCTTCAGAGGGGGCGTCGGAGACGGAGGGGCCTCGTTCTTCACGGGTGCGGGAGCCGGAGCGGGCGCAGGAGCCGGATGATCGGCCTTGACCGGGTGGGTCGGCGGACCTGCCTGCTCGAACTCCATCTGCACCGTGGGTGGTTCAGGCGGTTCAGGCGGTTTTTCTGGCGGGATTTGAACGATCAGATACGCGATCAGCCCCAGATGAATGGCGACTGATCCGTAAAGCGCATGACGAAAGCGCCTGTTGTCAGAGCGGCGTGGACGGACCACGGCAGGCGCCTCTTACTGGCCGCTCTGGGGCTGCTGCGCGAGAAGCGCAACATGCGTGAAACCGCCCGACGTGATCTGGCCCATGACCTGCATCACCTGTCCGTAGTCGATATGAGCATCGGCACGAACAAAGATGCGGTGGGTCGGATCGTTCTGCGACTGCGCCTTGAGCTGCTCGATCAACTGGTCGGACGTGACCTGCTGGTCTCCCAGATACAGCGAGCCATCCGTGCGCAGAGACACGGTGATCGGCTTGGAATCCGAATTGACCGGGCTGGCATCCGTCTTCGGCAGATCCACATTGACACCACTGGTCAGCATCGGCGCCGTCACCATGAAAATGATGAGCAGCACCAGCATGACGTCCACCAGTGGCGTGACGTTGATTTCCGAAGCGGGCCGACGCTTGCGGCGTCCGCCTCCTCCAGTCCGTCCTCCCGCAGACATCCCCATGGTTCAGGCCTTCCCGCCGGTCGTATCGTCCGCACGTTCCTCGGACTGACGCGACAGGATGGCCGCGAACTCGGTGCCGAAGGCTTCCATGCGGTCCGTGAACTTCTCGAACGAGTTGCTCAGACCGTTATAGGCAATATAGGCCGGAATAGCCGTCACGAGACCAATGGCCGTTGCGAACAGGGCTTCGGAAATACCCGGCGCCACAACGGAAAGATTCGTGTTGTGCATCTGCGCGATGGACGCGAACGAATGCATGATGCCCCAGACCGTTCCGAAAAGACCGACAAACGGCGCCACTGGGCCGATCGTCGCGAGGAAGATCAGGCGGCGCGTCAGACGGTCGTTCTCACGCATGATGGTGATGTCGATGGCGCGGTCCACGCGCTCGCGTACGCCACCTCGCGACAGATCGATGCCACCGATGCGGGCGGAACGGCGCCACTCGCCCATGGCTGCGCCGAATACAGCCGCCATCGGATGGGTGGGGCGCGCACCGTCGGATTCGTAAAGATCGTCGAGCGATCCGCCCGACCAGAAACGGTCCTCGAATTCCGTCGCCTCGCGGTTGACGCGACGGATGAGAATGATTTTTTCCGCAATGATCGCCCATACGCCAGCGCTGCACAGCAGCAGACCCAGCATCACCAGCTTTACAACGATGGAGGCGTGCAGGAACAGGTCCAGAGGCGAAAGACCGGTCGCACCGACCGCCCCAAGCGCACTCGAACTTACCTCATGATCCACTGTTCTCTCCTGTACAGATCCTGTCCCTTGCGGGTCAGGACTCTCCATTGCACTTCACGCGGAAACAGGAAAGTGGGTCAGACCTCTCCTGCCTCCAGTTTTCTCACTGCATCACGCCAGCGAGGCGGAATTTTGGCAGGTTTCATGTCAACGGCACTCAGACAGGCCAGTTCCACGTCGATAACCGTAGCGGTTTCGCCACCGCCGGAATAATTCCGGACGGTCTGACAAAGTTTGAGCCGCGTCGGGGTCATGGCGTCCAGCGCCGTCTCAATTTCCATTTCATCATCGAGTCGGAGCGGAGAGCGATACCGGATCGCTGCCTGACGCACGACGAAGACCAGTCCAAAATCGTTCAGAAGTTCCGTCACGGATGCATCCGCATCGCGCATCGCCTCGCTTCGCGCGCGCTCAGCAAAACCCAGATAGCGCGCGTGATAGACGATGCCACCCGCATCGGTGTCTTCGTAATAAACCCGGAACCTGATCTTGTGCGTGGCCATACTGTCTCTCCAGTCATGGTGCGCCCATCCCCCGAAGCGCGTTCAGGATCATTCAGGGCGCGGAATCGTCCTGCTCCAGCGTGGAAAGCAGGTCCACCTGGCTCGCTGGCGGCGTAAGACCGAGATGACGCCATCCCGCCTCACCCAGCATCCGCCCGCGCGCCGTTCTCAGAACGAGCCCTTCCTGAATGAGATAAGGCTCGATCACGTCTTCCAGCGTATCGCGTGCTTCGGCAAGTCCCGCCGCCAGTGTTTCCACACCGACCGGGCCACCGTGATGATGCTCGGCAATCCGCTTCAGATAGCGCCGGTCCATCGCATCCAGCCCGCGCCCGTCAACCTCAAGCCGCCCCAGAGCCGCATCCGCCAGCGCCCGGTCCACAACGGCCTGTTTCGAGACGAGCGCAAAATCCCGCACGCGGCGCAGCAGACGCCCGGCAATCCGGGGCGTGCCGCGCGAACGACGGGCAATTTCTTCGGCACCATCATCCGTCAAACGCATCCCGAGCTTCACAGCCCCGCGCGAGACGATCGCCCGCAGTTCTTCCGGCGTATAGAATACCAGCCGCAGCGGAATCCCGAACCGGTCCCGCAGAGGCGTGGCCAGCAACCCGGCCCGTGTGGTGGCCGCCACAAGCGTGAACGGCGCCAGATCAATCCGCACAGAGCGCGCGGCAGGCCCTTCGCCGATAATCAGATCGAGCTGAAAATCTTCCATCGCCGGATAGAGGACTTCTTCGATCGCAGGCTGAAGACGGTGAATTTCGTCAATGAACAGCACATCGCGCGGCTGGAGATTCGTCAAAATCGCCGCCAGATCGCCCGCACGCTGGATGACCGGCCCGGAGGTCGCCCGGAAACCCACGCCCAGTTCCCGTGCCACGATCTGCGCCAGCGTCGTCTTGCCCAGACCCGGCGGTCCGTGCAGCAGAACATGATCCAGCGCCTCACCACGAGCCCGCGCGGCCTCGATGAAAATCGCGAGGTTCTCACGGCTGGCTTTCTGGCCCGTAAAATCCGCAAGCGTTTCAGGACGCAAACCGCCCTCGCCCGTATCCTCAGGCTGACGGGACGGATCGGTTTCGCGATAGGTGTCACTCATCGCGCAAGATCCTTCAGGCTCAGACGGATTGCCAAATCCAACGTCGCATTCTCGTTCTCGGCCAGAACCTTGCTCAGAACCGGCCACGCCTCAGCCCGTCGGAAGCCAAGCCCCGCAAGCGCCAGCAGTGCATCATTCTCGACACTCGGCCCAGAGACGATTCCCGGCGCGGACACAGTCCCACCGCCGCCCGGCATTTTCGCAACTTTGTTGCGAAGCTCGCTCAAAATCCGATCCGCCAGACGCGGCCCGACACCCGCAGCCCGCGTCAGCGAGCCTTTGTCCCCGGCATTGATCGCCAGCAGAAGCTCGCCCGGACTGTTGGCCGACAGGATCGCCAGCGCCACTTTTGCACCCACGCCCTGCACGGTCGTCAGCAGACGGAACCAATCCCGCTCATCCGTCGTCGCAAAACCGAAAAGCTGGATCGCATCCTCGCGCACGATCGTTTCGATCAGCACGCGCGCCACGGATGGCGGCTGGGGCAGTGCCGCCAGCGTGCGGGTCGAGGCCGACACCACATAGCCCACGCCATTAACATCCACGATGCAACGCTCGCCCTCGATCTGCCCGACAAGTCCAGTCAGTTGCCCGATCATGCCATCCGCTTTCCGGCCACGACATGTGCCGCACTGGCCCGGTGATGGGCATGACAGATCGCAACGGCCAGCGCATCGGACGCATCGGCCTTGCGAATTTCCGCGCCCGGCAACAGCCGCTTCACCATCATCGTCACCTGTTCTTTGGTGGCAGACCCGGTCCCGACCACGGATTTCTTGACCGTCATCGCACCATATTCCGCAACCGGCAGCCCTTCATAGGCAGGCGTCAAAAGCGCCACCCCGCGCGCATAACCGAGCTTGAGCGTCGAAGAGCCATTGCGGTTGACGTAGGTTTCTTCAACGGCGGCTTCCGCTGGCGCATATTCGCGGATCAGCTTCTTCAGCGCCCCGTGCAGCTCGCACAGGCGCAGCGGCACGGATTCGGACCCATCGGTCCCGATGACACCCGACGCCACATGCTTCAGGTGATTGCCGTCCACGTCGATGATGCCCCAGCCCATGAACCGCAGGCCGGGGTCAATGCCCATCAGACGGATCAAGCAGCCAGCGCCTCGGCAACGTCGTCAGGAATATCGAAGTTCGCGTAGACGGCCTGAACGTCGTCATTATCTTCCAGAACGTCGATCAGCTTCATGACCGAACGTGCCTTGTCCTCGTCCAGCGTCACGCTGTTTTCCGGACGCCAGTCGAGCTTGGACGACTGCGGCTCGCCAAAACGGCTTTCAAGCGCATCGCGGACAGCAAAGAAATTTTCCATCTCGCAGGTGACTTCATGGCCGTCTTCGGTGGTCACGGCATTGTCCGCACCGGCTTCGATCGCGGCTTCCAGCATGTCGTCTTCGGACGCCACATCCAGCGGATAGTTGATGACGCCCAGACGCTGGAACATGAACGAAACCGAGTTCGTCTCACCCATCGACCCGCCATGCTTGGAGAACGCTGCGCGCACTTCGCCCGCCGTGCGGTTGCGGTTATCCGTCAGGCCTTCAACGATGATCGCAACGCCAGCCGGACCATACCCCTCGTAACGGACTTCGACGTAATCGTCGCCACCCGCCGTGCCGGATGCCTTCTTGATAGCGCGCTCGACATTGTCCTTGGGCATGTTGACTTCGCGCGCCATGGACAGCGCCGCACGCAGACGCGGATTGGACGCGGCTTCGGGCAGACCCGAGCGCACCGCAACCGTGATTTCACGCAGGACCTTGGCGAACTGCTTGGCCCGCTTGGCATCCTGCGCACCTTTGCGGTGCATGATGTTCTTGAACTGTGAATGACCGGCCATCGGTCGCTCCTTCCTCTATCGTCGCGTCAGAGGCTCAGGCGAGCCTGCCATGACAGTGTTTGAACTTCAGACCAGACCCACACGGGCACAGGGCATTGCGCGGCGTCTCGGCATTCCAGCGCTGAAGCGTCTCGGCATCAGGCTCCTGCCCTGCCGAAACAGGCTGCGGGCGCGGCGTGAACGGCATTGCAGGTGAGAAAGACGCCACCGGAC
Source organism: Gluconobacter sp. Dm-73 (assembly GCF_018256215.1). Classification (NCBI taxonomy): domain Bacteria; kingdom Pseudomonadati; phylum Pseudomonadota; class Alphaproteobacteria; order Acetobacterales; family Acetobacteraceae; genus Gluconobacter; species Gluconobacter sp. Dm-73. The sequence goes on along the minus strand of NZ_JAERLW010000001.1, from coordinate 157,928 downwards.
CGGGCGCCGGAATTTCAGAACCCGTCGTACCCTGCGCGAACAGTCCCGCAGGCTCCTCGGATGGGCCGGACGTCTCGGTATTGATGACAGGGAACGGCGGCGGCTCGGACACGGCCTGAATGCGGCACATCGTCTCCGTTACGCGAACCCGCATGTCATCCAGCATCGCCGTGAACATCTGGAAGGCTTCCTGCTTGTACTCGTTCAGCGGATCGCGCTGACCATACGCCCGCAGACCAATACCCTGACGAAGCTGGTCCAGCCCGTGCAGATGCTCTTTCCAGACCGCATCGAAGGTTGTCAGCACGACCTGCTTTTCGATCAGACGCATCAGTTCGGGGCCCATATTGGCCGTCCGAGCCGCCTGCGCCTTCGCGGCTTCGGCCTGAATGCGCTCAATCACGCTCTCCGCATCCATGCCGTCTTCCTTCGCCCAGTCTGCGATTGGCAGATCCAGATTCAGAATACGGGAGACCTCGCGGGTCAGCCCTTCCGTATCCCAGGCTTCAGCGAAGGATTTTTCCGGAATATGGGCATGGACCAGATCTTCGATCGTGTGTTCACGCAGTTCGGCGATCACACCCGAAAGGTCTTCCGTCGCCATGTATTCGCGGCGCTGGGCGTAAACCTCCTTGCGCTGGTCATTCATGACGTCGTCATATTTAAGCGTGTTCTTGCGCATGTCGAAATTGCGGGCTTCAACCCGCTTCTGCGCCTTTTCCAGAGCCTTGTTCAACCACGGATGAACGATCGCCTCGCCTTCCTTGAGGCCCATTTTCTGCATCATCGCGCCCATGCGATCGCTGGCGAAAATGCGGATCAGATCGTCTTCAAGCGACAGGAAGAAGCGTGAATTGCCCGGATCGCCCTGACGTCCTGAACGGCCGCGCAACTGGTTGTCCACGCGGCGGCTTTCATGGCGTTCCGTACCAATCACATACAGACCGCCTGCGTTATGAACTTCCTCGTGATGCTCCTCGACGCTTGCGCGGATGTCCTGCTCGACAGCCTCGCGCTGCGCCTCGTCTTCGACGTTCTCGATACTGGCCTTCACCAGCATCTCGATATTGCCGCCCAGTTTGATGTCGGTTCCGCGGCCCGCCATGTTGGTCGCAATCGTGATCGCACCCGGCGCACCCGCCTGCGCGACGATAATGGCTTCCTTTTCATGCTGACGGGCATTGAGCACGTTATGCGGAATGCCGCGCTGCGTGAGGATATGGGAGAGATATTCGCTCTTCTCGATGGACGTCGTGCCCACGAGAATAGGCTGACCCGTCTTGTGGATATCGCGGATCAGATCGGCCACGGCATTGAACTTTTCCGCCGCCGTCAGATAGACCTCATCATCCGTATCGATCCGCTGAACCGGCAGGTTCGTCGGGATTTCCACCACATCGAGATGATAGATTTCGGCGAACTCGTCGGCCTCGGTCATGGCCGTACCGGTCATGCCCGAAAGCTTCGGGTAGAGACGGAAATAATTCTGGAACGTGATGGAAGCGAGCGTCTGGTTCTCCTGCTGGATCTCCACATGTTCCTTGGCTTCCAGCGCCTGATGCAGACCGTCCGAATAACGGCGCCCGTCCATCATACGACCGGTAAACTCGTCGATAATGACGACCTTGCCCTCACGCACGATATAATCCACATCCCGCGTGAACAGCGTATGCGCCCGCAGGGACTGCTGGACGTGATGAACGACAGCCACGTTGTGAATGTCGTAAAGGCCACCTTCCTGAAGCACCCCGGCCTGCGCCAGAAGTTCCTCGACGCGGTGCGAGCCTTCTTCGGTCAGCGTGACCGAACGCAGCTTCTCGTCCTTGTCGTAAACATCCGGCTCCTGAACGAGCTTCACGACCACATCATCGACAGAGCGATACAGGTCGGAGCTGTCATCCGCAGGACCGGAAATAATGAGCGGCGTTCGCGCCTCGTCGATCAGGATGCTATCCACCTCATCCACGATCGCGTGGTTGAACGGACGCTGCACCATGTCGGCGAGCGAATATTTCATATTGTCGCGCAGATAGTCGAAACCGAACTCATTGTTCGTGCCGTAGGTGATATCCGCCGCGTAGGCATCGCGACGCTCCCCATCCGACAGGTTCGGGATGATCACACCCGTCGTAAGCCCAAGAAAGCTGTACAAAACAGACATTTCCTCGGCATCACGGCGCGCAAGATAGTCGTTCACCGTGACGACATGCACACCCTTGCCACTCAGCGCATTCAGGTAGACCGCAAGCGTTGCAACAAGCGTCTTGCCTTCGCCGGTCCGCATTTCCGCGATCCGACCGCCATGCAAGACCATGCCGCCAATGAGCTGCACATCGAAATGGCGTTTGCCCAGAACCCGGCGCGATGCTTCGCGGCAGACCGCAAAGGCTTCCGCCAGCAGGCCATCGAGGGTTTCGCCCTTCTCAAGCCGCTCCCTGAACTCGACTGTCTTGTGCCGCAGCTGTTCGTCAGAGAGTGCCTGGACCGCAGGCTCCAGTGCATTGATCTCGGGCACACGGCGCTGATACGCCTTGAGCGTGCGATCGTTGGCAGAACCGAAAAGGGCGCGGGCGAGGCGTGCGAACATGCTGAACCTTGAGATGCCGAAGACCCGGAACGCCAGATCTTTCCAGAACCGGAAAGACCCGCACACCGTGCCGTCAGGATTTTCACGTCTGCTGGAAATAGGACCGGGGCCGCGTAGGGTCAATGGAGAGGCCGCAGAGAACCTTGAGGAAATGTCCTGATTGTCATCGCGGTGTCACATCAAACCCGTAGACCGCACCCATCCGACACCCTCGTGAAGGAATGGTAACGGACCGCACCCTTGCAGGGCGGACCAGCCTTTGTCATGGTGCAGACCATCCTTATTCTCAGGTTACATCCGAGGTAGTCCCACATGCGGCTTTCCCGCTCCACTTTCGCTCTCGCAGTCCTCATGGCCGGCACATCGGTTACGGCATCGACGGCTTTCGCCGCTCCTGCTGCCGCTCCCGCAGCGGCCCCGGCCACAACGGCTCCTGCAGCAGCCCCCGCCGCCAACCCGGACATGCTGATCGCGACCGTCAACGGTTCAAAGATCACGCTCGGTGACGTGCAGCGCGCTGCTGGCAACCTCCCGCCGCAGGCCCGCCAGATCCAGCCGTCCGTTCTGATCCCGCTGATCGTCAACCAGCTCGTTGACCAGAAGGCCGTTCAGATCGCCGCCGACAAGGAAGGCCTGAGCCGCAAGCCGGACGTGAAGGCCGCCATGGACGCTGCCTCTGCGAACGCCCTGCAGAACGCCTATCTGGAAGAAAAGGTCGGCCCGCTGGTCACCGATTCCACGCTGCACGACTTCTATCAGACGCATTATGCGAACAAGAAGCCGGAAGAAGAGATCCACGCCCGCCACATCCTCGTGGACAGCGAAGCGCAGGCCAAGGACATCATTGCCCAGCTCAACAAGGGTGCTGATTTCGGCAAGCTCGCCGCACAGCTTTCCAAGGACAAGGGCTCCGCTGGCGCAAATGGCGGCGATCTCGGCTGGTTCAAGAAGGCTGACATGCTGCCGGCCTTCTCTGCTGCCGCCTTCGCCATGAAGCCGAACACGATCTCCCAGACGCCGGTCCACACCCAGTACGGCTGGCATGTGATTCAGGTTCTCGCGACCCGCACGGCCCCGATTCCGACCTTCGATCAGGTCCACGACCAGGTCCGTCAGGAACTGATCCGCGACAAGGTCCGTGACATCGTACAGAACGCCGAATCCCAGGTGAAGGTCGTTCACTACGACTCACAGGGCAAGATTATCCCGGACGCAGCTCCGGCTGCCGCACCTGCAAAGAAGTAAGACCACCATGGCAAAGCCGCTCCCCGTCTCTCCGCTCGCTCGTCCGCTGCCGGACCTTGCAACGATTGCGGGCGTGCGGCTTTCCGCCGTCGCCGCGGGCATCCGCTATCAAGGCCGTACGGACCTGATGCTGGCGGAATTCGTCCCCGGTACGGTCGCGGCAGGCGTCTACACCAAAAACGCCTGTCCCGGCGCCCCGGTGCTCTGGTGTCGGACCGCGCTGACAACCCCCTATGCCCGCGCGCTGCTCGTCAATGCAGGCAACGCGAACGTCTTTACCGGTCGCGCCGGAATACAGGCGTGCTCCGACTGCGCTGACGCCACCGCACGGCTTCTGGACTGCCCCCCGCAGGACGTCTTTCTCGCGTCCACAGGCGTGATCGGCGAAAAACTGCCTCAGGATCGCATTATCGGCGCCCTCCCCGCTGCCAAGGCTGGTCTGGACGAAAACGGCTGGGCTGATGCCGCCCGCGCCATCATGACGACGGACACCTTCCCCAAGGCCGCACGCCGCGATGTAAAAATTGCCGGAACGCCCGTCCGCATTCAGGGCATCGCCAAGGGATCGGGCATGGTTGCCCCTGACATGGCCACGATGCTGGCCTATGTCGCAACCGACGCGAAACTGCCGCAGAACATTCTTCAGTCTCTGCTGTCCTCGGGCTGTTCCCAGAGTTTCAACGCCATCACCGTCGATTCGGACACCTCCACGTCGGACATGCTGATGCTGTTCGCCACCGGACTGGCTGACAATCCCGAGATCGACGACATCAACGACCCCGCTCTCGCCGAGTTTACCCTTGCACTGAACGACCTCCTGCTGGAGCTCGCGCTCATGGTGGTCCGCGATGGCGAAGGCGCAACGAAGCTCGTCCGCATCGGCGTTACCGGCGCTGAAAGCAATCTCTCCGCCCATCGCATTGCGCTCTGCATCGCCAATTCCCCCCTCGTAAAAACCGCCATCGCGGGCGAGGACGCCAACTGGGGCCGCGTAGTCATGGCCGTTGGAAAAAGCGGCGAACCTGCGGACCGCGACCGGCTTTCCGTCGCCATTGGCGGAACATGGATCGCCAAAGAGGGTGGCGTTGTCGAAAATTACGACGAAGCCCCGGTTGTGGCCCATATGAAGGGTCAGGAAATCGAAATCGTCGTCGATCTCGGCCTCGGTGACGGCGAGGCCCGTGTGTGGACCTGCGATCTGACGCATGGCTACATCGACATCAACGGCTCCTATCGTAGCTAGACGCTCCCAACACGTCAGCGAGAGCGGGGCTTGTGCGACCCCGCCTCTGTCGATAGCAAAATCTGTCGTTGATCTCCTTCAGGCGCTCGCAAAACCGGGTGCCGTTTCGCACCTGATATAAGGAAAATGTCCATGTCTGCTGCAGCTCGCGTGCTTGTTCTTGGCGGTGGCGTCGGTGGGCTTGAAGCCGCTGCGGCTCTGGGCCGTCACCAGAATATTTCCCTGACACTCGTTGATCGCAGCCCCGTCCATTACTGGAAGCCGGCCCTTCACGAATTCGCTGCGGGCACCATGCAGCATCAGGGCAACTGCATCCCCTTCACCGAGACGGCAGCCAAATTCGGCTTCACCTTCGTTCAGGGCAGCCCCACGACGGTCAACCGCGACAACAAGACGGTCTCGCTCGATACCGGTGCCACGCTGCCCTACGACTATCTGGTGGTGGCGCTTGGTTCGCGCGCGAATGATTTCGGCATTCCCGGAATCGTCGATCACTGCATGTTCATCGACAATCTGAACGACGCCGACACCCTGTTCGCGACCTTCCGCGAGGCCGTCCAGAAAGCCCGGACGGCAGGCGAAAAGCTCTCCATCGGCATCGTTGGCGGCGGTGCAACTGGCGTGCAGCTCATTGCCGAACTGTGCAAGTCTATTGACGACGCCCGCGGTCTCGGCCCTTCCGTTCGCAAATCCCTGCTGAACGCTGTGCTGATCGAAACCGGCCCGCGTATCCTTCCGGCTTTCCCGGAAGCCGTCTCCTCGGCCGCCGCACGCCAGCTCGAAAATCTCGGTATTGCCGTCCGAACTGAAGCCATGGTGGTTGGTGCGGACGAAACAGGTTTCAGCCTCAAATCCGGCGAACATATCCCTGCCAGCCTCCGCGTCTGGGCTGCGGGCGTTCGTGCTTCGGATGCCACGAGCCTTCTGGAAGGCCTCGAACGCGGCCGCTCGGGCCAGCTTGGTGTCACCACGACGCTTCAGACCACGCAGGACCCGGCCGTCTTCGCGATCGGTGACTGCTCCCGCATCGACGCCGCACCGATTGCCCCCACGGCACAGGCCGCACGCCAGCAGGGCCAGTATATCGGTCGTGCTCTGCCGGAGATCATCGCAGGCAAAACGCCTGCCCCGTTCGCCTATAACGATCGCGGTGCCGTCGTGGCCCTTGGGGATTATAACGGCTGGGGCATGCTGGATGCCAAGCGCAGCTTCGGCGGCGGTCTGCTCTCGGGTCTGGCCGCACGCCTGATCCATGAAGGACTGTACCGGCAGCATCTCGCAGGCATTCTGGGCATCACGCCGACGGCCTGCAGCACGCTCCGCGAGCATCTTTCTCCGGTCAAACCTGATCTGGGGGGCTGAAAACCCTTTTCAGAATTCCGTCAAAGGGGGAATGTGGAACGTAGTGTCCCCAGACCCTGCGTCCCCTGTTCCGAGGATTCATGAGCCCTACCGATCTCTCCCCGCCCTTTGACAGGGTTCTGACCGACATCGAAGACACCCTGCTGGAAAAAGGGTTCGCCTTCCTTCAGGCCCAGACCACACAGCCGCTGCTCGACCATGAAGGCCTGACTGACTGGCAGGGCTTCGCGGAAAGCTGGAATCATCTAGGTCTTGATCGCTACATGGCGGATGGTGGCCGCTACCGCCGCCGCCGTTACGCGACTTTCGCGGTCTCGGGCGAGACCATCACACGCAAAAAACATCAGCCCCATTACCAGAGCCGGGACTACAACCTCCTCAATGGCGGGGTTGAACGCTGGTTTCCGGCTGTGTCGGATTCGATCGCATCCCACCCGGCCATGACCGCCGCCATCCGCACCATCAGCACAATCGCGGATGCCCTGACGCCACCCACGGAAAAGCCCCCATCCTGGCATGTGGAAGTGCATCAGTTCCGCATCGAGGCCCGCCCCGGCAATGAAGGACGCCCCACGCCCGAAGGCCTGCACCGCGACGGTGTGGACTGGGTTCTGGTCCTCATGGTCGCCCGTCACAACGTGGAACAGGGCGTCACTACGATCCACGATATGCGGAAGGAACCGCTGGGGTCCTTCACCCTCATCAACCCGCTCGATGCCGCCATTGTGGACGACCATCGCGTCTATCACGGCGTTACGGCGGTGCAGCCTGTCGATCCAGCCCAGCCGGCCTATCGGGACGTGCTCGTGGTCACGCTGCGCCATGAATGACATCAAAACCTTCACAGATGCCCGTCTTCAATTTCGTGTTATGATTGGTGCCATGTCGATCCAGCAGATTCTTTCCCGCCGCGCGGCAGTTCTGGCCCTGTCCTTCATGCTCCCCGCAGCGCTGTCCGGTGCGGATGCCGCCACGGGCAAAAGCCATCACCACACGCGCCACGCCGCGCAGCCCGCCAATGCGGGTGCAGCGCCCGTCATCCTGACAGCGCATCCGGGCACGAAGCTGGATGAAGACGCCCGCAAACTGAACGAAGACGATCTTCAGGACGCGGCGAAACATCACGATCAGCCGGTCGTGCTCGTCGGCTCCGCATCGCTCTCGTCCGGCAAGAATGACGAAGCCCTGTTCGTCCAGCTTCAGTCCGCCCGCCTCTGCGGTTCCGCAGGCTGCACGACGTCCGTATATCTGAAGCACAACGACACCTGGAACACGGTTTTGGACTCGGTGAACGGCGATATTTCCGTCCTGCCCACACGCCATAAAGGTATGCACGACCTTCTGGTCAGCCCGAATGACCGCTGGATCTGGAACGGCAAGGAATATCAGGACACGCTCAGCGCCCCGCCGATGCCAAAATAATCACTGATTTTTCTGGAAGATCTGGAGCGGGCGAGGGGAATCGAACCCCCGTATGCAGCTTGGGAAGCTGCCGTTCTACCATTGAACTACGCCCGCACTTGGCGTGAACATAACCGCTCCGCCCGTCTTCCGCAATCCACTCCACCCGAACTTCTGGGTGTTGACGCAAAACCGAAATACAGCCCATAGTCCGGGTGTCACAAACGCTTCGGCGTGACTGACCCTCGTGATTTGAGCGGCCGGCTTGCGGCGAGGTTAAAGAATTGCGCTAAAGAGGCCCTGCGTCGTTATCGAACGATTCCCAGGACTTCCACGGCCCGCCACATGCGCCCTTCCTCTAGGGGGCGTCTTATGGAGGGACACATTATGTCTTCAGAAAACTGGCGCACAGCCACCCGTCTCCTGCACGAAGCTCCGAACCGTACGGAATTCGGTGAAACGTCGGAAGCCCTCTTCCTGACCTCCGGCTTCGTCTATGACAGCGCCGAACAGGCCGCTGCGACCTTTACAGGCGACGTCCAGCACTTCCAGTATTCCCGCTTCGGCAACCCGACCGTCGACACGCTTCAGGAGCGCCTCGCACTCCTTGAGGGCGCCGAAGCCTGCGTTGCCACCGCAACCGGCATGGGTGCGGTCTCCTCTGCCATCCTGTCGCATGTGAAGGCGGGCGACCGCGTCGTGGCCTCCCGCGCCATTTTTGGTTCCTGCTACTGGATCGTGACCAACCTCCTGCCCCGCTATGGCATCGAGACCGAACTGGTGGACGGCACGGACTACGACGCCTGGGAGCGTGCCCTGTCCAAGCCAACCGCCGCCGTGCTGATTGAAAGCCCGTCCAACCCGATGCTCGACGTCCTCGACATCGCGCGTGTGGCCGAACTGACGCATAAGGCTGGCGGCCTGCTGATCGTGGACAACGTGTTCGCCACACCGCTCGGTCAGTCCCCGCTCAAGCTGGGCGCGGATGTGATCGTCTATTCCTGTACGAAACATATCGACGGTCAGGGCCGCGTTCTTGGAGGCGCGGTGCTCGGTTCCAGTGCATGGATCAACGAGACACTTCAGCCCTACACCCGCAATACCGGCAATGCCCTGTCGCCGTTCAACGCCTGGGTTCTTCTCAAGGGTCTGGAAACGCTCCAGCTCCGTACGGATGCCATGGCCCGCAATGCCGCTGCCGTCGCCGATGCGCTGGCCGAACTTCCGGGTGTTGTTCAGGTCCGCTATCCGGGGCGCGCCGACCATCCGCAGCATGAACTTGCCAAAGCACAGATGAGCAATGGCGGCTCCATGGTCGCGTTCGTGGTGGACAAGGGCCGTGAGGGCGCATTCGCCTTCATGAATGCCTTCAAAATCATCGCGATTTCCAACAATCTCGGCGACGCCCGCAGCCTTGCAACTCATCCCGCCACGACGACCCATATGCGCGTCAGCGAAGACGAACGTGCGCGTCTGGGCATCACGGACGGGGCCATCCGCCTCTCCGTCGGTCTGGAAGATCCAGCAGACCTGATCGACGATCTCAAGCGCGGTGCCGCAGCAGTTGCGGCCCTTGCATAAGTTTTCCTGACAAAAGACCGGGATGGCTTTACAATGGCATTATGCCTGACAAGTCATCCCATCCCCTGCTCCATGCCGATCCCGAGACAGCCCTCGCCGAAGCCATGGAAACTGCGCCCTGCTTCAGCAAAACCACCGACGACGTAACAGTCACGGTCCGGACCTTCTGGCTGGACGACCAGTCCCATCCTGAAGACCACCAATATGCGTGGGCCTATCACATCAGCATCGAGAACGAGCGGAAGGACACTTTCCAGCTCCTGTCCCGGAGTTGGGAAATCGTGGATGGTCTTGGCCGCAAGGAACATGTTCACGGCGATGGCGTCGTCGGCGAACAGCCCGTAATCGCCCCGCAGGAACAGTTCGACTATACGTCCGGCGCCATGCTGAACACGCCCTCGGGCTTCATGCACGGCACCTATCACATGCTGGAGCCACGCTCGGGCCACCGCTTCGACGTCAGCATTCCCGTATTCAGTCTCGACAGCCCCCATGACAGCACGCTGATCCACTGACAGGCCGTATCGGGCGTCTGTGAAGAACGGCGCGGGCAACATCGCGACCTTGACGTCCCTGCCGTCCCGGCCCATTCCTCCCCCATGCGTATCGCTGCCCTTCTTCTCGCTGCCGGTCGTGGCCGGCGCTTCGATGAGTCCTCACAGAACGGGGACACTTCTTCCAAGCAGTTCCGGATGCTGCGGGGCAAACCCGTCATCCGCAGAGCCGCCGAAGCCCTATTGCCGCATGTGGACGTGCTGCTGCCGGTCGGCGACGATCCCCTGTTAGCCGACAGCCTGAAAGGGCTAAACGTTCTGGCACCTGTCAGCGGTGGTGCGGAACGCCATGACAGCGTGCGCAACGGCCTTGAAGCTCTCGCGGCCCTCCCCGAGCCGCCCGATCTGGTGCTGGTCCATGACGGCGCCCGCCCCTGCGTCCCCGCAGAGGTGGTGCAGAACGTCATCGAGGCCCTGAAAACCCATGAGGGCGTGATCCCGGCCGTCGCCGTCATCGACACGATCAAGAAAGCCGCCGACGGCATCATCATCGATACCGTCCCGCGTGACGGGCTGTGGCGTGCCCAGACCCCGCAGGGCTTCCGCTTCGGCACCCTGCTCGAACTTCACCGCACCCTGCGCGATACCCGCACCGACGACGCCGCCCTGCTCGAACAGGCTGGCCATCCGGTAGCGATCGTTCAAGGGTCGGAAGACAATATCAAACTGACTGTTGCGGAGGACCTGATGCGTCTTGAAGGTGTGATTGACCGGAACCTGCTGCCCCGCGTCGGACTGGGCTATGACGTCCATGCTTTCGAGGAAGGCCGCACGCTGATCCTGTGCGGCATTGAGGTGCCCCATACGAAGGGCCTCGCCGGACATTCCGACGCCGATGTCGGCATCCACACTCTGTGTGACGCCATTTACGGCGCTCTGGCCGAAGGCGATATCGGCCGCCATTTCCCGCCTTCCGACAATGAGTGGAAGGACATGGATTCGGCCCGTTTCCTGATCCACGCCGGCGAGCGCATCCGCGAGCGCGGCGGCTTTCTCGTGAACGCGGACGTCACGCTGATCTGCGAACGCCCCAAGATCGGCCCACATGCCGAAACCATGCGCCAGCGCCTCGCCGATCTGCTGAAGGTTAGCGTCAGCCGCATCTCGGTCAAGGCCACGACCTCGGAGCGTCTTGGCTTTACGGGCCGCGAAGAAGGCATTGCCGCCACCGCCACAGTGAGCATTATGGTCCCGGATAACGGGGAAGCCTGATCCGCAGTTCCGATACGAAAAAGCCCGGTTCCTCTGAGGAGACCGGGCTTTTTTATTGCCTGAATTGCCGAAAAAATCAGCCGTGAATGGCGCAGACCACCACGATCAACGGTGTCGCAGCCAGAAAAAGCCATGCTCCGATAGAGCAGGTCTTCACGATACGGGTACCCATGTGACGCAGCAGGGGCCTACGAACGGATACGGACATAACTTCCTCGACTCTGACAGTGTTCGACAGAACCGGGGATAGCGCCCGCTCCCCGGTCGGGGCGAGTCACCAATCATCTCGTTCTGTCACATGGCGAGGCCTTCAATGATCCCCGAATATGGCAAGATCATGCCCCATTCAGGGCATTTTCCTCTTAGATCGAAACCTTGCGCCCCAATGTCAGAAACAGTCCCGCATCGAGAATATCCTTCTCGCGATTTTCCATCGTGCGGACGAGTTCATCATCCTGCCCCCATGTCGCAAGCTGGGATTTTTCGTCGTTATTGGCCCACAATACAGCATCCACAAGGCTGACAGCGCCTCCCACGACGGCAAGCGCCAGAAGCAGACTCCCCGTCGCCTGTGCCAGCACACCCATAACCGCAAGCTCCAGATCACCCTGCGCTGCCAGTAGCTGCGTCAGAGCAGCCAGATATCCGTCCGGCTGCGCTACTGGCATGAGACCATCTGTTACACTCGGGTGGATCCCGTAACCCGAAAGCCAGGCGAAAACCTGCTTCGCAACCGGCCCGATCCCGTCTTCACAATAACAGAGCCCGTCATCCACCCCGAGTCCGAGCAGCATATCCCGTGCGGCCTGCGGATCAGGCGCGATCCGCTCGATCATCGTCCCGGCAATCCGGGTCAGGGGCAGCGCGTCCGGCGTGAAGGACGCATGTTCTGCAATCCCTCCCCACTCCCCGGCAATAGCCTCGGCCAGAGCGGACGAACGGACGGCCAGAACCCGACCCTGCGGCAGACGGATCGGTCGCCCATCCAGACGCGGCTCGAACAGGCCACCCTCAGATACGACCGAGACCGCTTTCCAGAAACGCTTGTGCCCGCTCAATGCAGAACTCCCAGAGCCCGAAGGATATCCCCGGCCTTTGAATGATGAGGCTTGACTGCCTCAGGCGTTGGACCGGGCTGTCCTTCACGTGCAGCAGCCAGAGGGGCCGTGCATGGATCGGCAGCATTGCCGTCCCCGCCGATCGTGACATGGAAATTGCCGCCAGCATCCCGGTCCTGCGCGACATGCGGGGCCGCGAGCGTTCCCGTCAGCACAACCGGTGTGGAGGCCCCTGCCCCTTCAAAATCCACCACAGGCAGAAGGCGCAGATCCAGAACCTGCGTCCCAAGACCGACCGTACCATTGCCCGAAACGGAAAAGCGCCCGGACTGGAGCCCCAGCGTGTCAATATGCGCCATGTCGTTTGCAATGGTCATATGCAGCCCCAGACACCGCAGCGAGCGGTCGCCTTTCCCGAGAACCACACTGGCCGCAGACCCTGCCATCTGCCCAAGCAGCGCGCTCTGCACCTGACCCTCCACCATCGACAGGCCCAGATGCCCGTCCAGCGACTGCCTCAGTTCGTCAGCGTTGTTACCCTTGGCCGAAAGATACCCCACGACCTGCACAGGCCCCTGAAGCAGCAGCGGCATTCCAAGACGCGTCTCCAGCAGACCGGCTGGCAGAATAAGCGGTTGGAAGGTCACGTTTCCCGAGACAGGCAGCGCACTGGCATCCAGTTCCACCATTCCCGAAAGCGCCAGACCCTGCGCCTGCCCGGAAATCGGGTCCAGACGCAGATGACCGCCTGACAGCGTCAGTCGCGTCGACAGATCGGTATAGTCCCGCCCCGCAAACACGACGTGATCCGTGGCCAGATGCAGGTTCACATCCTGCGCCCGCAGCCGTTTGACCCAAAAGGGCGTCAGGTCCGGCGCATTCTGTAGTGCGACAGGATGCTCATCTTGCGCCGGAACAGTCTTGTTACCCTGCGTCGTCGTTGCCGTCGTCGTTGCCGTTGCCGTTGCCGTTGCCGTTGCCGTTGCCGTTGGAACAACCACTGCCGGAGGCGCTGGTGCAAGCCAAAGCCCCTTGAGCACGTCCAGATCCATTTTTGCAGCATGAATATTTCCGCTCACAACGGGCGGCACATCCTGCCCCAGAACCACCTTGAGCGCCCCATCCAGAGCCAGTTCCTGACTGCCGAACGTCAAGCCATCAAGCGAAAGGCTCTCGCGGTCATGCGTCTCCAGCGTGCCATGCAGGCTCACATCATGCAGAAGCGCACCCGGCAGATGGAGCGTCTTCCCGCTCCCGTCCGCCGTCAGATGCCCATTCTCCGCACCGATCGTTCCCGAAACGGCGACGCGGGCCTTGTCTTGCGCATTGAAGGATGGCGCACCGGAAAGGAGCGTAGTCTGGCTACGCAGTTCCGCCGTCAGCGGCACTGCGGTCTGCAGGCCGTTCCGCCATGCAGCAACCGCCTGCTGCATCGTCCCGGCTCCGGCTTCCACATGCCACGCCGTATCGCGCCACTGCGTATCCGCCGTAACCGTCAGCGCTGCATCCGGACCCGCAGAATCAAGATGAAGATTCTGTACCGCACCCTGCTTCAGCACAACAGAGCCGGCATGCAGATGAACGCGCGTGGGCGTCATCGTCTCCGCAAGACGGTGCAGCAGCGCATTTCCGTCCAGACCAGTCAGCGGACCCGGACTGCCCTGAAGCGCAACATCGCCGCCCAGTGCCGGAACATCCGGCAGATTGGCGTGAGGGAACAGACGATGCGCGTCCTGAAGGTTGGGCCACTCGCCCTGAACCGTCAGCAGCACGTTTTCCATCTTAGACGGATTGCCGATCCGCCCGTCCAGATTCAACCAGTCGCGCCTGTCGCCCTCACCCAGCGTTGTGCCGATGCTGAACGCCCAGGGTTGAGTGCCCTGACGTTGCGACAGAGTGCCGACATGCCCCTTGAGCGTGAAGGGCGTCCCGGCATGATGTCCCTGAAGGCTGATCCACGGACTGGGACTGCGGAGTCCCGCCAGATCAAGCGAATCCAAACCGAACGATCCACTCGTATGGCTCAGGCGATCGTTCCAGAGCACTGCCGTCTGCGCGACATGCAGCCCATCAAGCGCCAGAGTCCAATGCGCCTGAATCCGCTGGCCGCTCTGAGCCCTTACCGGAAAGGCGGCATCCTCATCCTCACGATCCGGCGTCAGAGACCAGTTGGCCTGTCCATCCGAACCGCGCACGAGATTGACGGTCGCTTTTTCGATGACGACATCCTGAAACCGGACCTCGCGATGCAGCAGGGCAAAGACGGCAATTCCGGCATGGATCGTATGAGCCTTGAGAACCGGCGTCTGCCCATCGCGCTTCAGCACGACGTCGGACGCCTCAAAGGCTGGCCAAGGCAAAAGCTGCACCGACGAATGACGGACCTGCATCGAAAGCCCTGTCTGGTGCTGAAGCGCCACGGCCACGCGCTCGCGCAGCGCGTCCTGATCGATCAGGACATGCGTGGCCACACTCACACCAACAAAAGCAACGATGACGGCAATCAGACCGCCGGTGAGCTTCTTCATTTCGCAGGCCCCCTGCCCTTGCTGCTGCCTCCGCCGCGAACGCGCTTGGGCGCGGGCGTTTCACCCGGCACAAAGCCCAACGTCCGGAATGTCTCGCGCATATGCGGCGGCAGAGGGGCCGTCACGATCAAACGCCCACCGGCGGGGTGGGGAATATCAAGCTGACGCGCATGCAGGTGCAACCGGTCGATAAAGCCTTCCGGATGTGCGGCCTTTCCGCCATAGCGCGGATCACCAAGGATCGGCGTGCCAATGGATTCGGTATGCACGCGAAGCTGATGCGTTCGCCCCGTCAGCGGAGACAGCTTCAGCCAGCTCAGCTTCTTTCCGGCGGCATCGAGCGTCGCATAATCCGTCTTGGCCGAAGCCGCGTCTTCCTCATCGCGTGACGCCGCGATCACCAGCGCCGCGCCACCCGCACCGATCTTGGCCAGAGGCTGGTCGATGATGCCGGATTCCGGCGATGGCCGTCCGACAACCACAGCCCAGTACGTCTTCTCCACATCGCGCCCACGGAACGCAGCCGCAAGCTTCGCCGCCACACCCGGCGTCCGCGCAATCAGAAGGATGCCGGACGTGTCACGGTCGATACGATGCACCAGACGCGGCCGATCGCCGCCCTCAGGCCGCAGGCCGTCAAGCATCATGTCCACATGTTTGGTAATCCCCGGACCGCCCTGCGTCGCAAGGCCCGATGGTTTGTCGAGAACAAGCAGGTGCTCGTCCTCGTAAATCACCATCTTGCGGATCTCGCGCTCCAGCATCGGATCCGGCGGCGGCAGGGGTGCGGGCTTGTCCACATCCGGCAAAGGCGGGATGCGGACGGTCTGTCCGGGGATCAGGCGGGTATTGGTCTGAACACGCCCTCCCTCCACGCGGATCTGTCCCTTACGGCACAGCTTCTGGAGCGCGCCCTGCGTCAGATTGGGGTAGTGACGTCTGAACCAGCGGTCGAGGCGAATATCGGCCTCATCCTCGGTCACGATGCGGTTGGTAACTGTCATGGTTCGCGGGATGCCCTCTTGGCGGCCCGCATGTCCAGAAGTTTTCTGATCCGCCCCTCATGTCCGCGGTCCGTGGGATGATAAAGAGACGCTCTGGGCATCCCGTCCGGAAAGTAGTTCTGGCCCGAAAATCCACCCTCGCTGTCGTGGTCGTATTCATAGCCCTTGCCGTATCCGATATCCTTCATCAGGGATGTCGGTGCATTCAGGATATGCGACGGCGGCATCAGACTGCCGGTATCGCGCGCCAGAGCACGGGCTGCCTTATAGGCCGTGTAAACCGCATTGGATTTCGGCGCGGTCGCCAGATGCACCACGACCTGCGCCAGCGCCAGTTCTCCTTCCGGCGAGCCCAGCCGCTCATAGGTCTGCCACCCCGCCACGGCCATCGGCAGCGCGGACGGATCGGCCTGCCCCACGTCCTCAGCCGCAAACCGCGTCAGACGCCGGGCGATGTAACGCGGGTCCTCCCCGCCCTCCAGCATCCGCGCGAACCAGTACAATCCCGCATCCGGATCGCTGCCGCGCAGTGATTTGTGCAGCGCGGAAATGAGATTGTAATGCTCTTCCCGGTCCCGGTCATAAAGGATTGCCCGGCGCGACAGGATCGCCGCCAGATCGCGCGGCGTCAGAACTTTCGACGGATCAAGAGCCACAAGCTGCTCGACCATATTCAGCAGATACCGCCCGTCCCCATCCGCCATGGCCCGCAGACTGGCCCGCGCCTCCGGATCAAGCGGCAACGGACGCCCGACTTCCTCTTCCGCATGCACAAGCAGGCTCTCAAGGCTCGCATCATCCAGCCGGTTCAGCACAAGAACCTGACACCGCGAGAGCAACGCCGCATTCAGCGCAAAGGACGGGTTCTCCGTGGTTGCCCCCACCAGAACCACCGTCCCACGCTCCACATACGGCAGAAATCCGTCCTGCTGCGCGCGATTAAAGCGATGGATTTCGTCCACGAACAGCAGCGTACCCTTGCCCGTCGCCGACTGTTTCTGGTCCGCTTCCTCAAACGCCCGGCGCAGATCCGCCACGCCAGAAAAGACTGCCGAAATCTGGGCGTAAAACAGCCCGGCCCGTCCTGCGAGCAGGCGCGCAATCGTCGTCTTGCCACATCCCGGACCGCCCCACAGAATCAGGCTGGACAGCGTGCCGCGCTCCAGCATCCGGGTCAGCGTCCCCTCAGGGCCAAGCAGATGATCTTGCCCCCGTACATCTTCCAGCCGCTTCGGGCGCAGACGGTCTGCCAGAGGCTGGGTGCGCGAGGGTGGCCGACGTTGCACTTGCGGCGCTTCGACCGAACGCTCCTGCCGTGCAGAGTGCGGCGCATGTCCGGACGGACGCTTCGCCCCGGGAGCGCCGCCGAAAAGATCTGTCATGTCCGTCACTGGCGTCCCGCGCTCCCCGAAATGTTCTTCGACTTCCCGATCAGAGATGGGACTTCCGACCCGTCAGGATAATCCCCAAGCCCAACCTTAATGCAGAATACGCCGAAGCACGCCCGGCAACAGCATCGACAGCGGATTGACTGACAGATCGGGTTTTTCAACCGTTCCATGCAATTCAAACGTCGCGGCCAATAGTCCGCCCCCCTTCTCGGGAGACATCAGATGCCCCAGAACCGGCAACTTCCCCGGAAGCGCATTCAGCCCGAAAACCGGCACGATCGTCCCGTTGAGGTTCAGCCCGGACGTTTTCAGATCAATCGGCCCTTCCATCGTGGCACCCAGCGCCTGATTGCCGATCACACCGTCACGCAACACCAGCATATTCCCCGCCAGACTGAGCCGCGTGGACAGATGGGTGATTTCAAACCGGTCCAGATGATTGGTCAGCCAGTGCAGCGGCGAGAGGTCGGAGACTGCCGTCAGCGTCAGCGGCGGCCGCAGGAACTCGGATGGTCCCATGTCCACATGCCCCCGGAACGGCGGCAAACCGCCCCACAGCCCTGCCGATTTGGCGCTCCGTCCTTCCGGAACTTTCCGAACACTGGTTTCATCCGGCGTGAACACCCCGTCCAGATGCGTCTTCCCCCCCCGGATGCGATCATACAGCCCCAGATTTTCCAGCAGCAGACCCAGATTGTCGATATCCAGAACGAACGGATGCTCCCGCCCCGTATCGCCCAGAACCGCCCGCACCCGGGTCGGCGCGTCCAACGCAAAGCGCCCTGATGTCAGATGTCCGTTGCGCAGCTCGATCTGCGAGACGACACCGCCCACCTGCGCTTTAGGGCCGTAATAGACATGCGGCGCGTTCAGGGAGATGGACCAGCTGTCGCCCATGGACGCGCTTGTTCCGCCTGATGCGCTCTGCGTTCCCGTATCCGCCACCGGGGGATGCGGCGCGAACATCGGCGCCAGATCCAGCGGGTCCGCATCGACTGTCACACCAACAGGCTGTTCCGCACTCTGCGGCAGGGCAATGCGCGCATCTCCCTGTGTCCGACCGATACGAAAGCCTTCCAGAACGATCCCGGTCAGCTTGCCTGCATGCGTGACGCCCCTGCCCGCCACGGAAAGATCAGTCCCGTGCGCCTGCAATCCGTCCAGAACGGACATTTTCCCGTCCTGAAACCCGATATGCACCATGGCCGTCGCAGGCTCACCCAGCGGCTTGGCCCAGATCGGCACGCTCAGAGCAGCCTGGGCCATGTCCAGCGACAGTTTCAGATCGGACGTTTCGTTCGCCTGCTGCACAAAATGCGCATTCAGAACCGCATGGCCATCAAACAGACCAACTGGCGCGATCCGGGCCTTTGCCGCAGATTGCGGGTCCAAAACCGAACGCGCGTCAATCGTCTGCAACACGCGCGACGGCGCACCCCCTCGAAAATTCTCATACAACACGACATGCGTGGGAATGCCCGCAAGCTGGCCGTCTCCCGTCAGGTCAAGCGCATCCTCGGTGGCGGACATCTTGCCCGAAGCCCCGTCCACCGCATGCCCCATCAGGACATTTCCCAGATGCACGCCCGAAAACGCCGCCTGCGTCCAGACATGCAGTGCCCCGTCCGGGATATGCGCCACCAGCGGCAGCGTCATACGGACATGCGCGTCCACCGTGCCTGCTGGTTGCGTGAACGGCAGTGGATGTCGTGACAGCAGATGCAATCGCGGATGCGCCAGAGCAGACATGAACCCCGCCAGAGGCCCCGTCAGATGCGCGGAAATATCGCCCGTCTGGTCTTTGTCATAGAGCTTGCCGATCCGGATTTCTCCATCCGGCAGCAGCACGTTCTGCTTTATATCCGTCGGCTGAACGCCCCGGCTCAGATCAATGACAAGCGTTTCCGGACCATCGAAATGCAGAGACGCATCAAGCCCCGTGGCCGGAGGGACTGGACGCAGCCAATGGACCGTCAGGCCATGGCCTGTCAGCTGTCCCTCAACCGAAGTCGGCAGGATCTTGTCCGGCCCATGATCGCTGTGCAGATGGGCTTTGACGTGTAGATCCCGCCCGGTCCCGTCCGTGATGTTCTTCGAAACCCAGCGTCGCCCGCCTTTGACGATCGTTGCAGGCCAGATGGATCCCACCGTTGCAAAGCGGATCGCATCCAGCCCGGCCTCCGCGTCTGCGTCCAGCACTGTCGGCTTGAGCAGATTGTCCAAGCTGGCACTGGCCGAAGCCTTCAGATGGGTTAGCGTACCGTCGGTATCCGCCACATCCAGCGCTGCTGAAGGAACGTCGAGCCGCGCACCACCCTTCAGGCCCGGACGGTCCATCCGCAGATGCACGCTCGCCTGCCCTGCATGAAGATGGATCGGATCGGCGGTTTTCTGAAAAACCTTCCCGTCCCCGAGAGACAGGTTCAGCGTCAGTTCCGATGGAAGTGCATCCATCCCCTGCGGCACAAAAACCGCATCTGCCCCGATGGACACCGGAACATGCCAGTTCGCAGCTTGTGGATTGAAAACCCCGAGTTGGGCCGGCTCAAATGGCGTCGCCTGCAGATGCAACAGTCCATTATGCCCGACTTGACGGGCCTGTGCCGTCAGGATGGTATGGAATCCATCGAGCGCAACCGCGGCCCGCCCGGACCCGACCCACACGAAATCCCGTGAATGTGGCGCCACCCGGATCCGGCGCGCCTTCATATCTACGTCGCCGATCACGGCGGTCCGGTCCTGTGGAAGCCCGGCGAATGTGATGGAAACATTGTGGATATCCACGGCGCGCAAGCGGTCAAGCCGCGTCGGCACACCCCGGCCGCCCCGTTTCTGCTCTGGCAGATCCATATCCACATCGCCGTCAGGCAAACGGCGCAGGGCCAGAGTGGCGCCTTCGAGACGCAGGGTGCGCGGTGCAATCACGCCTTCAAACAGCGCACTTAGCGACAGAACGGCATCCGCCTCGGTCGCGCGTTCCGCCACCAGATTGTCAAACCGGGTGACTTTCAGCCCGCGCGCCATCAGCACAAGCCCAGCCGGAACGCCGCCCGCGCTCGGCTGCCACTGGATCCAGAGCCTGTCCCAGCTCAGCCGACCAGCCGGATGTCCGGGGCGTTTGCCCGCCGCAATCGAGACCGGCTCCACAAGATGGGAGACGCGCGTGATCTCCACGGGGCCGTGGGCCAGTTTCCACAGGAACACACTGCCCGCAGCCGCTACGAGCGCAACCGGCGCAACACAGATCAAGGCAACCCAGCGCGCCACATGCCAGTGTCGCGGCATGTGTGGGCCTGGGCAAAAAGAAGGATGCAAACGCCTGCGGGGAGGACGCGGGAAGTCGTGGACGGCCATAGACGGTCATCGGCGCGTTTCCGGCCTGTCTCCCTCGTGAGAGTTGGAGGTATAAGCCCTCAGGCTTTCGGAAGGTTCCGGAAAGCCTCCGCCACCAGAGCAGCATGTGTCGCGGGTTTTACCTTGCGCCACACATTCCGGATGACGCCCTGTCCATCCACCAGAAAGGAACTGCGCTCCATCCCCATATAGGTCCGGCCATACATGGATTTCTCGACCCATGTTCCGTAAGCTTCGGCGACGGCATGGTCCTCGTCCGAGGCCAGCGGGAACTTCAGACCATATTTCGTGGCGAATTTTTCAATTTTCGCCACCGGATCGGGGCTGACGCCGATGATCGTCAGACCCTCGGCGTCGAACTCGGGCAGAACCTCCTGAAGACCACAGGCCTGCGTCGTACAGCCGGGGGTGTCGGCTTTCGGATAGAAGTACAGCAGATAAGGCTTCCCGCTCAGCGCGGCACTGCTCACAGTGCGCCCGGCAGAGGCGGGAAGCGTAAAATCTGGCGCCCGGTCGCCCGGTTGCAGGTCTGTATTCTGTGCAGAAACGGTCATAAGCCACATGATTGCCCGACCCGTCCGATCCGATCAAGGCAAACCGGACGAAAACCGTTCAGTATTCCGGGATCAGTATCCCGGATACATCACAACGGGCGGCGGTCCGTAAACAACCCGTGGCGGCGGCGCATAGACGACCGGCGGGGGAGCATACACGACCTGCGGCGGCGGAGGGGGCGGCGGACCATAAGGTTGGGCCAGCAGCGCGCCGCCTACGGCTCCAAGAGCCAAACCACCTAGAATGCCGCCGACGATGGCGCCGGAATGGTCATGATGCCAGCCACCGCGCCCACCGCCCGGAGGCCCGCCATATCCATACCCGCGACCGTAACCCGGACCATAGCCCGGCCCGCCCCCATGCCAGTGAGCCTGTGCCTGCGGCACGATGGCATTCGGGACGATTGCGGAACCGATCAGCAGCGGAGCGGCCATAAGAACTGCACGTGTGATGCGACGCATGGCATCTTTCTCCTCGAAACACGCGGAGCAGAAAAGCCGGTTAAAACAGGCTCTTCCGTCCATGAGAAAGATTATGCCCGCTGAAAATGGCAGCAAGAGGCACCAATCATGGCAGGAGCCGGACAAATTGTAACAGACAACCGTCCAGCCTCAGAAAGCGCCCCTCAGTGCGGCGACTCGACCCGGTGATAACCCGGCGGCGGGTCAAAAACATCGAGGGGCTGCGGAGAACGACTGACCGAGACCGCTTCCACGACCGGCTTTCCGTCATGCACCGCCCCCAGCATCAACCCGTCCTCCGTGTAACAGAAGGTGGTCGGATGACGGTCAGTGTCGGCACTTTCCCAGATCGTACAGGCTTCCCCAGCGATCCGGCCCTGACCCATTTGGCGCCATGATCCTGCTGCGGGCGTTCCGGGCGCCGCGAAACTACCGCCCGGCGCTGGCATGACCGTCGCCGTGCGCTTGGTCCCATCCAGCACCATCAGAATATGGGTGCGGTAATCCGTCAGCATGACCGTTGCTGACCCTTCGGGCTCGATCCGCTGCCGCCACGACGTGGACGTCCAGCGCATCCGCTGATGCAGATGCTGTCCGGCCGGGCCCGTCAGAACATAATCGATATCGGCATCATGCAGCGGCGTCACGAGCGGAGCCTGTGCCTGAAGCGGCGCGGGAGTTGCAGGAACATCCGCCTTTGCGGAAAATCCGCCCACAGTCCCCATCAACAGACAGGCCGTCATTCCGGCTGCACGCAGCATCCTCGTTCTCATTTGTGGTTTCCGTCGGCCGGGCCACTCGGCGGCTGATCCGGCGCAGATACGGAACCATCTCCTGAAGAATCATTCGAAACGGAGGGCTGCGTCGTATCGGGCTGAGCGCTCTGGCCCGGCAGCAGTGCCGTATGCCCACCCGGCGTTGTCGTGGCTGGCGCGGGCGCATCCCTGTCCCCGATGACGGGCGCGTCAGAATCTGACACGTCAGGCGTCGCGGCCTCATGCGTCGTCGTCTTCATCTCTGTGCCCGAGGCTTCCGGCACCGGCGATGGCGTCGCACTCCCTGCCTGGCTCTGATGCGCGGGACGCATTTTCGGCTCCAGCATATGAAATCCTGCCGGCGGCTCGAACGTGGAGGACGGGATGTCCTGATAGGATACCGAAAGCGCCTTGATGGAGCCTTCCACACCGTCCGCATCCACGCCGTTTTCCGCCAGAATGACGCCATCCGGCGTCACACAGGCGGTGGCCGTGCCGTGGCTGCTCTGGATGGTCCAGCGATCGCAGGCCACCCCCGCCACGGTGTCATGACCAGCAGCCTTATACTGCATGTCCAGATCAAGCATGAACGGATTGTGCAGACCATGGCTTGGATGAAGGCGCGTATAGAGCTGCTGCTTCATCATCACGAGCGTGACCTGCTGCGCCGGGCGATCAAGGATCGTCACTCCGTTGCCATCCTGCGAATCGATCCGCAGCAGATCGCCCGCGCCCGAGAACGCGACTTTGACACTCTCGGGATGACCTTTCGTCGCACTCGACAGCGTGGAAAGCTCATACACGACCGTCACATCCCGCGTCGGCGTCAGGCGGGGATGATCGTCCGCATGAGCCGGTGTCATCACAGACAAACCGGCCACCAGCAGCCCGATCGGCGCGGCGCTCAGAAAAACAGGACGTGTAAAAACAGTCATGGCGGATCTCCGACAGGCACGCGCCCGGGAAGCGCGCGCAGGGACGCAATGGATTCACGCAGGGCCTGAAGGCTGAAATCGTCAGGCCAGACCGCACGCACGGTCAGCGCCTGATGAAGCAGGGACTGATAATCCTCCGCTGGAATGCCGACCCCACCCAGCCCCGTCAGATGCGGCGTGGTGTATTGCGTATCCAGCAGCGTGTATCGCCCCTGTCGCAGCCCTGCGACAAGATGGACCAGCGCCACCTTAGAAGCATCACGTTCCCGCGAAAACATGCTCTCGCCGAAAAAAGCCCCCCGCAGGGACACGCCATACAGGCCACCCACCACAGCCTCGCCGTCCCAGACTTCAATGGAATGGGCGTTTCCCTGACGGTGCAGGTCACCATAAAGACTGCGGATACGCCCGCTGATCCATGTCGTCTCCCGCCCGGGAGCCGCTTCAGCACAGGCCAGCATGACGTCATCGAATGCCCGATCCGCCGTCACCATCATCCTGCCCGACATCACGAGGCGCATGAGCTTTTTGGGAACATGCATCCCGTCCAGCGGCATGATCCCGCGCTCTTCCGGCAGATACCATGTCAGTTCCGCGCTTTCCGCATCCGGAGCCATGGGAAAAATCCCCGAGGCATAAGCCTGAAGCAGAAGGTCCGGCGTTATCTCATCCATGACGACACAGTTTCTACCCGTTTCCTGAACTGAGGCGCCGCAGAGCACATGGATGGATCCTGTCGTGCGAAATCATGGCCGTGGAGACAACGACCATGATAAAGGTGGCCTGCCATCAGGGAGACCGCCAGTGCCGCTTGCTTTCATTTACGCCATCATCCTCGTCATACTTGGCGCCCTGCGCCTGCTGATGCCCGAAATACACGGCCTGTTGATGGTTCTGGCCAAAATCAGCGCGGCCTGTCTGGTTATCTCCGCGCTCGTGGATCTGTGGACGATGCGCAAAAACGTCGAACCTGCGACGATGACCGAAGCGTCCCTGACCACAGAAGGAGCAACGGAAGCCTGAGACTCCTGAGCTCAGGAAAATGTCTCAGACGTACCCATCCCACCGGCCCGCAGATCGGCAGCAGCCTCCTTAACGGCCAGCCCATGCGTGCGTTCCAGACGACGGATCGTGAAATGGGCCCGTGCCAGCGCGCGGTAATGCGCCAGAAACGCCGTGTTGAGAGACGCCCCACACAGCGCGCCCGCAACCGGCACCATCTGCAACGCGAACTTGCGCGACAGACCGATTCCGTAATGCGACGCCACTTCCGCCATCAGCATCACGATAGGCCGTCCGCGCAGCAGCGCACGCGCCGAGAAGAAACCCAGTTCGCCTTCCTCGTCGCTCTGACGCGCCGGAAAACTGCGGAGCGCAAAAACTTCCAGACAGGCCCGGCGCGTGTCTTCGTTGCGCAGATCCTCGCCTTCCTCGCGCGCAATGCGGGCGATTTCGCGCATGATGGTCAGCGTTGTGAAGCCGACATCCGGCGCAAGACCGAAAATTCCCCCGAAACCGCCCAGCGCACCAGAGACGGCCACGGCGGCCTGTCCCAGATTCTCACGCATCGGATCACGCGGGGCCGGCGCATCGTTGTCGATACCCAGAACAGCCACACGAAACGCCCGTTCGATGGCAGCTTCCGCCGTCTTGTGGAATTTTTCCTGCACCGCCGGGGCCAGTCCGAGTCCCTGCATGCCGAGTCGCGTGGCCTGTCCGACCGCGCCGCCCATCAGGTCGGCCAGACGCACGAGAACTCCACGGCCCTGCTCCACCTTTTCAAGAACGGACTGAAGCTGTGCAAGGGAATCCCCGTCCAGCGCCGTCGAGGCGAAATTGCTGGTCGGAAGCTGCGTGTCATTCACTGAGGTCATGACGATCAAAACTCCTGTTCGTAAGACCCGAAACCGTTTACCGGATAGCAGGTTTCATATCCTAACATGGCACCATCATGGGGATATCGGCGCCAGAAGACTACCCGGGCCAACTATCCGGACGAGCACCGTCGGGGTGAGGAGAATTACACCAATGACCGCATTATCGCGCTTGATCCTGTCGGCCCCGCTGACAGCCACCCTCCTCGTTCCGGCGGTTTCTCCAGCTTTTGCCGCCCCGAGTCACAGCCACCACCATGCCGCTCACGGCACGGCCAATCTGCCGCAGATGGTCCCAACCTCCGGTCAGATCGTCGGCGCGCCCGCAAAACCCCTGACCCCGGCCCAGACGGCAGCCCTCCCCGATGAAGGCGCCCCGCCCCCGCCGCATGGCTATACGGAAGTGGAAGACTCGGAAACCGCCCTCGCCAGCTACAGCGACCGGGTCCGGACGCATCTGCCGGTCGGCATGCCCGGCCCGAACGCGCAGCAGAAAACCAACGGCCCCAACAACCTACCGTCCCATTTCACGCTGTTTGGTATGCCGGTGAAGTTCAACGCCCCCGTGCAGTCGCCTTATGAAGACGAAGACTCACCGACGAGCTATGCCGGTCATCCGGTCAATGGCCAGACGAACATCCTCGTGAACGGCGACGCCTCTCCCATTCACTAAGAAATACGGTCTTCAGGGGCGCACCCAGTCCCCGATCTGCGTCAGGTGTCGGAACTCCTCCTCCGTCACCGGCGCTACAGACAATCTGGACTGTTTGAGCAGCGCCATCTCCGCCAGAGCCGGATCGGCCTTGATCTCGGCAAGGCTCACGGGACGGCCAAAAGCCCCCATCGCCTTCACATCCACACAGACCCAGCGCGGATCTTCCGCAGTCGGGTCCGGATAGGCCTCCCGTACGACTTCCACCACGCCCACAATCCGTTTTTCGCTAACGGAATGGTAGAAAAACGCCAGATCGCCGTTTTTCATCGCCGCAAGATTGTTGCGCGCCTGATAGTTGCGTACGCCGGTCCACGGCTCGACATTATTATGCACCTGCTGCGCCCATGAGAACGCCTCGGGTTCCGATTTCACCAGCCAGAAAGCCATCTCTCACTCCCGCCACAAAGGCTGCCCCAAGGGACGCCCCAAAAGCCGCCCTTGGGGCATTTTGCGCTCAATTCCGTGAAACGTGATAACAGTGATCGGAACAATGGGACAACGCGCCTCTTCCGAATATGATTGCTTCGGACTATTTCAATGGGGAACCTGTCGCGGGGAACCCATCGCCGCGTTGCCACTCTGCCGAGGTCCGTGTCCCAGTGCGCCCTACCCCCAACCTGCTCCATCGCTATGCCAATCCGGGGCAGTTCCTGCGTCTGGCGCGCACCCTGCTGCCTTGGCTGACCGGTGGCGCAATCGTGTTTCTCGTGGTCGGTGTGATCTGGGGTCTCTTCATCGCCCCGGCCGACTGGCAGCAGGGCGACACCGTCCGCATTATGTATGTGCATGTCCCAATGGCGTGGCTGGCATCGTCCTGCTACCTCGGGCTTGCAACCTGCGGCGTGCTTTCGCTGGTCTGGCGCCATCCGCTGGCCGATCTGGCCGCCATAGAAATCGGACCCGTCGGCGCCTGCGCCGCCGCTTTGTGCCTGATTACCGGCTCGCTCTGGGGTGAGCCAATGTGGGGCACATGGTGGGTCTGGGACGCGCGCCTGACATCCATGCTGGTGCTGTTCTTCCTGTATCTCGGCCATATTGCCCTGATCCGCGCCTTTGACGAACCCGCCCGCGGCCAGCGCGCCGCCGCGATCCTCGCTCTGGCCGGTGTCATCGACCTTCCGATCATCAAGTTCAGTGTCCAGTGGTGGAACACCCTGCACCAGCCCGACAGCATCACCCTGACCGGCGCACCCACCATGTCCATGATGATGCTCTGGCCGCTGCTGATCTGCACGATCGGCTTTACGCTCGGTGTTGCGGCCGTCATTTTCACCCGGCTCAGCGCCGCCATCCATGAAAGCCGTGCGCGCCAGATGATGGCCCGTTCGCGTCTCGATCGCAGGGACAGTCAAGCAGCATGATGCATCTCCCGAATCACTGGCCCTATATCGCGGCCTCCTATGCCCTGACGCTGGGCTGCTCCCTTGTCCTCGGTGTTGGTGCCGCTCTGCGCCTTCGGAAGTCCAAGGCCCGTCTGGCCGCCGTCGAAAGCCATGCCCGCCGCCGTGAAAGGTCAGCCTCATGACCCGCAAGACCCGTCGTCTCTGGATCGTCATCGCCTGTCTGGCCTGTGTCGGTTCCGCCGCTGCCCTGACGCTGCGGGCGTTCTCGTCCAACATCGTGTTCTTCATGGCCCCTTCGCAGGTAAAGGCCAATCCGCCCTCACCCGATCGCACCATCCGCCTCGGCGGCATGGTCATGGCCGGCAGCCTGCACCGCATCAACGAAAACGGCACACCCGTGAACGCCTTTCAGGTGACGGACGGACAAGCCGCGGTCGAGGTCCATTACACCGGCATCCTCCCCGACCTGTTCCGCGAAGGACAGAGCGTCGTCGCCCTCGGCACCGTGCAGAAGGATGGCGGCTTCACCGCCAGCGAAGTCCTCGCCAAGCATGACGAGACCTACATGCCCAAGGAAGTCGCGGACGAACTCAAACGCACCGGCAAATGGGATCCGCGCTTCGGCAAAGCGCCGGATGCCTCAAGCTGGGACACCATGACCGCAAAGAAAGCAGGGGGCTGATCGCCTGATGTTCGGACCAGAACAGGGCCATTTCGCCCTGGCCCTCGCCTGTGTACTCGCCCTCGTGCAGTTCGCCGTCCCACTCTGGGGCGCCAACCGCCGTGACGCGCGCCTCGTAGGGCTTGCACCCTATCTCGCGGTCTCGCAGTTGCTTGCGCTGGGCTACTCGTTCCTGTGCCTCGTGATGTGCGCCGTCAGCGACGATTTCTCGGTCCAGAACGTCGCGGCAAACTCCGCTGTCTCCAAGCCGCTGCTGTATAAAATTACGGGCGTCTGGGGAAACCATGAAGGCTCGGTCCTGCTCTGGACGCTGATCCTCGCCGTCTGCGGTGGTGCGGTGTCCCTGTTCGGCCGTAACCTGCCGGACATCCTGCGCGGGCGCGTTCTGGCCATTCTCGGCGGCGTCTCCGCCGGGTTCCAGATGTTCTGCCTCCTGACGTCCGATCCGTTTGAGCGCGTTTTCCCCGCGCCGATGGACGGTCAGGGCATGAACCCGCTCCTTCAGGACCCCGGCCTCGCCTTCCACCCGCCCATTCTCTACACCGGCTATGTCGGTTTCGCCGTCCCCTTCGCCTTCGCTGTCGCCGCCCTGATCGAAGGACGTGTCGATGCCGCGTGGGGCCGCTGGGTCCGCCCATGGGCCGTGGCGGCCTGGTGCTTCCTGACCTGCGGCATCGCGCTGGGTTCTTGGTGGTCCTATTATGTGCTGGGCTGGGGCGGCTACTGGTTCTGGGACCCGGTGGAAAACGCCTCCCTCATTCCGTGGCTGACGGGTACGGCCCTCGTGCATTCCGCCATCGTCGTAGAAAAGCGCGAAGGCCTGAAAATCTGGACGGTCCTGCTCGCCATCGCGACGTTCTCGTTTTCTCTGTCGGGCACGTTTCTCGTCCGCTCGGGCATCCTGAACTCGGTCCACGCCTTCGCCAACGATCCCGCCCGCGGCGTGTTCATTCTGGCCCTGCTCGCCATCGTCATCGGCGGCTCGCTCGCTCTATTCGCATGGCGCGCGCCTTCCCTGACCTCGACCGGCCTGTTTTCTCCGGTTTCGCGTGAGGGCTCTCTGGTCCTGAACAACATCCTGCTGTGCTCGATCTGCGCCGTCGTCGTGACGGGCACGATGTACCCACCCTTCATGCAGCTTCTGGCCGGGCGCACCATTTCCGTCGGCAAGCCGTTCTTCGACGCCGCAACGATCCCGCTGACCCTGCCGCTCCTGCTGGCCATGGGCGTCGGCACGGCCCTGCCGTGGAAGCGCGCGCAGCTCGCCCGGACGTTCTCGCATCTCTATGCCGCGGCTGGCATTGCTGCGATCGGGCTGGTCCTGTGCTTCTGGAAGCTTTCCGGCATCCTGCCCATCGCCTGCGGTACGCTGGCGGTCTGGGTCATCGCGGCGTCCGTTTCCGACGTGCTGCGCCGGATCGGCATTGGCCATACGTCCGCGCAGGGCGTGTGGGAGCGCATGAAGAACCTGCCGCGTTCAAGCTGGGGGGCGGCACTCGCCCATATCGGCGCAGGCATCACCATTCTCGGCCTGTGCGGCATGTCTCAGGCCGAGCACGCCATCGTTGAAGTCCATATCGGCGAAACGCGCTCTCTGGCCGGGGACGACTGGACGCTTCTGGACGTGCATGACTATATCGGCCCGAACTACAAGGCCATGCAGGCCGACATCGCCATCCGTCGCAACGGCAAGCTCGTGACCATCCTGCATCCTGAAAAACGCGACTTCACAACGCAGAGCCAGACCACAACCGAAGTTGCGATCCACACCAATTTCATCACCGATCTGTACGGTGTGGTGGGTGACCGTCACGGTACAGGCAAGGACACGACCTATGTCCTGCGCCTGCACCGCAATCCGCTCGCGCCCTGGATGTGGCTGGGGGGACTGGTCATGGCGATTGGCGGCGCATTCTCACTGTCTGACCGCCGGATGCGGATCGGCGCGCCCAAGCGTGCCGCCGCCCGCAACATGGCCCGCGCCTGAGGAGAAACGGATATGAGCGTAACACGACGCGGCATCCTCACCGCCGTGCCCATCATTGGCGCGGGCGTCCTCGGCATCGGGTTCTGGCGGATGCTGAGCGACATGCGCAGCGGCGCCTTCGACCCACGTGCGATCAAGAACCCCAATGTCGGCAAACCCATCCCGACCTTCGCCATGCCCGGCCTCCCCGGTCTTGGCGACGGCTTCACAGATGCGGAGCTCAAAGCCCAGCACCGACCGGTTCTGGTCAATTTCTTCGCCTCATGGTGCATTCCCTGCGTGGCGGAAATGCCCGGCCTGCGCGCCATCTCGCGCAACATGCCGATCTGGGGCATCGCCTATGAGGACAAGCCCGAAAACGCCAGCGCCTTCATCCAACGCGACGGCTCGCCTTACGCCCGCGTCGCCTCCGACCGGCATGGCCGCGTGGCCATCGACTGGGGCGTAACCGGCGTGCCCGAGAGCTTTCTGGTCGCACCGGGAGGGCGCATCATCTGGCATGGCAGCGCCGCCCTCGACCCGCAGATCTACGAGGCGGAAATCCGCCCGAGGCTGGCCGGATTATGAAGGCTTCCAGACGCTTTCCGGCCCTGCTGCTCGCGGTCGGTCTGATCGGCGGCGGCGTAGCCCTTGCCGTGGACGATCCCGCCGAAATGCTGCCCAACCCGGCTCAGGAAAAACGGGCCGAAGCCCTCGGCGCGCATCTGCGCTGCCTCGTCTGTCAGAACGAGAGCATCGAGGATAGCAGCGCGCCCCTCGCCCGTGATCTGCGCAAGGTCGTCCGCGAACAGGTCGCGGCAGGCAAAAGCGATCAGCAAATCATGGACTGGATGACCGAACGCTACGGCGAATTCATCCGTCTGGCCCCACAGTTTTCATGGTCTACCGCCCTGCTCTGGCTGATGCCGGCGCTCGCGCTGGTGGCCGGACTTGTCATTGCATGGCGGACGGCCAGACGCCGCGTCGTCGCCACGCCTGCGCCGCTCACGGATGACGAGCGCGCGCGTCTGGATGCCCTTTCGGGCCGGGAGTAAACTGTTTGTTCTGGTTGGGAATCCTGATTATCGCTGCGGTGGCCCTGTGTCCCGCCTTTCTGGGCCTGCGAACCCTTCGTCGGCGCGTCAACGCCCGCGACTCCGCCCTCACGCTCTATCGCGGACAGCTTGGGGATCTGGAACGCGATCACGCCCTCGCCCTCATCAATGATGAAGAATATCAGGCCGCGCGCCTTGAAGTTCAGCGCCGTCTGCTGGCCACGGATGGCGAAGCCGCTGTCGAGGATCTTTCGGCCGAACCGGCCAAGCGCCGCCGGGTTCTTCCCGTTCTGGCGGTCGGACTCGGCATCCCGGTCCTGGCATTTGCCCTCTATATCGTTAACGGCCACCCCTCCCTCCCGCCACAGCCGCTGAGCGAGCGTCAGACAGGGCCGGATGCGAAGGGTCTGGAAATGATCCATAAACTTCAGGCTGAAGTCGCTACGATCCCTGCGACATCCTCGACTTATGCGACCGGACACTTCATGTTGGGGCAGGTCGAAGCCAAATCCGGTCTGACGGAAGATGCGATCCGGGACTGGAAAGCCGCTCTCGACGCCCATTTCGAGCCCGAGCTGGCCATTCGCCTCGCCGAGCTTGAAAGTCGTAACGGCAGCCACATCTCTGGCGAAAGCCTTGACCTCTATCGCCGTGCCCTGGCAGCGGCACCGGCTGATGCGCCCTGGCGTATGGCCGTGGAAGCCCGTATTGCGGTTGGCGAACATCAGGAGAATAACGGTCAGTGAGAAAACCCGAAGCCAACGCCATCGCGCTGTGCCCCGTCTGTCGCAAACCCATGCGCCCGACCTCGGAGAAATGCCCACATTGCGGTGCTGAACGTCATTACGGCCCGCGACTTCTTGAATCCACCGTCTGCGCCTTTGCCGGAATGGTCCTGCTCTCGGCGGTTTCCACCCTGATTCTACCGATCTCGCTGTGGACCATCATGTTCGCCGCCATCGGTCTGGTGGCCGGTTTTCTCTTTTCCCACAACCGTTTCAGTGGCGATCGCTGGCTGCAATAACAGGTTGGGATGAGCGACGCGCTTATCCCACTTTTGCAACTCTTCCCGCTCCCGAAACATTCCTGCTAATAAACAGGAATGACCCAATCTTCCGGACGTTCCCTGCCCTTTTTCGTCGCCGTGGCCATCCTCTCCTGGGCGAGCGCCTATCCCGTCGTCCGAATTGCCCTGCATGATTTTGCACCCGTGCCGCTGGCGGCATTGCGTTATGCCGTCGCGGCCGTCATGGCGGCTCTCTGGCTTTGGTGGAAACGCCCCACACGCCCGCTGACCGCCGATATTCCGCAGATCCTCGCCTGCGGCATGATCGGGATCATGCTCTACAATATCCTGTTCAACTGCGGAGAAATGACCGTCTCGTCCGGAGCGGCCAGCCTTCTCATCAGTGCGGCCCCGCTGATGGCGGGGCTTCTGGCCATGGTGTTCCTCGGCGAGCGTATGTCCCGTTGGGGCTGGGCCGGATCGATTCTGAGCTTCAGCGGCGTCGCCATGATCGCCAAGGGGCAAAGCGGCGGTCTCTCCTTTGGCTCCGGCGCCACGCTGGTGTTCGGCGCGGCCGTCTGCGCGGCGTTCTACACGATCCTCCAGAAAGGCTTGATCCGCCGCTACGGTGCCCTGCCGACAATCGCCTATGTCCTGATTTCGGGTGCGATTTTCCTGACCCCCTGGCTACCTCAGGGCCTCACGAGCTTCTCCCATGCCTCATGGCAGGGACAGGCCGCCGTGCTGGAACTTGGCATTTTCCCGGCGGCGTTCGGTTATGCCGCCTGGGGGTTCGTCATCGGCCATCTCGGTGCCTCGCGCGGTGCGGCGCTGCTCTATCTTCTGCCGCCCGTAACGATGGTTCTGGCCTATTTCCTCACCGGCGAAGTCCCGTCCCTACGCACCCTGATCGGCGGCGCGGTCGTCATGGCCGGTGTGATCCTGACCAATACCTATGGCCGTCATCCGGTAGCCCAGATCGTAGAATCCTGAAGTCGTTTTCTTGCTGTGACGGCATCCGGATTTTCTATGGCTCGGTTCCTTTGTCCTGCGGCGATTGTGCGATAATTTCCCCCGTGAAATGAGCCCGATCACCCGCAGGAAAGCCGAAAACAGACAATGAGCCGCACCGAAACCGATGGCATGGGCCCGATCGACGTCGCTGACGATGTGCTGTGGGGCGCACAGACCCAGCGCTCCTTAAAATATTTCAGCATCGGCCGCGAACTGATGCCGCATGAAATGATCGAAGCCTATGCGATCATGAAGCGTGCCTGCGCGACGGCCAATGCCGCCAGCGGTCGCCTGTCGCAGAACCGGGCGGATCTGATCCAGACCGTTTGTGACGAGATCATCAGGGGCGAGCATGACCGGATGTTCCCGCTCCATGTCTGGATGACGGGTTCGGGCACGCAGTTCAACATGAACGTCAATGAAGTGATCGCGAACCGTGGCTGCCAGATCACCGGCCATCCGCTCGGCAGCAAGACGCCGCTGCATCCGAACGATCACGTCAACATGTCGCAGTCCACCAACTGCAACTTCCCGACCGCCATGCACATCGCGGCCGTTCTCGGCACGCATCGTCGTCTGATCCCGGCCCTGACGCGGCTGCGTGACGCCATGGCTGCCAAGGCCGAAGAATGGCGCGATCTGGTCAAGGTTGGCCGCACGCATCTTCAGGATGCCGTCCCCATCACGCTGGGTCAGGAATGGCATGGCTATGCCGGGATGCTGACGGACAACATCGCCCGTCTGGAGCAGGCCCGCGACGGTCTGTTCTCCCTCGCCCTCGGCGGCACGGCCCTCGGCACCGGTGTCAGCACGGATGAAGGCTTCGACCTCCGCGCCTGCGCCGAAATTGCCCGCCTGACCGGACTTGGCTTCACAGCTGGCGAAAACAAGTTCGCGCTTCAGGGCGCGCATGATGCGCTGGTGCATCTGTCGGGTGCGCTCCGCACAACGGCGGGCAGCCTGTTCAAGATCGCCAACGACATCCGCCTGCTCGCCTGCGGCCCGCGCGCGGGTCTGGGCGAACTGCACCTGCCGGAGAACGAGCCGGGATCGTCGATCATGCCGGGCAAGATCAATCCGACGCAGGCTGAGGCGCTGGCCATGCTCGCCCTTCAGGTCATGAGCAATGATGTCGCGGTGGGCCTCGGCGGGGCTGCGGGTATGCTGGACATGAATGTCTACAAGCCGCTCATGATCCATAACATCATGCAGGGCATCACCCTTCTGCATGACGGCTCGGAAAACTTTCGCCGCTTCCTCGTCGAAGGCACGAAAGCCAATACCGAGAAGCTGAAACAGGATCTGGAGCGTTCGCTGGTTCTCGTCACGGCCCTCTCCCCGGCCATCGGTTATGACCGCGCCGCACAGGTCGCGCATCACGCTATGGAAAAGGATCTGAGCCCGCGTGAGGCCGCGCTGGAACTGGGCTTCATGACATCCGAAGAGTATGACCGCGTCGCCGACCCGCGCCTCATGCTGCGTCCGAACATCATAGCCCCCAAAGCCTGACCGAACACCCGCATCAGACCGCTTCCGCATGACGAAAACTTCATGCGGAAGCGATGGTCGTTACAGCTCAGGACTGATAGGGCGGACTCTTCTGCTTTTTTCCCGGAGATGCCCGTCAGATGATGACCCGCCGCGCAGCCCTGCTCGCTTTAACGCTCCTCACCCCCGTCTGTACGGCTGCGGCGGCCGATGCCCCCAAAACCGACACCAAGGCCGAAACTGGCAAGACAACCGACGCCTTCACGGGTGAGCCCGCCCTGCTCCCTGCGGATTCCGTCACCCAGCATCATCTGAACGGCATCGCCTACACCGCCCATGCCGGAACGCTCATCCTGCGCGGCCCCGACGGCAAACCGACGGCCCGCATGTTCTATGTGTCCTACACGAAAGACGGCGTCCCGGCTGGCACACGCCCGGTCTCGTATTTCTTCAATGGCGGACCGGGTGCGGCCACGGCCTATCTAAACCTCGGCGCGGCTGGCCCCAAGGCCCTGACCATGCCCGCCAAAGACCCAACGGACGGCACCCATGCCCAGCTTGCGGACAACCCCGACAGCTGGCTTCCCGTCACCGACATGGTCTTCATCGACGCCGTGGGCACGGGCTATTCCCGCCCCACCGATACGGCCAAGGCCGGAGACCAGTTCTACGGCGTCAAACAGGATGCCAGCACTTTCGCCAAGGCCATTGGCCTGTGGACGGCAGCGAATGGCCGTGAAGCCTCCCCGCATTATCTCGTAGGCGAAAGCTATGGTGGCATCCGCTCCATTCAGGTCGCCAATGCGCTCCAGATGGAACAGGGCATCCTGCTCAACGGCATCGTCATGATCTCCCCGGCCATCGAGATGCCCCTGCTCGATTCGGACGACAACCCGCTTTCCGCCGCTCTCATGATGCCAAGCCTGATCGCCGCACATCAGAGCCCGAACGTGACGGAAAAGACGGCAGACGAAGCCTATCAGTGGTCCCTGAACACCTACCTGCCGAAAATCGCCGGAAAGCTGCCGTCGGGCAGCGACGGTCAGGCGCTTTATGCCGAGATTGCCCAGCGCACCGGCCTGCCGCAGGACGTGATTGCCCGTCAGCACGGCATTCCCGCCATCGGCTCGCACGACATCATGTCCCGCGACGGTCGTCTGTACGGGCTGTACGATTTCACGCAGTCCATCGCCGACCCCTCGGCTGACGGTCTGGACGAAAGCCCCGATCCGACTCTGTTCGGCTTTGGCCGCGCCTATGGCAATGCCTTCTCGGGCTATGCCGCGAATGACCTCGGCTTCAAGACACCCCTGACCTACGACCTGCTCTCCTTCAAGGTGAACGGAAGCTGGAAGTGGAGCGCGGGTGGCCCGTCGCCCATCCATCAGATCCCAGTTCTGAACCGTCTTCTGGCACTTGATCCCGGCCTGCGCGTTTTTGTAGCAAATGGCTATTATGATGTGGCCTGTCCATTCGCGACCGCGCGCTGGATGAAGGACCATCTGACCGTCGGCGCAGACCGCGTGTCGCTGCATCTCTATCAGGGCGGTCATATGCTCTATACCCGCCCGGCCAGCCGTCATGCCCTCTCGGCAGACGTCGCGTCCTGGATTCAGGCAGACAGCCGCCAGCCCTGAAATAAAAAGTCATAAATTGACAGCAGGCGGTGAGGAACGGATAATGGATATGATGAGTTCCGGGCCTCACCTGACCGGACCTTTCGCGCGGAACACGCTGGCCGCCAATAGAGAGACCTTTATGTCCGCTGCATGTCAGACTGCCTGCAAAATACTCTCTCTGTCCTTCAGGCGGACCACCGTTTGACGATCCAGCGTCCTGCGGGCTCGGAACCGGGTTATTCGCTGGAACATGCGGTCACGACATCCTGTGACCGCGAACCCATCCATCGCCCGGACGCCATTCAGCCGCACAGCCTCCTACTGATCGCCGATAGCGCAACCCGGACCATTCTCGGTGGAGCAGGAGACATCGAAGGCCGTCTGACCCCAGATTGGCTGGGGCGTGATCTTGCGAGCGTCCTGAACGTCCCGCCCGAACGTTTTCAGGACGAAAAACGCGCATCCCTGTCCGATCTTCGTATCCCAGGGCTCGCAGGCGAGACCTTCAGCGTCGTACGCCATACCCAGAACACACATCTTCTCATCGAACTCGAACCCATCGAATCCCACAATCTGCTCACCTGGGATATTTTCGGCGAGATCGACAGAACGGCAGACCGTTTCGAACGCTGCCCCGATATCGCGTCCGTCTGTCGTCACGGTGCGACAATCTTTCAGCGCCTGACCGGCTTTGACCGCGTCCTGATCTATCGTTTCATGGAAGACGGCACGGGCCGCGTCGTAGGCGAAAGCCGCAACAACGCCTTCCCCTCCCTGATGAACCACCACTTCCCGGCCAGCGACATTCCTGCGCAGGCCCGGACTCTCTATGTCCGCAACCGCATCCGCGTCATCCCGGACATCACTTACGAAGCCGCCCCCATTCGCCCGCCCGAAGCCGGGCTTGCAGGGATCAATCTCAGCGACGTGCAACTCCGCAGCGTCTCACCGATCCACCTTCAATACATGGCCAATATGGGTGTGCGGGCCTCGGCGTCCGTCTCGCTGGTCGTCGATGGTGTGCTGTGGGGACTGATCGCCTGCCACAACTCTTCTCCAAGGCGCCTGCCCGAAGATATTCGCGCGGCGTGTCGCACACTGGCAGGCGTCATGTCCCGCCAGTTGCGAAACAAAGAAGAACTGGTGACCTATCAGGAGCGTCTGCGCCTGCGCAACGCGATGGAAGCCGTCACATCCCATTTTGACGTCCGCCGTCCGCTTGAAAACAACCTTCGCAACTGCATCAACGAATTACAGGCCCTTTTTCCCTGCAACGGGTTTGCCGTCATCAGTGCCGAGACCATCAGTGCAACCGGTGTGCTCCCCGATACGGATAGCCTGCACAAGCTGCATGACTGGTTGAGAGCGGGCAGCATTGGCGGAATTTTCAGCACTGCCATGCTGGGAAGGGACTACCCCCCTGCCACCGAGTGGCCTGAACGCTGCGCCGGTCTTCTGGCCATCACACTCCCTCTTCGCACCCCCATCTGTATCGTGTGGAGTCGGGTCGAAATCATTCAGACCATCGAATGGGCCGGTCATCCGCACAAGGACGATACGGGCAGCGACGGCATTCTGCGCCCCCGCACGTCCTTTCGAACATGGGAGCAGACCATCCGCGGGCACAGCACCCGCTGGACCAGCGAACAGAAACAGGCAGCCCGTCGCATCCGCCGCCTCCTGATCGCGGACGACCAAACGCAGCAGCTCCGCGAACTCAACGCAACCCTTGCCGCCACTCTGGAAGAACGCGAAGACCTGCTGCGCCAGAAAGACTTCCTGATCCGCGAGGTCAATCACCGCGTCCAGAACTCGCTTCAGATGGTCGCATCCTTCCTCAAACTTCAGGCCCGAAGCGCGTCAAATGAAGACACCACAACAGCTCTGAAGGAAGCGCAGCACCGGATTGCCGCCATCGGCCTCGTACATCGTCGCCTGTATCGTGACGAGCATGTCGGCGTCGTGGATCTGGGCCGCTATATCGAAGAGCTGATGGAAGAATTGTGCACGTCACTGGGTGAGGGCTGGCACGACCAGATGCATCTCTCCCTCTTTCCAATCCTGATTGCCGCAGACCGTGCCATCAATATCGGCCTGGTCCTGACCGAACTGATCATCAATACCAGCAAATACGCCTATGACGGCCATGCCGGGCCGCTCTATGTCGGACTGACCCAGACCGGCTCCCGACTGGTCCTGACGGTTTCGGATCAGGGTGAATGCACCCCCCAGCTCAAGGGAACGGGCTTCGGGACGCGCATGATGAACGCCGTCGTCAGCAGCCTTTCCGGCACACTGACCTACACAACACTGAACCCGGGCCTGGAAGCCGTCATGACACTGCCTCTGGATTCCCTGCTCCCCACGGAAGTTCCCACCCCTCCAAAGGCCGCCTCACAGACGCCCTATCCATATCCCTGAACACCCAACAAACAAAAAGGCGCCTGACCACTGGTCCGGCGCCTTTTTTATTACTGTCGCAAGAAGAGAGTTACGCGACGAGATTGCCTTCCTTGTCCACCAACTGGATCGGATAATCCCCGGTAAAACAGGCATCGCAATAACGGCGCGCACCCTCGGCGCGGTTCGCATGGCCCAGCGCCCGATAGAGCCCGTCGAAACTGACAAACGCCAGACTGTCCACACCGATGGCTCTCGCCATCTCCTCAAGCGTATGGGTCGCAGCCATCAGCTTGCTCTCTTCAGGCGTATCGATGCCGTAAAAGCAGGCATGTTTGGTCGGCGGAGACGTGATGCGCATATGCACTTCCGTCGCACCGGCAGCACGGACCATGTCCACAATCTTGCGCGACGTCGTGCCACGGACGATCGAGTCATCCACAAGAATGACACGCTTGCCCGCAAGGACCGGCCGGTTGGCCGAGTGCTTCATCTTCACACCAAGGTTACGGATCTGATCCGTCGGCTCAATGAAGGTCCGGCCCACATAATGGTTGCGGATGATCCCCAGTTCGAACGGAATACCACTTTCCGCCGCATAGCCGATCGCGGACGGCACGCCTGAATCTGGCACCGGCACCACAACATCCGCCTCAACCGCGCTTTCACGGGCCAGTTCGCAACCGATCTGGCGACGCGCTTCATAGACCGGCTGGCCTTCAAGCACAGAATCAGGCCGCGCAAAGTAAATATATTCGAACACACAGAACCGGCCGCCCTGATCCCCGAAAGGACGCAGCGAGCGCAGACCGTCATTGTTGATGACAACGATCTCGCCCGGTTCGATATCGCGGACATAATCCGCCCCGATGATGTCCAGCGCACAGGTCTCGCTGGCCAGAACCCAGCCGCCGTTCCCCTGCTCATGACCCGGCATCCGGCCGAGAACGAGCGGACGCACGCCAAGCGGATCGCGCATTCCGATCAGACCATCATCCGGCGTCAGCGTAATCAGCGAATACGCACCCTTGACCTGTTTGACCGCATCAATGAAGCGGTCGAGCACGGTCGTATAGAGCGAAATGGCGATCAGATGGATGAAAACTTCCGTATCCGTCGAGGAATGGAAAATGCATCCCCGCTTGACCAGCGCCTGCTTGAGCGTCGCCGAATTCGTCAGGTTGCCGTTATGCGCAACGGCCAGACCGCCGAACTCATAATCGGCATAAAGCGGCTGAACATTGCGGACATGTGTGCCGCCCGTCGTGGCGTAACGGTTGTGGCCAATGGCGACCGTGCCGGGCAGCGTCGCCATGACGCGGCTGTCTCCGAACACATCGCCCACCAGACCCAGACCTTTGTGCTGGTGGAAGCGTTCGCCATCGAAACTGACGATGCCCGCCGCTTCCTGTCCACGATGCTGGAGGGCGTGCAGGCCCAAGGCTGTCAGGGCCGATGCATCAGGCACACCCCAGACGCCAAAAACCCCGCATTCTTCATACGGGCGGTTGAGACTGTCGGACTGGGTCATGGGGCGCGGCCTTTCCGGACTGGTTTCACAAGGACGCCTCATGGCCGCTTGTGACTTCAGACGCAAGATGCGGTTGCAGGAAATGAGGCAGATAACCTGTCAGATGGGTTGCCCCGGCGGCAATGTAAGGACCGATGAGGCTTCCCTGCATCACATAGGACATCCACGAGCCAAAAAAAGAGCCTGCCAGCAGATAAAGAACAATCAGGGCCACATAACCCCGCGCCACACCGAACACCGCGCCCAGAATACGGTCCACACCCCCAAACAGAACACCCCGCGCCGCGGTCCCGACCCTGGCACCGATCATGGTAAAAAACAGGAGCACGACAACAAACAGAATCGCCGTACTCGCACTGCCCGCCAGCGCAGCCTGATGCAGATAGGGCGTCAGATAAGGTTCAAGCAGCCCATGAAACCGATAGGTCAGGACGATTGCTCCGACCCATGCCAGCAGTCCGGCCAGTTCTGTAGCAAAGCCGCGCGTCAGCCCCCACAGGGCCGAAAGCCCCATGATGCACAAAGCGACAATGTCGAGACGGGTCAGATCCGCAAGCGTGATATGGGAAAGGTCTGGCAGAGGCAGCATGTCACGGCAGCTTCGTCGAACGAAAACGGCCCCCCTTGTAGGGACGTATGCCACCAACGCGCAACTCGTCCGCCAGACGGATGCGCTCCTCGATTTCCGCCCACACCAGCCCGGCCTCGACGTCCCGCGCTTTCCAGATTTTCTCCAGCAGCACAATAAACGCCGCGCTGTCCCGAACCAGCGCCGGACGGTCATTGATCATGACATCAAGCACACAGCTTGCACCCGCAACACCCAGACGCCGCGAGAGCTTTGTTACTTTTCGATTCTTACGGAACGGAACTGATTTTTCCTGTGGCGTCATCACGACATGATGAGCGGAAGGCTGATGTCAGGCAAGCCGTTACCGCTCTTTTCCCAAGGCTGTTCAGGGCGCTTTTACAAAAAAACGACTAATTTCGATATTGGAACGTATTTCACGGGAAATATTTCCGCGATGTTTTGTCATCAATGTTTTTATTTTTGAAATATGCGTGATCTTGAACCTGTGTCATCCAATAATTAACTCTTTTTCTGAAAAATGCTCAACAGGTCAGGTGTGGAACTCTTTCCTCTCGCTCCTGACGCCATCAGGATGCAATGAGATGACAAATTACTGGATTGGCGGCGCAACCGGCGACTGGTTCGCAGCCACAAACTGGAGCGAAGGCACGGCCCCCCCGAACAAGGGATGGGTGGATGTTCTGGCCGGAAAGCAGGACGGAAGCGCGGTAACGATCAACGTTGCGCAGGCCAACGCCACACAGATCACCACTCTGAAGGTTGGCACCAACGCCACCCTGAACATCACCGCGACGTCTGCCACGCCCAGCGCTACGGCATTCTATGCCAACAGCCTGACCGTCGCGCAGGGCGGGACTATGCTTGTCAACACGCCCAGTACCGTCAATCTCGGCAGCAACCCGACCATCAACGGCACCCTTCAGATCTCGGGCAACCCGTCCATTTCGATCAACAGCAACAGCGTCGGCGGCTCAGGCACCCTGATTCTGGATCACACGACGCTGGGCAGCACGAATGCCCAGTTTCAGATGGGTTCGTCCCTGACGACGGTTCTTCAGAATGGCGCGTCTCTGTATGTCAACAACGCCACCGCCGGCGGAAGGATCGTGTTTGGCCGTGATGCCGTGGATGACGCTCCAAACCAGCTCATTCTGGCCGACTACAACCAGACGGTCTCCACCCCGATCACGGGGTATGATGCCACTTCCGTCATCACCATCGGTCACGGTGGATCGCCCCCTATCAGCGCGACCTTCATTGCCAACAGCAACGGCACCTACACGCTGAAAATTGCCTTCGACAACTATAATAACGGCATCACGCTCTCGAACGTCTCCTTCGGGCCCAACTCCACCCCCGGCACCCCGACGATCGTACAGAATGCCAATGGAAGCTGGAGTGTTGTCGGCGGCGCAACCGGATATAATGGACAGATCTGCTATCTGGCCGGATCCATGATCCTCACCCCCGACGGCGAGCGCGCCATTGAGACCCTGAAGGCCGGGGATCAGGTTACGGTCTGCGAAAATGGTGAACGCCACAGCCGGACAATCCTACGCGTCGGCCACTCTCATACGACAGTCGGCACCAGCGGACTGCCAGATATGGACGCCGTGCCTGTTCGCATCCGTGCCGGGGCTCTGGCAGACGGCATTCCCAACCGGGATCTTCTGGTCACGCCAGAGCACTGCATGATGCTTGAAAGCACCTTCATTCCCGTACGAATGCTCGTCAACGGCATGACCATCGCCTACGACCATTCCATTACCGAATACGACTATTATCACATCGAAACTGAACAACACGCCATTCTGACCGCAAACGGCGCGTTGTCAGAAAGCTTCATGGATGTCGGCCATCGCCCGGATGCCCTCATGCAGGGATCTCAGATCGAGCGCCTGCATGCTCTAAGCTGGGAAAAGGATGCTGCCGCGCCATTGGTCACGGATCGCGCCCATGTCGAACCGATCTTCGCAGCAATCGCATTGCGCGCGCAGGCTCTTGGTTACACGGCTCCCCAGCCCCTTCCAACAGCAAAAAGCGTGGATAGAACCCGTCTCGTGCTGGAAGACGGAACAGTCCTGTATCCCATCCGCACCAACGGCGAACAGTTTGTTTTCATGCTACCCGAAGGCTGCCAGAGCGTCCGCATCCTGAGCCCGACCGCCCGGCCGTCTGACCGGATCGGGCCGTTCGTGGATGACCGCCGGATGCTGGGTCTTCTGATTGGCGACGTGACAGTGTGGAGCGATGAACAGACCCGGCATCTGTCCAGCCATCTATCAGACCCATACGCTGACGGCTGGTGGGGCGTCGAAGCCAGTCACGCCCGCTGGACGACAGGCAATGCGCGACTGGACCTCGGCGGGGCGCTCAGAACATCCGGGGGGATTCTGAGCCTCCATATTCTGTCACAGGGGGATCAGGCAGCCGTCGCCGCCTGATCCCCCGACGCCTCAACGAAAACAAAAAAAGGCAGCCCTTTTTCAAAGGCTGCCTTTTTTTGTGGCCTGAGAGAAAGGGCGGAAAAATCCGCCCTCACACCCTTCAGGCTGCCGCGGACTTTGACGTCTTGAGCTGGCGTTCTTCCCACAGCGTGGCAAGCGCCTCGACCAGTTCATCAATCATCTCGTTCGTATGAAGTGGCGTCGGCGTGATCCGCAGACGCTCCGTTCCGCGCGGAACGGTCGGGAAATTGATGGGCTGGATATAATTCCCGAAACGGTTCAGCAGTTCATCCGAGAGGCTGCGGCACAGTTCGGCCTCCCCCACCATGACCGGCACGATATGGCTCGGATTCATGACATGCGGCAGACCTGCCTTGTCCAGTGCCTGACGCAGATAGGCCACGGCCCGCTGCTGACCATCACGCTCGGCACTGCTGTTACGCAGATACCGCACACTGGCCAGCGCACCAGCCGCGATCATCGGCGGAAGAGCCGTGGAGAAAATGAATCCCGAGCCGAAGGAGCGAACAAAGTCACAAAGCGCGGCAGAAGCGGCAATATAGCCACCCACAACACCATATCCCTTGCCCAGCGTTCCTTCGATCACCGTCAGACGATGGGACAGACCAAGCTTCTCGGCCACGCCCGCGCCATGATCGCCATACATGCCAACCGCATGGACCTCATCGAGATAGGTCATGGCGCCATATTTATCGGCCAGATCGCAGAACGCCTCGATCGGGGCAATATCACCATCCATCGAATAAACGGACTCGAACGCGATGATCTTGGGAACGTCGGCAGGAAGTTCCTTCAGGCGACGTTCCAGATCCGCGACATCGTTGTGACGGAAGATCTGCTTCTCGGCCCGCGAATGACGGATACCTTCGATCATGGAGGCATGATTGAGTTCGTCAGACAGCACAACGCAGTTGCGAAGACGTCCTGCAATGGTCCCGAGCGTCACCCAGTTCGACAGGTAGCCGGAGTTGAAAAGCAGCGCGCTTTCCTTGCCATGCAGGGAAGCGAGTTCTCTTTCCAGCTCCACATGATAGTGGTTGGTGCCCGAAATATTACGGGTTCCACCAGCGCCAGCGCCCGTTTCGTCCAGTGCAGCGTGCATGGCCGTCAGGACCTCAGGGTGCTGCCCCATGCCGAGATAGTCGTTCGAACACCAGACCGTCACATCACGGCCCAAGC
Organism: Gluconobacter sp. Dm-73; assembly: GCF_018256215.1. NCBI lineage: Bacteria > Pseudomonadati > Pseudomonadota > Alphaproteobacteria > Acetobacterales > Acetobacteraceae > Gluconobacter > Gluconobacter sp. Dm-73. Next base: position 113,770 of record NZ_JAERLW010000001.1, on the reverse strand, counting down.
CATGATGGAAAGCTTTGGGAAAATGACCCGCCCGGCGCTCCAGATCCGCAAAGTAACGGTAGCTGCCATCCGCATGCAGACCGTCGAGAGCGGACTGAAACATCGCATCATAGTTCATCGCGTTTTTCTCCTGCCCGGCACTGTAATCCTGTGACACGGTCTCGCCAAGCTCTCCCGCCAGATAAGACCACATAGCAGCTGTTTATTTCTCAATACTGCAAACCATCCGACCTACATGGTGAGACTGATTTTCCAGCTCTTTTCTGGAAACCTTGTATTTCCATACTTTCCATTTTCTTCACGCACGCCCCATCCCATTATCTTTCACAAGACATCACTCAGGAGCATGCAGCCATGCTGGACATCAGACCTTTTGCCACTCTCGGCCACGCCGATCACGGGTGGCTCGACGCGCATTATCATTTTTCCTTTTCGGACTATCAGGACCGTAACCGGATGCACTGGGGGCGGCTGCGCGTGTGGAACGACGATCGTATCGCGCCCCATAACGGCTTCGGCGCCCATCCACATCGCGACATGGAAATCATCACCTATGTCCGCACGGGTGCCATCACGCATGAAGACAGCCTCGGCAATCGTGGACGAACCGAAGCTGGCGATGTGCAGGTCATGTCAGCCGGTAGCGGAATTACGCATTCCGAATTCAACCGCGAAGACGACGCCACGACGCTCTTCCAGATCTGGCTGATCCCCGATGAGATGGGCGGAAAACCGTCCTGGGGCACTCGCCCGTTCCCACGTCATGAGCGCAACGGGCGCCTCGTCCCACTCGCTTCGGGCTTTCCGGAAGACAACGCCCTTCCTATCCGCACCCGTGGCCGGGTCTCCGGTGCGACACTCAAGGCCGGAGAAACCCTGACCGTCCAGACGGACCGCGCCATGTTTACCTATCTTGTTCCCGCTACAGGCAGCGTGGAAATCGAAGGGCGGATCGTTGGGCACCGGGACGGTGCGGCCCTTCATGATGTAGAAAGCATCACGATCACCGCGCGGGAAGATGCGGAAATCGTCCTCGTGGAAAGCGCAGCCTTGCGCTGACACGACGGAGGGTAAGGTTTTGTGACAAAAGGAGGAAATTCTGTGACAAACAACACAGAAAGGTGTTTCTTCCTCCTCGCATCCTGATCAGGAGCCAGACGTTAGGAAGACAGGGCCACCAGCCCGGAAAAGGCCCGTTTTCTTCTGACAGAAGGAGCCTGACAATGACCATCCAGAGCACATACACACAGAAGTCCGGCAAGGGCCAAACCGAAGCCCAGGCCTCAACGTCGGTTTTCACCCGTTTTGGGGACTGGCTGAGTGGAGCCAGCACCGATCGCTCGGGACTGACTGAAGTCACCATCAAGATGATGAAAGATGACTGTCAGTTCGCGACGACGGTTAGTGAAATCCGCGTTCCCCCCTCAACCCCGCTTTCACCAGAGCAGGTCGAGGATCTCATGGGGGAAAAGAGGATAAACCATATCTGCGATCAGACCGGTCAGTCGCCGGAAGCTGTGGAAACAGCCCTGACCGAAGTGCTTCCGATGCTGGCGTCCATGCTGCGGGAAAATCCGGAACGTCTCTTCAGTTATCAATGTAAGATCAACTGAACACGATTTCCAGATTTCCGAACGGCGGAGGTCTCGTCAGAGACCCTCAGCCGTTCGTGCCATACGACGACGACGCGGTCGTCCGGCGTTTTCTTCAAACCGCTCACTGATCTGGGCCGTCGTTTCCGGGGCGGCCAAAACCGTCCCGGATGCTTCGACACATCCAACCTTCTGTGCAAACGCAAGAAGATCCGGAAAATCCAAACCAATACCTCGAACCTTGAGCCCCAGTGCTTTGACGGCTTCCAGAGCAGCCCGATAAAAAAGCACTGCACCCTCGTCCAGAAGGGGAGCCTCTCCCGACTGCCGCCAAGTCATGTCCGAAGGCGCCAGCAAAGACGTATCAAACTGCACGCCGTCCAGTAATCCTCCGACGGCCCGCTCACGCAGAAGACTCAGGCTGGAGGGGGCGCTTCCAAAGCCGCCAAGGAAAATCTGGCATCCCTGATCGCGCAGGGCTGAAAGCGTGTAACACGTTTCCTTGTCGTCCTGGGCCAAGCCACTTTCCTGAAAAACCAGATCCAGACGACTGACAGGGAAACCACTGTTCTGAAGAACTGTATTCAGTCGACCGTTAAAGTCTCCGTCAGGCGCCTGATCATCCTCCAGAGAAACCATCAGCCGCATCGCCTCCGGCCATGTCGCAGCCTGTGAACACGCGTTTCCCAGGAGATCGGAATCAAATTCCCGCTGTTGCTGTCCCAGACTCTTGCGTCGGCTCTTGCGTAGGGTTCGACGGGGAACCGAGAGCCAGAGCTGGCTCATATCCACCTGCGCCCCGATGACCTTGTCTGTTCCGTTGCGCCCCAGAACGAAACGTGGGAGCCATCGCAGGGGAGGCAGTGCGCTTTTTTGACGCGCCCTGCGACTCCGAAGTGTCGTGGCAAACATTCCCGCACTGGACTCTGCCATAGAGGCAGCATAGTCCGGTTTACCTTCGGGTAGTTCGGACAGCCCATCCACCCTGACTGTCTGGCCGACATGCAGGCCCTGAGGGGTTGTCGCCACCGAAGTCGCTCCCCGTCCTAGATCATCCAATGCGGACACCTCCGTTCTTCATGTCAGAACAATGCCGCTGAACCTCCTAATTTTTCCTTAATGGCGCAGGCATTTCTGCTGTCGTTTGAACCGTGATTGCTGGCTAATACCCGCCCGGCCTATCTGCTTTGGATCCATCCAAACTCTTCGTTCGATCAATCCGGACAAAGCTGCTACGGTTTCATGCCCGGACCTTCTTCCGGGCCTGTGACACCCTTGGGCGTGGGGTCTTTTCCCCTCCGAGACAGGACCATTCTGCATGACGGATGCCACAACCCGCTCCGCCGTATCTACATCTTCCCAAGGCTCTCTTACTGCCCTCCTGCCCTACTGGCAGGTCACTTTTGCCTCCTTTATGGGCTGGTTTCTGGACGCTTTTGACCAGACGACGCTCATGTTTACTCTTCCCGACATCGCCCATGATTTCGGATGCACGATTGCCGATCTGGGGGCCGTCCTGATGGGGCAGTCCATCGGGCGCGCCGTCGGCAATACAGGCTGGGGATGGCTGGCTGACCGCTATGGTCGCAAGCCGGCGTTTATGCTTGGTGTCGTCTGGTTTGCCGTCTTTTCCGCCATGACAGGCCTCTCTCATCACTTTTATGTGCTGATGGCCGTGCAGTTCCTGTTCGGAATCGGCTTTGGCGGCGAATGGACCGCATCGGCCGCTCTGCTGATGGAAAGCGTCCCAGCCTGGACACGTCCCATGGCCTCCGCACTCATGATGTCCGGCTATGAAGTCGGCTATTTCGCCGCGGCTGGCGTGCAGGCCCTGATCCTGCCGCATTATGGATGGCGCGTGCTGTTCTTCATCGGTCTCGTCCCTGCTGCGCTGGCGCTGTTCATCCGGATCGGCGTACCGGAAAGCCCGGTCTGGCTGCGGACCCACGAAGACCGTCTGACCAGAAAGCAGCACCACACAGCCCCGCCACCGCGTCCCAAATTCCGTCTGACGGGTGCAGCGCTTCAGGCGATCGCTTTTATGAGCTTTCTCGAATTCCAGAAAGCCGCGATCTACACCTATTACCCGACCATTCTGCGTGGCAGTCACCACCTGACGCAACAGGCCGTTTTCTGGCCGGTGACGCTCTATTGCCTTGGATCGTTTGGCGGAAAAGTCTTGTGCGGCTGGCTGGCAGAGCGTTTCGGGGAAGTCCGGGTCATGCTCAGCGCGCTGATCGTCGTGATGCTGACGATCTGGCCGTTCCTGAGCGCCCCCACCTGGACCATGCTGCTGGTTGCAGCCTTCGTTATGGGTGCCGCGGCTTCGGGGATTTTCGCTCTTGTCCCGCATTATCTGGCACAGCGTTTCCCGTCCGACACCCGCAGCTTCGGTATGGGGCTGGGCTATGCGCTCGGCTCTATCGGGCAGGGCATGGCGCAGAAACTCGTGCCCATGTTCGGCCCAACCATTCTTACACTGCCGCTCTCAGCCGAAATCTTCGTGCTGGGCACCAGTCTCGTGACGGGTGCCATCGCTCTGATCCGCCCCAAAGAACTTCCCGGCGAACATATGTGAGGGCTGTGCGGTGGTCTCTTAAAGAGAGGCCGCCAGCCACTCCGCCACCCGGATGCCATCAATTCCGGCGGAAAGAATACCACCAGCATAACCTGCCCCCTCGCCTGCCGGGAACAACCCGCGCAGGGTCGGGCTTTGCCCGTCACGGTCACGACGCAGGCGGATCGGCGAGGATGTGCGCGTTTCCACGCCTGTCATGACAGCATCGTCCATAGAGAAGCCGCGCAGCTTGCGTTCAAACTGCGGCAGCGCCTCACGGATGGCGTCCGTTACGAAGGGCGGCAGACACAGTGTCAAATCCGTCGGCGTCACACCCGGCTGATAGGACGGCACGACGTCCCCCAACGACGTGGAAGGACGCCCGGCCAGAAAATCCCCAACCCGCTGGGCAGGGGCGTTGTAATTGCTGCCCCCCGCGACGAACGCCGCCTTTTCCCACTGTCGCTGAAACGCCATGCCGCCCAGAACGTCGTCCGGGAAATCAAGCTCGGGCTTTACCTCAACAACGATGCCGCTATTCGCATTTCGCTCGGCCCGCGAATACTGGCTCATCCCGTTGGTGACGACCTGCCCTTCCTCGGAGGTTGCCGCCACGACCTGCCCGCCGGGGCACATGCAGAACGAATAGACCGCACGGCCATTCGAGGCATGATGGACGAGTTTATAATCCGCAGCCCCCAACATCTCATGCCCGGCACTGGCCCCAAAACGGGCCACGTCGATCACGGATTGCGGGTGCTCGATCCGTACGCCGATGGAGAACGGTTTGGGGTCCATTTCTACATGGGCTTCACGCAGCATTTCAAACGTATCGCGCGCCGAGTGTCCGACCGCCAGAATAACGCGCTCCGCCGGAAGCGTTTCACCGTTCGACAGATGCAGGCCGCGCAGACGACGCTCCGTTCCTTCGCCTGCCATGTCGAAACCCTCAACACGGGTCTCGAAGCGGTACTCGCCCCCCAGACGCTCGATTTCAGCGCGGATGAACATGACCATCGTAACAAGACGGAACGTGCCGATATGGGGTTTGGAGATCGTCAGAATTTCTTCCGGGGCACCCGCCCGGACGAATTCTTCCAGAACATGCCGCCCCAGATGTCGCGAGTCCGAAACCCCGGAATAGAGCTTGCCGTCAGAGAACGTCCCTGCCCCGCCTTCGCCGAACTGGACGTTGCTCTCAGGCGTCAGAACGGATTTACGCCACAGGGCGAACGTATCGACCGTCCGTGCCTTCACGTCCTTACCGCGCTCGATAATGATGGGTTTTAGCCCGGCCTGCGCCAGTGTCAGCGCCGCCATGATCCCGCAGGGACCCGCGCCGATGACCACAGGACGCGGTGCCCCCTCGGGCAAGGTCGCCTCGGGCAGATGATAGGTCGTGTCCGGCGTCGGGCGGATATGCTGATCGCTCGCATGGGCGGCCAGAACCGCAGCCTCGTCCGCGACATCACAATCCACGTTATAGACCAGCACGATATGGCCGCGTTTGCGGGCATCATAGCCGCGACGCGCCACAGTCAGGCTTTGCAGGTCTTCAGATGGAATGTTCAGACGCGCAAGCACGGCGTCGCGCAGCGCCTCCGCCGCATGATCGAGCGGAAGGCGCAGTTCGGTAATGCGGATCATCAGTGGTGCCCGTTCCCCGAATCATTCCCTGCTTTTCCTGCAACCGGCGGCGCAGGATCGGCATGATGCGTGTCGGGGGAGCCTTCCATGATCCGGTCCATGATGGCCATCAGCACGCCCGAGACCACGAAAGCGAGATGGATGCCCACGCTCCATTCCAGAGCGCGCGTCGAGGTCTCATCCACACGGATGAAATCCGCCAGCACATGGATCGCGGACATGGCCACGATCGAGGCCATGAGCTTGATCTTGATGTCCCCGAACGTGACATGCCCGATCCAGCTCGGATAATCCTCATGGCTGCGGATATCGAGCCGCGAAACGAAATTCTCGTAGCCTGAGAACATGACGATCAGCAGCAGATTGGCCAGCAGGACCAGATCAATCAGATCCAGCACGCCGACGAAGACGTCGTCGAAATCCAGCCCCGTCGCCTTCAGCACCAGTCCGATCAGTTGCTGGAAGAACTTGAACGCCACCAGCAGCAGCCCGATCGTCAGGCCGAAATAGAGCGGTGCGGCGATCCAGCGCGTGGCGAAAAACGCACGCTCCATGAAGCCTTCGGCACGGCCGAAACTGCCGGTGCGTCGGGTGGACTGCGGATCGGGAGAAGGAGAGGAAGTCGTCATGCTTCCTCTCTACGATTTCAGGGGATGTTTCGCCACAGTGTTGTGAACGCCGGGCGTAAATCCCTTATGGTGTGATCTGCGTGCCCAGAACCTTGAGGAACTGCCCGATCCAGGCCGGATGCGCGGGCCATGCCGGACCGGTGACGAACTGGCCGTCCGTCACGGCGCCATCCATCGGGAGGGACTGGTACTCTGCCCCAGCGAGCAGCACTTCCGCACGACAGGCCGGATAGGCCGAAATCTTCTTACCCTTGATGACGCCCGCCGCCGCCAGAAGCTGCGGACCATGACACACTGCTGCAACCGGCTTGCCGCTCTCAACGAATGCCCGGACCAGATCCAGCACGCTTTCGTCGGTGCTGAGCTGTTCTGGCGCACGTCCGCCCGGAATAATCAGTGCGTCGTAAGAATCTGCCGCCACACCTGCATAGGTCGCGTTCAGCGTGAAATTATGACCGCGCTTTTCGGTGTAGGTCTGATGGCCTTCGAAATCGTGGATCGCCGTCACAACCTGCTCCCCGGCCTTCTTGCCCGGCGACACCACATCGACCTTATGCCCGACCAGAAGCAGCATCTGGAACGGCACCATGATTTCGTAATCCTCAACGAAATCACCTGCGATGATGAGAATACGTTTTTCGGCCATCGTTTCCTGTCCTTCTTCGTAATCACAGCCCTGAAGACTGTGGTCATTCTTCACCCTCTAACGACACCACGCTCCGCACCGTTCGGCAATATCGTCACGCATGGGGATATAGAGATGGGACGGTCGCGTCACATGCGGTAAGGTTAGGTCTTCATTCTTGCAGCACTGGCCTCCATGACTTCAGATCCCCACCACGCCTGCGATCACGACCATCATGACACCGCGTCGCCGCATGATCATGCAGGACACGACCACGCGGGCCATGACCACCACGATCATGACCACGCGGATTGTGACGGGCACAGTCATGGCTTCGGATTCGGACACCAGCACGTCCATGCGCCGGCAAGTTTCGGCGCAGCCTTCGCCATCGGGATCGCCCTGAACACGGCCTATGTCGCCGGGGAAGCGCTGTGGGGCGTCTGGGCACATTCGATGTCCCTGCTGGCCGATGCGGGGCACAACCTGTCCGATGTGCTGGGTCTCGCGGGCGCATGGTTGGCGCAGGTTCTGGCGACGCGCCCGTCCAGCGCACGGTTCACGTATGGCCTGCGCCGCTCCACGATCCTCTCGGCTCTTGCGAATGCCACGATCCTGCTGCTCGTGACTGGCGGTATCGTTTGGGAATCCGTGCTGCGCCTGTTTTCCCACGAGATGGTACAGGGCGAGATCATCAGCTGGGTCGCACTGGTCGGAATCGCCGTCAACGCCGTCACAGCCCTGCTGTTCATGAAAGGCGCATCAAGCGACCTCAACATCCGCGGCGCTTTCCTGCACATGGCGGCAGATGCCGTCATGGCGTTCTCGGTCGTCATCGCCGGTCTGCTCATTTCGTTTACGGGCTATACGATCATCGACCCGATCATGAGCCTGATCGTCTCGGCTTCCATCGTGATCGGCACTTGGTCCCTGCTCCGCCGTTCACTGGATCTGGCGCTGGATGCGGTCCCGGCGGGGATCGATCCCGAGGCGGTTCAGACAGCGCTCCTTTCCGTCGAAGGCGTGTCCGGTCTGCATCATCTGCATATCTGGGCCATGAGCACGACCGAAACCGCCCTGACCGTCCATCTTCTCTGCGATCCCGCACATCCCGTCCCTCCGGACCGGATCATCGCCAACGCCGCCGCATTGCTGCGGACGCAGTTTGACATCGCCCACCCCACTTTCCAGCTTGAAACACAGCCCTCTGTCTGCGACACGCACCAGCCCTGCTGCTGAGGACGCGTCATGACATCAACCCGCATCAAGGTCGCCCGAGCTTCCATCGCGCTGAGCGTGGTGGTGCTCGCCATCAAATACGCGGCCTATGTGGTCTCGGGCTCCAGCGCCCTGCTTTCGGACGCGATCGAGACCATCCTGAACGTCGTGGCCGCTGTCGGAACGCTCTGGGCCATGTCCGTCGCGGCCCTTCCTGCCGATGACAACCACCCTTATGGCCACGGCAAGGCGGAATATCTGTCCGCCGTCCTCGAAGGCGTTCTGGTCGTTCTGACGGCGATCGGCATTCTGGTCATCGCCGTTCATGACTGGCGCCATCCCGAACCCATTCGCGCGCCCCTCTCCGGCGTGGCGCTGAACGCGCTGGCCGGGCTGGTCAATCTCATCTGGGGCCGCATTCTGATCACGGTCGGGCGCAAACAGGCCTCACAGGCGCTTCAGGCCGCAGGCGAACATGTTGTTTCGGATGTCTGGGCGACCGTGGCACTCGTGATCGGCGTCTCGCTGATCCCGCTGCTCAAATGGGACCGCCTCGACGCCGTGCTGTCCGGACTGGTCGCTCTGAACGTCATGCGCGCCGGTTTTTCCATGATGAAGCATTCCCTGTCCGGCCTGATGGACGAAGCGCCGTCGCCCGAACAGATGGAAGCGGTCAAGGCCGTGATTTCCTCCAGCGCAACCGGCGCGCTGGAAGCCCATGACCTCCGCATCCGCAAGGTCGGCGCCCTGTCCTTCGTGGAATTCCATCTCGTGGTGCCAAGCGCCCTGACCGTTCATGACGCCCACGAAATCTGCGACCAGATCGAAGCCGCCATCCGCTCCGAACTAGGCCGTGCCTCCATCCACATCCATGTCGAGCCTGAAGACAAGGCCAAACATTCTGGCGTTCTTGTCCTGAGCTGAAGATGGCCAAAGCGGCGCTGACTGTGCGGTTTATGACACAGCCCGGAACGGATTCGGTCCACCGCGCCTCATCGGCGGAGAACCCTTGACCCTCCTCCCGCGTTGGTGGCAGGTGCACATCATCAGCGCACGGGTCTGAACCGGGCGTATCCTCCACAGCCCGACCCTCCTTCCCGGACGTCCGAATATTGGCCGATACACCGCCTCCTTCTCCCGTTGCTGCTATTCCCGCAGAGCCTCCGGCCACGGACATACGTTCCTCTGCCCATGCCATGCGCCGAAAAGACCGCATTCTGCATCTGAAGCGTTCGGCACAAGTAACGACAAACCAGTGGCGCCGCACGGCGGTCTACTGGCTCGGCGCGGTTCTGGTCGGTATCGTGGCTGTGCTGTTCGCGAGAGTAGGCGACTGGGCGGCAGGTGTGCGCCATCAGATCATCGCCTGGCACCCTGCCGCCATGCTGGTCGTAGCCCCGGTCGGACTGGCACTCATCACATGGGCCACACGGACCATCTTCAAGGGCGCACAGGGCTCCGGCATCCCCCAGACAATCGCGACCCTGCATATCGAAAATGTCGCGGTCGTGGATCGTGTGCTGTCCCTCAAGACATCCCTTGGCAAAATCCTGCTGACGTCTTTCGGCCTGATCTGCGGCGCATCCATCGGGCGGGAAGGCCCGAGCGTGCAGGTCGGGGCATCCATCATGCACGCCTTCTCGCGCCTGCTGGGACAGTCAAACATCGCCGCACGACGCAGCATGATCCTTGCAGGCGGCGCGGCAGGCATGGCCGCAGCGTTCAATACGCCCCTCGCCGGGATCATGTTCGCCATCGAAGAACTCTCCCATTCTTTCGAACAGAAGACCTCGGGCCGCACTCTCACGGTTGTCGTCCTGTCTGGCGTCACGGCCATCGCCCTGATCGGCAACTACACCTATTTCGGCCATGCGGACGTGGACGTTCCTGTCGGCACGGCATGGATCGCGGTTCTGACCTGCGGGATTCTCGGCGGCCTTGCGGGAGGCAGCTTCTCGGCCATTCTCATCAAAGCCTCACGCGGCATTCCGGGTTGGGTCGGACACTTCGCCGCCACACGTCCGATCGCCTTTGCGGCATCCTGCGGCTTCATACTCGCTCTGATCGGCCTCCTTTCCAAAGGAGCGACCTACGGCACGGGCTACGATCAGGCCAGCGCCATTTTCAACGGCACCGAACACTATCCGGCCTCGTTCTTCGTCCTCAAATATCTGGCGATGATCGTCTCGTACTGCTCTGGCATCCCCGGCGGCATGTTCGCCCCGTCACTCGCCATCGGCGCAGGAATTGGCGGCTGGGTGGAGCAGTTCCTGCCGCACACCACGCCCGGCGCGGTCGTCCTGCTCGGTACGGTGGCGTATTTCTGCGGCATGTCGCAGTCCCCCCTGACCGCAACCATCATCGTCATGGAAATGTGCGACAACCAGCAGGTTACACTTGCGCTGCTGGCCACGTCCTTTCTGGCGTTCGGCGTGTCAAAAATGATCTGCCCGCATTCGCTCTATAGCTGCCTTGCCGACCGCTTCATGGAAGCGAACGATCGCGGCGCCCATCACACCCCGCCCCCGACGGACAAGCAAAAACCGGCACCCTGATTTTTTCAGGAGCGCCGTCCGTCCCGCCTCAGGGTTCGCTGAGCAAAGAGTGCGTCGCAGCCTCCTGTTCTACCGCGCAACGTGCCGCATCAGGCGCCACCGGATGCGCCTGCATCGCGAGCAGTTCGCGCCGTGCCGCTGTCAGATCGTCCTGAAGGTCCGGATTGGCCAAAAGCGCATCCATCAGGGACGACGCATTCAGATAACCGGCCTGAACGTCAGATTTCCAATGCGCGCCACAGACGATCCGGCTTTCCCCGAACACCCGACCACGCTGAAGCAGCGCCGTGGCATGTTCGGGCATCAGATGCGCCAGAAGCAGCGCCATGCCATATCCCGCCGTCGTATGGCCTGAAGGATAAGACGCGTGTAGCCCGAGCCCTTCAGGAGACGTGCAGATCGGCAGATTCGTGCCTACAAAGGGGCGCGTGCGGTGCCAGAATGTCTTGGCTTCGGATGTCCGACGGCCAACAGCATGGCGGATTCGCTCTAACACCCGCGCCAGATGGGGCACCTGTGCGAGGTCGAGATCGAACCCTGCCGCACACGAGAAATCCCGAACCAGATGCGCCGGATCTAGGTCCGCGTCGCTCTGCGCCAGTTGCCAGCGCGGCGTATCCTTCAGGGTGCGCGTGACACGGAACACCCGGTCATCGTCAAGCTGTGCCGCGCTGCCTGCCACGGGAGGGGGCGCCAGAACAAGCCGCTCGTCCGGTGCCGCACTTTCAGGCAATGCCTCGTTATGCCGCGCTGACGGAGCACAGGCAGAGAGAACAGTCGCACATAAAAGCAAGGCAACAGGCAAACGAATGGCAGAACGCATGGACCGGAACATCCCGTCAGAGAGTAATAACCCATACCCTTAACGACGGCCGCCTCTGATGCGAAGGCTTTTCCGCATGAAGCCCTCATGACAGTATCCAAGCTCCAGAGCCCGACAGGATCGCCCCATGACGTCCACTGCGCCCCGCATTTCCATCCGCTACTGCACCCAGTGCAACTGGCTGCTCCGTTCCGGCTGGATGGCTCAGGAACTGCTGTCGACATTCGGTCAGGCTCTAGGCGAAGTCGCGCTGATCCCCGATAGCGGAGGCCGTTTCGAAATTCATGTGGACGAAACGCTGATCTGGGAGCGTAAACGTGACGGAGGGTTTCCCGGCCCGAAAGACCTGAAACAGCGCGTGCGGGACATCATCGCCCCCGACCGGGACCTTGGGCATACCGACCGCCCCTCCAGTCAACAGTCCTGATCAGGTCATTGTTTCGAAAGTCTTTCTGACCTGATCGAGACTATAGGGTTTGGGAACGAACAGACCGCGTATCGGCAGTCGGACCTGATCTGCGGGCATGTCCGCGGATGTCAGGATGATTTTCACGGGAGGCCAGCGCTTGCGTGCAATTTCCGCCAGCTTCTGACCGTCTTCTCCATCAGGCAGATGAATATCGGCGAACAGGTAACGGATCGTCGGGTCCGTCTCAAGCAACGCAATGGCATCCGCCGCCGAACCCGCGCTCAGGGTTCTGAAACCGGCACCTTCGAAATAGTCTTCCGCCATCATGCGAATGAACACGATGTCTTCGACAATCAGGATGGTGGGCCGTGTCTCAGGGTCCTGGGGCATAAAATTCACAGGTCTCCGGTCAGTCTCAGAGTGTTGCGAGCGACAGGGTCGGCGCAGTCAGATCCGCACATAAACCCGTTGACGCGTAATGAAGTTCCGTTTTTCCGTGTCGGCCCAGTCCGGACCTGAGAAGACGGACGCCAAATCCGGTCCGCTTCGGCGGCGTGACGGGCGGCCCGCCTGTCTCCCGCCACTTCAGCGTCATCACGGCCTCTGCGCCCGTAATCGTCCAGCTCAGGGACACCTTCCCGTCCGGAACACTGAGGGCGCCATATTTCACGGCGTTGGTTGCCAGTTCGTGCAGCGCCATCGAAAAGGAGGTCGCCGTATCGGGTCCGAGTTTGAGAAACGGTCCGGACACCTCGACCCGCTCTTCAACGCCCAGCGGCGTCAGCACTCCGCGAACCAGACTGGCCAGATCAGTGGACTGCCAGTTCCGGCGCATCAGCAGATCATGCGCCGCACTGAGCGCCACCAGACGGGATGTGAACGTCGCAAGCGGCCCCTGATCATCCACGTTCCGGAATCCCTGATGCGCAAGACTCTGGACGATGCTGAGCGTATTCTTGAGACGATGCAGGATTTCATGATTAACGATTTCCTGCCGCGCCTCGGCCTCCCATTCGTCCAGCGCCGTAAAAATCCGGTCAGAGCCTGTGCGGATGAAAGAGGTCTCATCCAGCGTCCAGTCTCGTGGCGTGGCGCTATGGACAAACAGACAGCCCGTCAGTTCACCATGATCCATTTTTGGAACAATGATCTGCGCCTCCACACCCAACGCGCGACAGGCCTCCTGTTCTTCCTCCATCCAGGACGGATTGGAAAGATCGTCCAGAATAAGGACAGCGCCACTACGAAGAAAATTGGACGTGCGGCGAAATGTCTGAAATGTAAAAACCCCCGAAATCGGCGGCACATCAGGGCTGCACCAGCCGTGATCGATGGTGAAAACCTCATCACGCATTGTAATGGCCGCAAACCCGACACGCTGGACCTCAAGCCTGCGCCCGAGAAGTTCGCAGGCCTCTGTCAGAGCCTGCCTGCGGGTCGTGGCGGAACGCAGGGCATCCTCAACCGCGAGCAACGTGGTCAGACGACTGGTGGCGTTTTTCTCCGGGGTGATGTCCTGAAGCGTTCCGATCAGTCGGACCGGACGTCCGGTCGCGTCCCTGTCCAACACGCCCTGACGCAGAACCCAGCGCTCTTTGCGGTCATCATCCCGGACAATCCGGTACTCCAGTTTCAGGGGAGCAGAACCGTCCAGAAGTTCTGACAGAAGCGGAATCCGCGCCTTGTCATCCTCATGCACCCGCTGGGCCCATTGTGGTGCAGTCACGACTTCGGTGACGGGCATGCCGATAATACGACAGACTTCAGGAGAAACGGTGATGTCCCCACTGACCAGATCGTATTCATAAATACCCACGCCTCCTGCCGCGCCCGCAGCCTGATGGAGTGCATATTTTTCGCGCGCCTGCCGCCGTTCCGCTTCTGCCTGACGGGCCTCTCGGGCAACACGCTTGCGACGGAGCTGCTGCGCAGCCAGTCGCCGTTCCTGTGCGATCGTCGCCCGACGCAGTTCCATCAGCCGCATGGTCTGTCGGGCCAGAGCGGCCAAGCCGTCATGTTCGCGCTGTGAAAGCCCCTGCGGACGTTTTTGCAGATCTACGACGCATAAATGTCCCGAAAATCTCGTTTTCGGCTGTAAACAACGGATATCCCGCATAGAACCGCAGGCCCGGCGCACCGCAGACAAGACTGTTCCTGCGCGTCTCCGGATCGGCCATCATATCGGTGATCACCACCGGAGCCCGACGGGCTATGACAGCCGCACATCCGGAATTTTCCAGCGCGCCATAGGTCTGATCGGTTCCGACACGCGCGGAAAACCAGAGCTGATCTCCGTCCAGAATACTGACCAGTGCAATTGGCGTGCGGCATAATGATGCCGCAGCGATGGCAAGATCGTCCAGATCGAGATCAGAAAATGCTTCCAGGTCTCCGTAGGCGCCCAGCCCGGCAGAGTTGCCCGGTTGCACGGCGGACGATGATAGAGTCTCCAGATCCGCCTCCTGAACAGGAACCCTGTCCTGCATCAGACAGACATACCGCGTTTCCGCTGCAGCAACAATTGACCCGCTGCGTCAGTACGCATCGGGCACAAACATAGCTCAACCGCCGCTGGATAGATCGATTGCTGCCAGAACCCCGTCTTCTGTCCCGAAGACCAGCGCGCCACCCTGCGGCGTAAAGCCCAGCGACGTCACCTTGCCGCGCTTCGTATCCTGTCCCGAGCACAGCGGCAGCACGCGCTGGTCCCCTCCACCGATTTCCGCCAGAACGACCGTGCCGTCCTCATAACCCGCAGCGATGATGTCTTCCTTGGGATTGGGGCAGACCGCACTGACAAACAGACCCGGCAGCCGCGCCAGTTCCGCCGGAGCCTTGCCCATCGGGCCACCACCCGTGAACGGCCACAGCACAATCGCATCGGCTCCCGCCGTCGCAAGCCAGCGCCCGTTACGCGTGAAGCCCATGGACTTCACCTGCTTCGGATAGCCGCTCATACGCATATTGTGCCCGTCAGACAGGCGCCAGCCATGCAGATCGTTTTCCTGCATGGACGTCACCAGCGCCTCACCACCCGGATGGATGGCAATCGCAATATGGCTGCCCTTCCATTCGAACGGCCGCACGCTGTCGACCTTGGCCTGCACGAACCACATCGACACACCATTATAATGTGACGCCGCAATCCGCTTGCCCTTCGCATCGAACACGATGCCAGTCACGGTGGAGGGATGTTCCAGCACCTTGAGCGTCTGGTGGCCTTCCGCCGCACGGACCTCGATCTGCTTGCCCGACGAAAACGCCAGATGACCTGTCGTACTGGCCACACAGTCGATCCAGCGGCGACCTTCGTGCAACACGTCCGTGCGCCCATCGGCAAAAGTCCGGACGAGCTTCCCGTCCTCCCCGCCCGTCAGAAACGCATCCGGTTCGCAGCCCTGAGCCAGACATAACCCGCCATCATGCACGGAGACGACCGTCCAGCTTTCCGCATCCCGCAGACGATTCCGCGGAATAAGGACAAGCTCCCCATCCACCGTCAACGCCGCAAAGCTGAGCCCGTCACGGGACGACACCACATGAACGATCGGGCTCTCGAACCGGCGCTCAGCACCCCGGTCCGCCAGAAGATCCTGCATCATACCGCAATGCAGCTTTCAAAGCCGCGCCGAAGCTGCGGACGGTTCAGATTGCGCCCGATAAACACCAGACGGGACTCCCGACTCTCGCCCTCACGGAACGGGCCGATGAAATCCCCATCTGCCATCATATGCACGGCCTGAAATGCAAAACGGTTCTGCTCGCCCTTGAAATGCAGAATGCCCTTGGCCCGCAGAATGTCCGCGCCCTGCTCCTGAAGGATCGCCCCGATCCATGCCTGAAAACGGGGCTGGTCGATCGGCTCCTTGATGCTCAGGGAAATGCTGGTGATGCCTTCCTCGTGAGAATGATGGTCGTTCTCCAGAAAGTCCGGCATCGTCTTAAGCGCACGCGCCAGATCGAAGCCACCCCGATCCAGAATATCCGTCAGCTTCACGCCGCCATGCTGCGCCTCATGGATCTGCGCCACGGCGTTGATCTTCTTCAGACGCGCCACAATGTCCTTCCGGCGTTCTTCATCCGCAAGGTCGATTTTGTTCAGCACGATCACATCCGCGAACGCGATCTGGTTGATGGCTTCGGGACTTTCATCCAGCGTTTCCATGACGTTGAACGCATCCACAACCGTCACGACCGCGTCCAGACGCGCCTTCTCGCGGAGGTTTTCGTCCACGAAGAATGTCTGCGCGACCGGGGCCGGATCGGCCAGTCCGGTCGTTTCGACGATGATGCCGTCGAATCGGTTGCGACGCCGCAGCAGACTGCCCAGAATGCGGATCAGATCTCCGCGCACCGTGCAGCAGATGCAGCCGTTGTTCATTTCGAACACTTCCTCGTCAGCATCCACCACGAGGTCGTTGTCGATCCCGAGTTCGCCGAACTCGTTCACAACAACCGCATATTTGCGACCATGCTCGGCCGTCAGGATATGATTGAGAAGCGTCGTCTTGCCGGCGCCAAGAAAGCCGGTGAGAACCGTTACGGGAACGGTTCCGCTCCGTGTCGGCGTGACAGTCGTGTCAGGGGTGCTGGACATAAGGCCTCCGTAATCTGCCTTACGATATAGGCCGGACCCCGCCCGCTTGAAACCCGTTCCGTATCGGCAAGCCCCGATAGGCCAGTGCCAACCCGAACAGCAGGAACCCCCAGCCACTCAGCGGCAGGTTCAGGAAGTCCGACGTCGAGGCGATGGGCCATTCCTGAATCAGCACCGCCGCAAACAGACCGATCGCAATCGCATGGCCGTTCCGTCCCGGCCAGATCGCCTTCAACCATGTCGCAATCATCAAGACGAACAGGATCAGCCCCGGCACCCCGGCATTGACCAGAGCCTGAAGATAATGGTTGTGCGGATGCTGCACACACAGGTCCAGCCACCCCCTCTCAGGCACGGCCTCCGACAGTCCTGGCAGACCATGAAAGGTGGACGGGTCTGAGCAGAAATGCCGGTAGGCGTCATAGCCCTGCCCGATCCAGGGATGCGCCTGCGCCATCACGACCGCATGGGTGTAGATTTCCCCATAAGGCGACTGACCGAAATGCGTGAGCTGCTGCCGCGCCAGTGTCACGAGATGGAAAAAGCTGCCGGGCGAAAACACCCGCGCCACCAGCACCAGAACCGGCAGCATCGCCGCCGCCGCCAGCGCGGCCGGACGCATCGGCCGATACAGCAGCGCGCACACCCCGATCCCCAGAAGCGAGAGCACAAGCGGCATACGCTGCCCCGCCAGAACCATAATCCCGACAGCGAGAATTGTGGCAGCACACAGCCCAAGCGTCCGCATCAGACGACTTCGCGCCTTTTCTGCCACCGCACATCCCACCATCAACAGCGGCAAGATCAGT
This sequence comes from Gluconobacter sp. Dm-73, assembly GCF_018256215.1. NCBI lineage: Bacteria > Pseudomonadati > Pseudomonadota > Alphaproteobacteria > Acetobacterales > Acetobacteraceae > Gluconobacter > Gluconobacter sp. Dm-73. The sequence goes on along the minus strand of NZ_JAERLW010000001.1, from coordinate 96,309 downwards.
CGGGACAATGGTGCAGCAGCGCGGGGGTGCTCATACGGCCCCGTCAGCGTTCCGTCATGAAAGCGCGGGATCCCGAACAGATTGCGCCCGAACACGGCCTGAACCAGCATCTGCACGGCAATATAAACCCCGCACGCACAGGTCAGCCACAACACACGCCTGCGCCAAACCGCATCCCGGAGCAGCCAGCAGCCCAATGCGGCCGCCGCAAGCGGAAAACGGATCGCCAGAAGCGCCTGACCCAGCGCGCCATGTCCCGGCGATACCCACAGCGTGCACAGAACCTGCCAACTCCACCAGCAGAACGTGGCGATGACCCAAGGCTCCCGGAGCCAGTCCCACCCGCCCTCACGCCGCCCAATCAGCGAAGAATGGAGCAGCAGCAGAACAGCCAGAAGATCAAGATCGGCCTCACCTGCCACGCGCACATGCGTCAGGGCCAGAGGCAGGACCAGGGCGGCCCATCGGCCGATCCGGGTCACAGTGGAAGGAGAGAAGCGCATCTTAAGGGGATGAAAGGTTTCGGCTTCGCATGCAACCACTTACAGTCCGAAGCGCTTTTTCGTTACTGTCTATTTCGAGTGGAGACAATCATGGCATCCGACACCATCCTCATCCCCGGCATCGACACGCCCCTTTCCCGCGTCGCTCTTGGCACATGGGCCATCGGCGGCTGGATGTGGGGCGGCCCCGACGATGACAATGGCGTCCGCACCATTCACGCCGCTCTCGACGAAGGGATCAACCTGATCGACACCGCCCCGGTCTATGGCTTTGGCCATTCGGAAGAAGTCGTCGGTCGTGCCCTCGCCGAAAAGCCGAACAAGGCCCATATCGCCACCAAACTCGGTCTGCACTGGGCTGGCGAAGACGAAAAGAACATGAAGGTCTTCCGGGACTCCCGCCCGGCGCGCATCCGCAAGGAAGTTGAAGACTCACTGCGTCGCCTGCGCGTGGAAACGATCGATCTCGAACAGATCCACTGGCCCGACGACAAAACCCCGATCGACGAGAGCGCCCGCGAACTCCAGAAACTTCATCAGGAAGGCAAGATCCGCGCCCTTGGTGTCAGCAATTTCTCGCCCGAACAGATGGACATTTTCCGCGAAGTCGCCCCGATCGCCACGATCCAGCCGCCGCTGAACCTGTTCGAACGGACGATCGAAAAGGACATCCTGCCGTATGCCGAAAAGCACAATGCCGTCATTCTGGCTTACGGCGCCCTGTGCCGCGGCCTGCTGACCGGTAAGATGAGCCGCGACACGACCTTCCCCAAGGATGATCTGCGCTCGAACGATCCGAAATTTCAGAAGCCGAACTTCGAGAACTATCTCGCCGCCGTCGAAGAGTTCAAAAAACTTGCCGAAAAGCGCGGCAAATCGACCATAGCCTTCGCTGTCCGCTGGGTTCTCGATCGGGGACCGGTCATCGCCCTGTGGGGTGCCCGCAAGCCCGAACAGGTCGCAGGTGTGAAGGACGTCTTCGGCTGGACCCTGACGGACGAAGAAAAGAAAGCCGTGGACGACATTCTGGCGCGCCATGTGCCGAACGCCATCGACCCGACCTTCATGGCCCCGCCCCAGCGGGACTAATTCTCTCAGGACTGCGGCTTCCGCCGGGCAAACGCAATCGCCGCATGCCGCAGTTCTTCCACGCGACTGCGGGCCGCCCCAACATCAAACAGGGTCGCCCGTTCCCGCCCTTTTGCACCCAGCCTTACCCTCAGACCGTTATCGTCCATCAGACGGCTCAGGGTTTGCTCCAGTTCGCCGGGGGCGTCCGGTGCCGCCAGCAGCGCCGCGTCTCCGACCAGATCCGACAATGCGCCCACAGGAGACGCCACAACCGCCGCTCCACATCCCATGGCTTCCAGCGCGGTCATGCCGAAAGGCTCCTGCCAGCGGCTTGGCACCACAACGATTGCCGCCTCCGCCATCGCGGCCAGAACAACCTCATGAGGCCGATACCCTGTCATCACGATCCCGGCAGCAGCCGCAAGAGGCCGAAGCTGCTTCAGATAAGGCGTTTCGGGAGAGTCCGGCCCGAACCGATCTGCTCCCATGATAACAGCCCGCCATCCCGGATAACGCGCTCTGATCTGATCCCAGGCGCGGACAAACGCATCCACACCCTTGTCCGCCACGACCCGCCCCGCAAACAGGACCGTCTTCTGCCTGTCGTGTGAGACTGGCAGTGCGGAAAGATCCAGACAGTTGGGCTGCACTTCAGTCCGAATCGGGCCGCATCCTTCCCGGAAACGCTGGATGACCCAGTCCGAAACCCCACAGACCAGAACATGCCGCGCCAGATCCTCGCGCTGTCGGACCGACCGCGCGCCCCTCATCCCGCAGGGATCATTGTGCAGAACCAGACGCACCGGCACAAACCGCGCCAGAAACCGGGCCAGATCCGGTCGGTTGTGAATTTCCGTGAGCGCTGGCCGACACGACCGCATCATCGCCACACAGGCAAAACGCAAACGCCACCCATGCGAAAGAGGAACCCTTGGCACGATTAACGGTTGATAACGACCGCCGGGTAAAGGCACGCCCACCGCCCCCGTTCCCACGACGACATCTCCAGCGCCGGCAAGACGGCTAACCAGCAGGGAAATCGCCCCCGCATGACCTGCTTCGTAACGCTCGCGCGGTGGAAGAATGGTCAGGACTGGGGCCTGAATCGTGTCAAATTCGGTCTCAGCAACATTTTGTTGCAGTTTGAGCGATTCCTGACTGTCCGACATTTCCAGTTTCTTAACAGAAGCCAAGGCATCTTACATCGAGATTAACGGATGGAAATGATTGTGCGTATTTCCCAGAGAACAGGTCAGGAAGGAGAACGCCCCTGCGCGGACACACGCCTTCCGAAGACTGCGTCCCGGGAAAATATCAAAACACTCTTTCCGATTCACCATCTCGCCGACGCCTCCAGCGAGGGATTGGCCATTCTGTATCAGGGCCGGATCATTGAGGCCAACAGATCTCTCCTTTCCTGCCTCGGGACCGACCTCCAGAACTTCCCCCCGCTCGAAGAGATCCTTCCCGCCGCTCTAAAAGCCCTGCCGGACAATCAGTACCACTCCGGCCTTCTCATGACGCTGCAGAAAGAAACTATTCCCGTCCAGTTCAGACTGACTCCCCTTCGCCGAAACGACAAAGACTGTCTGGCGCTGGCCGTCACATTCCTCAGGTCTCTTTCTCCCGCCACAGACATTCTGCCTCCGGACTCTGCCCCGGGCCTGTGCAGCAGGACAGAGTTCGAGAGACATCTCGAAGACTTCTTCCTCAAACACGCAGCGCCGCAACCGGCAGGTATTCTCCTGCACGTCAACATCAACCGTTTCCGCACCATCAACGAGCGTTACGGTACCAGAATCACCAACGACCTTCTCGAAGCGATCGGGCAGCGCCTTCAGACATTCCTGAGCGATGACTGCATCGTTGCACGCTTTGGCAGCGACGAGTTCGGGATTTTCTGTCCTTTCCCATACGAACAGCCCACTGAGGCCACACACTGGGCACAGATTACACGGGATATCTTTCACACCACGCTGCCCGTGGATGGACACAGAATCCACGTCACAGCCAGTATCGGCTGCTGCCTGATCCCATTTGATACATATCGCTTCGAGACGGCCTGCCATTATGCCGAACTTGCCCTGAACGAAGCCCGTCGTCTTCAGTCGCCAGACTGGATCAGCTTCAATCCTGTCATGCAGGCAGATGTCCAGCATCGCTGCGAAATGGAACATGACCTGCAACGGGCTCTCGAATCAAACGAGTTTTTTCTCGAATTCCAGCCTCTGATCTGCCTTAAAACAAACAGAGTGGAATGCGTCGAAGCCCTGCTTCGCTGGCAACACCCGGTCAGGGGTGTGATTGCCCCGAACGAATTCATCCCGGTTGCGGAAGACTGCAACCTCATTGTCCCGATTGGCCGCTGGGTACTGCTCGAAGCCTGTGCCCAGGCGAGCAGGCTGCCGGAGCATATCAGGATCGCTGTCAATATTTCCGCAGTCCAGTTCGCACATGACGACATGTATGCAGCCGTCATCCAGACGCTTTTTCAGACGGGTCTCGCTGCGGAAAGGCTCGAACTCGAACTGACGGAAAGCATATTTCTGGACGCTGTACAGCGCAATCTGGAAACCATGGGTAAAATCCGCGCTCTGGGCGTCAAGATTATCATGGACGATTTTGGTATCGGATTTTCAAGTCTCAATTATCTGCGCAGCTTTCCCTTTGACCGGATCAAGATCGATCGTTCCTTCATCCGAGACATGTTGAACGATCCACAGGCCCAGAGCATCGTCAGCGCCATCATGACGCTGGGACATGCCATGTCGATGGAAGTTATCGCCGAGGGTGTAGAAACCGCCGCCCAACTCGACATGCTGCGTCATACATCCTGCACGACGGCACAGGGCTTCCTGATGGGCCGCCCTGCTCCTCTCGCAGATCTGTCAGCCTGTCCGGGGATGACCGATACGACCGTCATACCTCAGAAAAATGCCAGAATCTCCAGAGATCACCTATCCTGACACGTTCCGGATTTACGTTCGTCAGCCAGACGCTCTCTCCTGACAACACGACGGGCCTCACGCAACAGCCGATATTTTTCCACCGCGCTCAGGCAAACCCTCTCCTCAGGGTCACGGCATCCGGACTGCTGCGCCTTCGAGGAAATACGAGACGGGGAGGCCTGCGTGTTCCTGTAAGATGCCATCATCTTTCCAATCAGACTATTTGATACGAATTGTAACTGTCACCTTACAGACTGTCGAGGACTTTCCGGAAACTCATTCTCACACAATGACTTGTCCATTTCTGGAAACAGATCGGACAGTTTGTCAGGTCCCACCATGATCCCTCGAAGGCCTGCCGCATATGCAGCCTGCATGTCGGTCGGCTGGTCTCCAAACAGGACGCAACGCGCAGGATCCAGTTCCCATCGTTGCAACAGATCAAGGATCATACCGGGCGCCGGTTTACGGTCCACGCTATGCCCTCGATAACATTCGACTTCGGCCTCTGGGTGCATGGGGCAGTACCGCCAGTCATCCACAGTCCCGCCATGCTCGCGGATGCTGTCGATAACCCAGTCCATAAGAGCCATAAGGTCGGCTTCGGAATAGAACCCCCGTGCAATCCCGGACTGGTTGGTCACGATAAAAACGTGATGGCCACTTTCGGTCATTCGGGCGATGGCCTCGCGGACACCGGGCTCCCATTCGAACCGTTCGCGCGTTCCGACCCATCCAAAGTCCCGGTTAATGACGCCGTCACGATCCAGAAAAACGGCCGGACGGCGCAAATTCAGCGACATCTCCTGCAGCGTCTTTTCCAACCTGCTGTCATTCGCACAATCGTAAAAATCCCCTGTCAGCGAGAGCCCCCGGAGCGTTCCATTTTCCGCCAACTTTGGAAGCACGTCTTGCTCCAAAGAGCAGGTTTCCGTCAGAATTTCACAGATCGAGACATCAAAAAGACAGAGGCCGGTCCTCACTAAAACTGGCTTTTCCAAGTCGTCACGGTTCTGGTGAAACGACACAAGCCCGTTTGCACGCAAAAAGACTTCTGTCTGCTGCTCCGGCAAAGTGACCGGGCGCAACAGCATCCAGTGCCCATTCCGTGCGTGTGTCAGCAAACGCGCCAGATTGCAGGAAAACAATGTGTTTGCAGGACATATGAGGAATTTTTCCCGCAGATGCGGTCGGGCATGACGAAGCGCCCCCCCACTCCCCAGCCCGGGCGGTGCAACGCTTATGACGATTTTGGCGGGGCTGGGGAGGAAAGAACCAAGACTTTCAATAGCAGTCAAAACGTCCTGCGAGCCTTGTGCAGTCAGAATTATGAACTCGTTGACACCAAAACGCTGCATTTCCCGCATAAGCCAAGCGAGAAACGGCCTATCTCCACGGGGCAAAAGCGACAGAGGCAAGGCGTGTGATACAGGATCTTCCAGCAGAATGACGCATTGACGAACCGTAACGCTGTTCACAACAGAACTCCCCTGACCCAATCAATCCTGCGAGGCGAAGGCTCTGCCTTTTCCCCGCTCCCCTTGCCCATCCGGCGGGGCTTACCTAAACTTTAACACTAATATCGTTTGACAGACCGGCATCCCTGTCGGCCGCCACAAAGCTAGTCCGGACATATGCAAGCAGATTATACCATCTGGATCGACGTCGAAGACATTTTCCAGTATTTCGAAAACAATTCGCGCCCCAGCGGAATTCAGCGACTTGTCTATGAAATCCTGCATGTCATCCGCAAGCAGGCCGCAACCAAACCCGGTATGGGCAATATTGCCCTGATCCGACGCGGACAGAACGAAACACAGCTTGTTTCCACGGTGTCTTTTGACGATCTGGAAAATCTTTTCGTCGTGCGTGCCGATGAAAAAGTCGCACATGACAGTCGCCCGGCGCCCCAGTCGCGCAAAACGCCCCGTGCTTTCGTAAGAAATCTGCGCCACACCGTCATCAGACGCATCGAGAGCCTGCCGCCGGAACTGGCGCGCCCTCTGCTGACGATGGCCGTAAACCAGTTGCGCGCCCTGCGCCTTTTACGCCGTTTCGTGCAAAAACAGATGACGCGCCGTTCGGAAACGGGAAACGCCCGAACACCGGCTGTGATGCAGTCGTCAATTACGACCGACACAGCCAATCAGCCAAAGCCTGGCGATATTTTCCTGATCCTCGGTGCAGCATGGTCGGAGCCCGGCTTCGGCGACCGTTTGGCCAGAATGCGCAAAGCGTATGGCATCCAGCCTGTCCTCCTACTGTCCGATCTCATTCCCGCCATCCGGCCGGAATGGTGTGCGCTGTCCCTGATCCGGGATTTCCGGCACTGGCTGGATACGACCCTCCCGCAGTGCGGACGCCTTCTAGCCATCAGCCACGCTACGGCGAAAACCATTGATGACTATACCCGCAAACATCGCCTGAAGCTGCTGGCCCCCGTGCAGACCGTGCCGATTGGCAGCGGCTTCGGCCCTCCCCGCAAAGTTACAGGCGAACGTCCCAAAGGATTGCCTGCGCCAGAAAGCTATGTTCTGTTCGTCTCCACCATCGAAGCGCGCAAGAACCATATGCTGGCATTCCGCGTCTGGCGTCGTCTGGTTGCTGATCTGCCTCCCGAACAGGTGCCGACGCTTGTTTTCGCAGGACGGGTCGGCTGGCTCGTCTCCGATCTCATGCAGCAGCTTGAAAATACCGACTGGCTGCGTGGCAAGATCCGTCTTCTGCGCGACCCGTCGGATGACGAACTGGCGCATCTGTATGACGGCTGCATGTTCACGCTTTTCCCGTCCCTGTTTGAAGGCTGGGGCCTGCCGGTGACGGAAAGCCTGATCCATGGCCGTCCCTGCGTGGCCTCGAATGCGACTTCCGTCCCCGAAGCCGGCGGCCCGCTGTCGCGCTATTTCGATCCGGAAAATACCGACGATGCGTATCGCGTCGTCCGTGAAACGATCGAAGACCGCGAAGGCCTGACGAAATGGCAGGAGCAGGTCCGGACGCAGTTTAAACCCACCCCGTGGGAGCATACTGCTGACGCCATTCTGGACGCCTGTCACGCCGCATATGTGGACGGGAGAGCGTCATGACCCTTTGGATCGACGTCGACGACCTGCTGTTCCACCTCGTGCATCATGGCCGTCCGAGCGGCATTCAGCGTGTGGTGTTCGAGCTCTGCGCAGGCCTGCGGACCCTACACGGCCACAACGTCCAGTTTGTACGCCGCGGGGCGAACAAACACGATCCGCGCGATTTCCGCACCATCGATTGGTCGGTAGTCGACACGCTGCTGCGGCAGGTCATGAAAGACAGCGGCGCCAAAGCCGCAAAAGCCTCGGCACCGCTGTTTTCCGCCATGCAGTTCGCCGAGAACGAAACACACCGTCAGGCATTAACCGGCATCCTGCAAACGGAAGGACAAGTTCTGGGCGGACTGGCGAGCCTGTGGGCCGGGCTGGGACGACTGGCAGTCAACGAAGGCAAGGCGGTTCTGCGCCGCCGACGTCAGCAGTCAAGCACCGACGCCGCGCAGCACGCCGAAGGAACGCCCTTGGCGGAAGCTGTCGAGGCTGGGGACGTTTTCCTGACGCTAGGCTCACCATGGCATCACGAGAATTATGTCCAGACAGTCCGATGGCTGCGTGATGAACTGCGGGTGTCCTTCGGACTCCTGATGCATGATCTGGCTCCCATCCGCTGCCCGGAATGGTGCCATATCGGCGTGATTACGACGTTCCGGGCCTGGCATCATGCCGTGTTACCGCTAGCGGACATCATCTTCGCCAACAGCCGCGCCACAGCACAGGACGTCCAGTCCTATCTTGCGGAAGAAGGCATCGGAACGGGAATCACGGTCCAGCATGTTCCGATGGGAACGGAGTTCGGACTGGCGGAAACCGTCATGCCAACCGAACGTCTGGTAAGCGAGCCCTATGTCCTGTTCGTCTCCACGATCGAGGCACGCAAGAACCACATGCTCCTCTTCCGGATCTGGCGGCAGATGCTGGAAGACATGCCGGTCGATCAGGTTCCGACACTGGTGTTCGCGGGGCGTCCGGGCTGGCTCGTTTCCGATCTCATGCAGCAGCTTGAGAATACGAAATGGCTGGATGGCAAGATCCGCTTCATCCAGAATCCGTCCGATGCCGAACTGCGACGCCTTTATTCCGATTGCAGCTTCTCGGTCTTCCCGTCCTTCTTCGAGGGCTGGGGCCTTCCGGTGACGGAAGGTCTGGCCATGGGGCGTCCCTGTATCGCCTCCAACACGACATCCATCCCCGAGGCTGGCGGACCGCTCGGACGCTACTTCAACCCGCGCAATCTCCGTGAAGCCTATGCCCTGATCCGTCAGGTCATCGACGATCCAGAAGATCTGGCCGCATGGACCCAGAAAGTGCGGAGCGAGTTCAAACCCGTTCCGTGGACCACCGGCGCAAAAGTCATCCTCGACACCGTCCAGCGTTGAAAATCCTGCGCTTGTAAACGTCTTTGCCCCTGTGCATGAAAGTTTCATGCACAGGGGCTTGAGTCAGGCCCGCAGATCACGCACATGCAGAACCCAGCAGTTCAGTCAGCATGGGGTCGTTCGCGCTCCCGTTGCAGCCCCGTCTTTCCGGCCTTCCGAGGAGCGTTCCCTTGAAAATCAACGGCATTTCCTATCGCAGCCTCTGGCGCCCGTCCGACGATGCCAGCAGCATCCGGATTTTCGACCAGACCCGCTTCCCTTGGGCTGTGGAGCTTCTGGAACTCCGGGACGTCGGCGGCGTGGCCGAGGCCATTACGTCCATGCAGGTGCGCGGCGCCCCGCTGATCGGGGCCGTCGCCGCCTATGGTCTGGTGTTCGCCCTTCAGGACGACGCGTCTGACGATGCTCTGGACAAGGCCGCAGCCTTTCTCGTCGCCACGCGCCCGACCGCCATCAACCTGCGCTGGGCCATCGAGCGCATGGTCAAACACCTCAAGGCTGTTCCGGAAGCTGGGCGTGTCACCGCGGGCTATGCCGAAGCCGACGCCATCTGCGACGAAGACGTACAGGTCAATGAATCCATCGGCCGTCACGGTCTGGAACTGATCCGCGAAATCTGGGAGCGCAAGGGCCGTCAGGGACAGGTCAATCTTCTGACGCATTGCAATGCCGGATGGATCGCCACCGTCGACTGGGGAACGGCACTCGCCCCGATTTATATGGCGCATGACGAAGGCATTCCGGTTCATGTCTGGGTGGATGAGACGCGCCCCCGCAATCAGGGCAGCCTGCTGACGGCATGGGAACTCGGCAGTCACGGCGTGCCGCACACCGTCATCGCGGACAATGCGGGCGGCCATTACATGCAGGCCGGACGTGTGGACATGGTGATCGTTGGCACGGACCGCGTGACAGCACAGGGCGACGTGGCCAACAAGATCGGCACCTATCTCAAAGCCCTTGCCGCACATGACAACAACGTCCCGTTCTGGGTGGCGCTGCCGTCCTCGACGATCGACTGGCGCGTGCGTGACGGCGTGAAGGAAATCCCGATTGAAGAGCGCAGCGCCGACGAAGTGCTGTTCATGACAGGCCTCGACAGCCAAGGAGACGCCAGCCGCGTCCGCATCGCGCCTCTCGGTAGCCCGGCCGCAAACCCGGCCTTCGACGTCACGCCAGCTCGCCTCGTAACGGGCCTTATCACGGAGCGCGGCCGCTGTGACGCCAGCGAAGCCGGACTGCGGTCACTGTTTCCCGATACTCCGTGACGTCTGCGTCACCCTGCAAGGGTTACGCTCCGCTATGGTTTCGGATCATTCGGGCGTTCCTTGCGGGAAACGCTGTTCTGGGGCTAGCCGCGAGCGTCTTTCTGCCCGCACTCTGCATCGGGTTCGGCATGGCCATGGACAACCCGGCAAGCGAGCCCCTCTTCACCCGCTGTATGCTGGTCTATCTCGGCCTCCTGCCGATTGTCTGTATCGTCACGCTGACATTCCTGTTCAGAACAAGACCCATGTCACTGATGCAGACAATATTCTGTGCTGGAATATCCACGGCTCTGCTGGGCTTCTGGTTTCCTCCCGTAGGACTGCCTGCCATTCAGAAAACCTGCATAAAAATAAAGGCATGGCAGGCCGTGGCCCCTCCCTCAGTCAGCCCCCATCCTTGACGCTCTGTGTCACATGCCGTTCAAGTTGAGGTCATGACGGGTACATGAGGATAACAGTGCCAGATTCGCATCTTTTCAGGCGAGCAGCCGCTACGGCCACCCTGCTCGCACTGGCTGCATGTTCCAGCCAGCAGAGTGTCAGCCCGTATCCGGCCCGCACGCCGAACGCCCAGTATGCGAACGGAACTACTGGTCCGGTAGGTTACGACGTCCATGTTCCGGACTTTGCCACCCGCAACTTCGAACCGTTCAACCGGCAGGACGTTGCGGCCATCGCCCTGCGCGAATGGCGGATGTTCGGCTCCCCCGTCTCGGACGACAACCCCGAAGACCGCCCCGAACCCACGGACGCGGCGCTGAAGCCCGAACGCCTTCCGGGCCTTTGGCAGCGGATCGGCGAGTACTGGTGGATCGGACAGGACCCGTATGAGACGGAAGTCGGCTGGACGGGCAAGACGGATTCCCAGGGCACCCGCTTCGAGATCGCGCATGACGGCCATTATGCCTGGTCTGCCGCATTCATCTCGTATGTGATGCGTATTGCGGGCGCCAATGGACGTTTCCCGTATTCCCCTAATCATTCGACCTATATCAACGCCGCCGCCAGCGGGCAGTCCAGCGGCGTGACTGCCCACGATCCCGGAACCTATGCCCCCAAGCTCGGCGATCTGATCTGTGTCGGGCGCGGCAAGAGCAAGACCGTCACTTTCTCCATGCTGCCGACCAGCTACGGCTTTCCAGCCCATTGCGGCATCGTCTCCGCCACCAACCAGAATGCCCAGCCTTTCGGACACGAGCTGAGCATTGTCGGCGGCAACGTGGATGATGCCGTGGCCCTCACCCATGTTCCCACGGATGCCAACGGCATGATCGCCGACAGTTCAGGGCACAGCTACGACAGCCGCTATCCCTGGTGCGCCGTGCTAGAAGTGCATTACGACGCGGATCAGGAACCCGACAGCGGCATGTAAGCCGACGGCAGGCCGCTGGAACGCCAGCCCTTGCCGGGGCCGTGCTGGTCTTCGAATCCGTCCACGATATTGCTGACATCCGCATAACCGGCGTTTTCCGCCAGAAGTGCAGCATGATGTGACCGCACGCCCGACCGGCACAGGAACAGCAGCGGCGTCTGCTGGTCGGGAACAGCGTCGAGCAGGGCGTCAAGGAACTCGCGCTGAAGGTCCGGCTGCCAGGTCACGCACAGAAGCGGCGCGGTCATCGCATCCGCGTCGGGCAATCCCACATGCATCCATTCCGGCGGGGTGCGCACATCCACCAGAACAGGCTGCGCGTCATTCTCAGAGCCCGTTCCATGCTTTTTTTCAAGCATGTCCCACGCCTGCCTTGCTGTCAGAACCTTCATGCTCTTTCTCATCCTTCCAAAACGCGTTCTATAATTCACCCAGCACGGGCCAGCACAGGAGTTACCGTATGACCGACCTCTCTCCGAACCGCCAGGCTGCCACGATCGGATGGCAGACCGTCTCCCCGAGTATGACCGCCGCGATCGGGGGCACGCCCCTCATCCGCCTTGAACGCGCGTCCGAGGAAACCGGCTGCAATATCTACGGCAAAGCCGAGTTCATGAACCCCGGCGGCTCCGTGAAGGACCGCGCGGCTCTTGCAATCATCAATGATGCCCTGAAAAGCGGCGCCCTGAAACCCGGCGGCACGGTCGTTGAGGGAACGGCGGGCAATACGGGAATCGGCCTGACGCTGGTCGCCCATGCGGTAGGCTGCAAGGCCGTGATCGTCGTGCCGGAAACACAGAGCCGCGAGAAGCTGGACTTTCTGCGCATGATCGGCGCGGATCTGCGTCTTGTTCCCGCCAAGCCCTATCGTGATCCGGGCAATTACGTTCATGTCTCGCGCCGTCTCGCCGAAGAAATCGGCGGCTTCTGGGCCAACCAGTTTGACAACACCGCCAACCGCGAAGGCCACCGCGCCACCACGGCCCGCGAGATCTGGGAGCAGACGGGCGGAAAAATCGACGCCTTCACCTGCGCCTGCGGCACCGGCGGAACGCTGGCCGGAATCGCGCTGGGCCTGCGCGATCAGGCCGCAGCAGCCGGAAAGACCGCACCGCGCGTGGTTCTCGCAGATCCGGAAGGTTCCGCGCTTTATGGCTGGGTAAAATCCAACGACCTCTCCATTACCGGGGGTTCGATTACCGAAGGAATCGGTCAAGGCCGCGTGACCGCCAATCTGGAAGGCTCGGCACCTGATGATGCCGAACGTATTCCCGATGCCGAGGCGCTGGAGCAGATTTTCTCCCTGACCTCGAACGAAGGTCTCTCGGTCGGCGGCTCGTCCGGCATCAATGTCGCTGCGGCAATCCGCACCGCACGCCGTCTTGGACCCGGACATACGATTGTTACAATTCTGTGCGACGGTGGTGCCCGATATCAGTCCAAGCTGTTCAACCCGGAGTTCCTGCGTGCGAAAAACCTGCCTGTCCCGCCCTGGCTGGCCTGACCTCGCCGCAGTGCCGTCCCTTTTCGGGGGCGGCACACGCAGTCCGAACGCGGTCACAGCATTCCTGAAAGGCCTCTGGTCATGAGCACGGAAACACTGCCCCATCTTCTGGTCGTGGATGATGACCGCGAAATCCGCGAACTGCTGAGCCAGTTCCTCGAACGCAATCATTTCCGCGTGACGGCTGCCCGTGACGCCCGCGAAGCCCGCAAGGCCTGGGCGAACGGTCATTACCAGCTCGTGGTGCTGGATCTGATGCTGCCCGGCGAGAGCGGTCTTGAAGTTGCGCGCTGGCTGCGCTCGCAGGACAACGTCCCCATCATCATGCTTACCGCCATGAGCGATGAAACCGACCGGATCATCGGCCTCGAATTCGGTGCGGACGATTACGTCGCCAAGCCTTTCAACCCGCGCGAACTGCTCGCCCGCATCCGCGCGGTGCTGCGCCGGACGATCGACGTCGAGGACAAGCGACAGGTTGCCGATACCCGCAAGATCCACTTCGCGGGCTGGTGCCTCGATCCCGTGCGCCGTCGGCTGCTGAACCCGGAGGGTGCGGAAGTTTCCCTCACCGGTGGCGAGTATGACCTGCTGATGGCGCTCCTCGAACGGGCCAACCGCGTGCTGACACGCGACATGCTTCTGGAACTGCTTCGGGGCCGTCAGGCCGGACCGTTCGACCGCGCCATCGACGTCGCGGTCAGCCGCCTGCGTCGCAAGCTCGAAGACGACGGCCGCAACGCGCAGGTCATCAAGACGGTGCGCGGCGGGGGCTATGTCCTCGCGGCAGAAGTCGAGCGTCTCTGACCGGAATGCATATCCTTCCACGATCTCTCGTCACCCGCACCAGCCTGCTGCTGATTGTGGGGCTTGCCATCGTGGAAGCCGCAGGACTGGCCATCCACGCGCTGGACCGCTTCGATCTGGAAGAACGCAGTCAGGTCCATGAGGAGCAGGTGCAGGTCTTTTCGATCTACCGCACGGTCGCGGAAGCCAGCCCGGCCGACCGTCGCGACGCGATCGAAGACCTGCGCGTCCCCTCCAACGTCACGGTCCTGCTTCTCAAAGAGCCGGACCCGTTGATCGAGGGGCATGAAATTCCCCTCCCCCCGAGAGTGTCGTCCCCTTTCCTGCATCATCCGCGCGATGGCTTCCCCCAGCCCGGCATGATGGACGAGAACGGGCCCCATCCGGGTGCGGACATGCCCCCACATATGGGTCCACCGGGTTTTCCCGAACCCGGCATGAACGGCCCGGATTTCCACATGCCCCCCGGCCCTTCCGGTACGCCCTTGGGTGGCCCCATGCCGGGTCCGATGGACGGCCATATGCCTCCCCCGATGGAAGGAACCCCCCGCTTTCCGGGAAGCCTGCACCGGCATGATATGCCGCCCTTCGTGCGATGGGCGCTGCTGCCGTCGTCCCTTTATCCGCGCAAGGTCCTGATCGGCCAGAAGCTGCGAACGCACTCCACTTCGATCCTCCTGCCGGATCGGGACTGCTGGGTCGTGGTCCGGTTCGTCACCCCTCTGCCCAACCCGTTCGGGTCGCCGACCTTTCTGATCGCGTTCCTCGTCATGTCCATTGCCGGCAGTGCGATGATCGTCTGGGCCACACGCCGTCTGATCGCGCCCGTCACGACGCTTGCCAACGCCGCTGAAGCGCTGGGGCGGGACGTCAACACCGCCGCCCTGCCTGAAAACGGCCCTTCCGAAATCCGACGTGCCGCGATTGCCTTCAATACGATGGCCACGCGCATCCGCCGTTTCGTAACCGACCGCACGCTCATGCTGACCGCCATCGGCCATGACCTCCGCACGCCCATCACGCGCCTGAAACTGCGCGCCGAGTTCATCGACGACGACGCACTCCGCAACAAGGTGCTGGCCGATCTGGACGAGATGGAAGCCATGGTTTCCGCCACGCTGGCCTTCGGACGTGACAGCGCCTCTGCCGAACCCATCGTCACGCTGGACCTGCGCGCCCTGCTCCAGACCATCATGGACGAAGCCGCCGAGAGCCTGCCGGACAAGGCGGACGACCTGTTTTATGAACCGCCCAACGTGCCCGTCCGCATCAAGGCGCGCTCGGTCGCGCTGAAACGCGCCCTGAACAACCTCATCCTCAATGCCCTGAAATATGGCGGGGACGCCCATGTCACACTCATTCCAGCCACCCGCCCCGGCGAAAAAGGCAATGCGGTCCGCATTCTGATCGAAGACAATGGCCCGGGCCTGCCTGAAAACGAGCTGGACCGCGTATTCGAACCCTTCGTTCGCATCGAAAGCAGCCGCAACCGCGAAACCGGTGGAACCGGCCTTGGTCTGGCCATTGCCCGCACCATTCTGCATGGTCAGGGCGGCGATGTCCGCCTTGAAAACCGGACCGGCGGGGGCTTGCGCGTCATCGTCACGCTGGCCCCATAAACAGAGCATGGACAGAGCCCCGCCTTGATCAATGGCCCGGCTCTGTCCATGCTAAGAGCTTCCCCATCTTTCTGATCAGGTCTTTTCCATGAAACAGCGTGAACTTGGCCGCACCGGCATTGCCGTCAGCGAAATCTGCCTCGGCACCATGACCTTCGGTCAGCAGAACACCGAAACCGAGGGCCACGCCCAGCTCGACATGGCGCTGGACCACGGCATCAATTTCATCGACACCGCCGAACTTTATTCCATCCCGCCCCGCGCCGAGACGCAGGGCTCAACCGAAACCATCATCGGAAGCTGGCTGAAAGCGCGCGGCGGCCGTGACCGTCTCGTCATCGCCAGCAAGGTCGTCGGACGGACGGCCATGCCGTGGTTCCGCCCCGATGGCGAGGAAGCACGCCTCACCCCGCGCCAGATCCGCTATGCGCTCGAAGGCTCCCTGCGCCGCCTCGGCACCGATTACATTGACCTTTATCAGCTCCACTGGCCCGACCGGAAAGTGGGCCTGTTCGGCGAAGGTGGTACGACTTTCCGCGACCTGCCGGAAGACTCCGCCGTTCCGTTCGAAGACACGCTCGGCGTGCTCGGCGATCTCGTGAACGAAGGCAAGATCCGCCATGTTGGTCTCTCCAACGAGACCGCATGGGGCGTCTCAAAATTTCTGGAAGCCTCCCGCACGGGCCTGCCGCGCGTCGCCTCCATTCAGAACGCCTATAACCTGATCAACCGGACTTTCGAGATCGGCCTTGCCGAAATGGCGCTGCACGAGAAGGTCGGACTGCTGGCGTATTCCCCGCTCGCGCAGGGCTACCTGACCGGAAAATATCTGAACGGCGCCCGCCCCGCCGGAGCCCGCACCACGCTGTTCAACCGTGGCCAGCGTTACGAAAAGCCCGGCGTTGACGATGCCATCACGGCCTATCACGCCCTCGCTCGTGAGGAGGGGATCGACCCTACCCAGCTCGCGATCGCGTTCGTCACCTCACGCCCGTTCGTGACATCCAACATCATCGGCGCCACCAGCGTCGATCAGCTCCGTACCATTCTCGGCGCGACAGATGTCGTCATCACGCCTGAGCTGGAAGAGAAGATCAACGCCATCCATCAGGTGCACTCCAACCCGGCCCCCTGAAGGCGGCGCATCCGGCATCGGGGGTACTCCCGATGCCGACCGGCCTCAGACCTTGATCAGGCGCGCGGCAAAGAAGCCGTCCATGCCGCCAAGTTCGCTCCACAGGCCCGGATGGGTGCGGAACATCCCGTCCCATGTCCGGGCAACGGCCATATCGGCCAGTTCCGCTTCCGAAAACGGATCGAACCTCCAGCCACCGCGCGCAATCGCCGCCTTGATCCGCTCCGGGCCTTCCTCATCCTGAAGCGAGCAGACGGCATAAAGCAGCACGCCACCCGGCTTGAGCATTTCATGCGCGGCATCAATCAACGCATCCTGACCTTCCGCCAGCGCCGTCACGTCGCGCGGGCGCTTGATCCACAACACATCCGGATGACGTCGCAGGGTGCCTGTCGCGGAACACGGCGCATCCAGCAGAACCATGTCCACCGGCGCGTCCGGACGCCATGTTGCGGCATCGGCCACAACCGTCTTCGCGGACAGCTTCAGACGCGCGATATTGTCTTCCAGCCGCTGCGCCCGCGCTTCCTCACGCTCGACCGCCACAACCTGCGCGCCCGCCGTTGCAAGCTGGGCCGTCTTGCCGCCCGGCGCTGCGCAGAGATCCACGACGGTCTTGCCCGACACATCGCCCATCAGCTTCACTGGCATCGTCGCCGCGACATCCTGCGCCCAGAATGCGCCGTCCTCGAAGCCTTCCAGCGTTGTGATGCGCGTTCCGGCCGGATAACGGACGGACCCTGTCGGCAGCACCTCGCCTCCTTCCGGCGCGACGGCTCCCGGACGCAGCGTCAGATCCAGCGGCGCTTCACGATGCAAGCCACGCGAAATCGCTCGCGCCCGCTTGCCCCACGCGCTCCACAACCACGGCGGCACATCCAGCCGGTCCACGTCCAGACCATCCAGAAGCTCCTGCCCTTCCCGCGCCACGCGACGAAGCACAGCATTCGCCAGCCCCGCAAACGGCGCCAGACCGCGACGGCGCAGCAGATCCACGATCGTCCCGACCGCGGCATGGGGCGGCGTTTCGAGATGCAGCAACTGCGCCACGCCCATCAGCAGCGCACAACGCACCGGCTCGGGCGGTTCGCGGCGCAATAGCGGCTGAAGCAGTTCGGTCATGCTGCCCAGATGACGCAATGTCGTCGCCGCCAGACGATGGGCCGAGGCCCGATCCCGCGGGTCCAGTCCCTGCCCGGCACGATCCAGCGTCGTCTCCAGCATCCGGCGATGCTCGACCACCCCACAGACAATATCGAAGGCAAGGTCGCGCGTCGGGTCCGGCGCAGGACGACGCTGCGGCGTACGGCCACCCTGTGACGACCCTTGCGGGCGACGTGGTCCAGCATTCCGGGTTCCGGAGGCCGGATTACGGGGAGGCTTGTTAGATGGGGGCTGGGTCATGACAGGCTATCGATCTCTCGCATCCTGCCGAAATCGCATCTTGCGGCCACGGACGCAATGGCGTCTTCTCCCGACATGTCCGATCTTATTGCCCAAAACCTCGCCGCCATCCGTCATCGTATCGCTCAGGCCTGCGAAAAAGCCGGGCGCGCAGAGGCGGACGTGTCTCTCGTGGCCGTCAGCAAGTTCCACCCGATCGAGAGTGTCGAAGCCGCGTTAAAAGCCGGTCAGCGCCTGTTCGGGGAAAACCGTGTGCAGGAAGCCGCCTCCAAATTTCCGCAGCTTCGCGACCATTTTCCGGACCTGCGTCTGCACATCATCGGCGGCCTTCAGACCAACAAAGCCCTCGAAGCCTGCCAGATCGCGGACGTGATCGAGAGCCTCGACCGTCCGTCCCTGTCGGACGCCATTGAAAAGGCCGCACAGAAAGCCGGGCGCCTGCCCGACCTTCTCGTTCAGGTCAACACGGGCGACGAACCGCAGAAATCCGGCATTCCCCGAGAAAAAGCCGATGCGTTCATTGAAGCCTCTCTTGAAAAATTCGGTCCCAAAATCCGGGGTTTGATGTGCATCCCCCCCGAGGATAAAGACCCCGCACCCCATTTCCACTTCCTGCGCAGAACAGCCGAACGGCACGGACTGCCGGTGCTCTCGATGGGGATGTCTGCCGATTTTGAAACCGCCATTGCCGAAAACGCAACGCTCGTCCGGGTGGGAACCGCCATTTTCGGAAGCCGTCCCGCGCCACAATCCTGACGCACGGCTTGCGTCCGTCGCAGAAATCTTGTCATGAGGGGGAGTTGCCGTGATGTGGAGCGCGCTTGACCAGTGCTGCGACAGGAGATGACGGCACTCTACTGACGCCCGTAAATGGAACCAGCAATGCCTGAACATGACGGTGACCGCGCCTCAAACTCTCCTCATGGCGTAGGGATTCCCAACGACTCCGGCGACGTCGTCCAGACGATCGAGCAGGCCCGTTCGGAAGGCCATACCCACGAGATCGGCGGCGAAGATGACGGTTCCAGCCACAAGCGCCCCGCCGGCATGGGCGCGCTGCTTACGGTTCTGGGCGTGGTTTACGGCGATATCGGCACAAGCCCGCTCTATGCGCTGCAATCCTCCGTCAGCATTGTCAGTACGCCCAAGATGCCTGCCCAGCCCTGGGAAATCATGGGGCTTGCGAGCCTGACGTTCTGGGCGCTGATGCTCATCGTCACCATCAAATACGTCATTCTCATCATGCGGGCCGATCATGATGGCGAAGGCGGCATTATCGCCCTCATGTCCCTCGCCCAGCGCGTCTGCAAATCGCAGCATTTCCGATGGCTTTTTGGCCTCGTAGGCATTGCAGGAACCTGCCTGTTCTTCGGCGACAGCATTATCACCCCCGCCATTTCGGTCCTTTCAGCCGTGGAAGGCATCGAAACCGCCGTGCCGTCGGCCAGCCACATCATCATCCCGCTGGCAATGATCGTGCTGGTCGGGCTGTTTTCGGTTCAGGTGCTGGGAACCGGCAAAATCGGCAAGGCGTTCGGCCCGATCATGGTGGCCTGGTTTGCGGTTCTCGCCATTCTTGGCGTCAAGGGGATCTTGCTCTACCCCCATATTCTGCTTGCCCTGTCGCCGACCTTCGCGCTCGAATTCATCATCATGCACGGCTACCTGTCGTTCATCGCACTCGGTTCGGTCGTCCTGTCCGTCACGGGTGCGGAAGCGCTTTATGCCGATATGGGCCATTTCGGACGCGCCCCGATCCGCAAGGCCTGGCTGTTTTTCGTCCTGCCATCCCTGACGCTGAACTATTTCGGACAGGCCGCCCTGCTGATTCATAATCCGCATGCCCTGTCCAACCCGTTCTATCTTCTGGTGCCGCACTGGGCGCAGATCCCGATGCTGATCCTTGCGACCTTCGCAACCGTGATCGCCTCGCAGGCTGGGATCTCGGGCAGCTTCTCGCTGTGCCGTCAGCTCATCCAGCTCGGCTACCTGCCCCGCACCCGCATCATGCACACCAACGCGTCGGAAGAAGCGCAGATCTATCTGCCGTCGCTGAACTGGATTCTGGCCTTCGGCGCGCTGGTTCTGGTGTTGTCGTTCCGCACGTCCTCGGCCCTCGCCGCCGCTTACGGCATCGCTGTCACGGGAACATTCCTGTGCACCTGCGTGCTGGCCATGGTGGTGTTCCGCCGCGTCTTCAAATGGAAGACCGCCACGGTCGCGATCGTCTTTGGCTTCTTCTTCATCGTGGACAGCATTTTCTTCTCCGCAAACGTGCTCAAGATCCCCGATGGCGGCTGGGTCCCACTCGCGATCGGCATTATCAGCACCATCATCATGACCACCTGGAAGCGCGGACGCAGCCTCATCGCCGCCCGTCAGCAGGCGGATTCCATGCCGATGGGCTCTTTCCTCGCGCGTCTGCCGCAGTCCCGCACGATCCGCGTTCCCGGTCTGGCCGTCTTCCTGACCGCCAACCCCGATATCGTGCCGAACTCGCTGCTGCATAACCTCAAGCACAACAAGGTTCTGCACGATCACATCCTGTTCGTAACGGTCCAGAACCTCGACCAGCCGGAAGCCGAGCGCGGACACCGCGCCATCGTTCAGGAACTGGCGCCCAACATTCACCGCGTCATCGTCCGCTACGGCTTCATGGAGATGCCCAATCTCCCCCGCGCCCTGCTGGAACTGAACGCGCTCGGCGTGGCGTTCGACGCCATTCAGGCCTCCTATTTCACGTCCCATGAACTCGTCGTCCGCTCCCGCGTGCCGAAGATGCAGCTCTGGCGCATGTGGATCTTCCTCCTGCTCCAGCGCAATGCGGCCTCCACGACCGAGTTCCTGCGCATCCCGCCTGACCGCGTGGTGGAATTCGGCGTCCGGATTGCCATTTGACGCCTGTGTCACAACCCGAGCCGCTATCCCTCTACATCCACTGGCCGTTCTGTCTGGCGAAGTGCCCCTACTGCGATTTCAACTCCCATGTTCGGGACGTGATCCCGCAGCAGCGCTTTGCCGCAGCCCTGCGCCGTGAACTGGCCCATGATGCCGCCCGTCTGACGCGCGATGGCGTCAAACGCCCCCTGCGTTCGATCTTTTTCGGCGGTGGCACGCCGTCGCTGATGGCCCCCGAGACCGTTGCAGCCCTGATCGAGGACGCGCATCGCCTTTTTGACGCACAGGATGATCTGGAAATCACGCTCGAAGCCAACCCGACCAGCGTTGAGGCCGGAAAATTCGCGGCATTCCGCCAGGCCGGGGTCAACCGCGTCTCGCTCGGCATTCAAAGCCTGCGGGACGATGCGCTGCACAAGCTCGGCCGCGAACACTCCGCCACGCAGGCCATCCGTGCGCTCGAAACCGCCCGAACCCTGTTCCCGCGCATTTCCTTTGACCTGATCTACGCCCGCCCCGGCCAGAGCGACGCCGACTGGACGGACGAACTCACCACAGCGCTCGACCTCGTGGCCGATCACCTGTCGCTGTATCAGCTCACCATCGAACCGGGCACGAAGTTCGAAGCCATGCACCGGCGCGGCGAACTCACTCTGCCCGACGAAGACACCGCCGCACGCCTCTATGACCTGACCGGCGACATCGCCGCCCGTCACGGCCTGCTGCCTTATGAAGTCTCAAACTACGCCCGCCCCGGCGCCGAGAGCCGCCATAACCTGACCTACTGGCGCTATGCGGACTATATCGGCATCGGCCCCGGCGCCCATGGGCGCCTGACGCTGGACGGCGAACTTTACGCCACCCGCCGTCACCGCGCGCCCGAACCCTGGGCCGAACGGGTTGAAAAGACCGGCTCCGGCAGTACCGAAGAAACCCTTCTCACGCCGGAAGAAAAAGGCCGCGAAGCCCTGTTGATGGGCCTGCGCCTGTCCGAAGGCATCAATGAAGCCCAGTTCGCCGCCCGCACGGGCCGTGCACTCATGGACTGTGTGGACCCTGCTCTGCTCGACGCGTGCATTGAGGAAAACTACCTTGAGCGGAACAACGGTATCCTGCGCGCGACGGGCGAAGGACGGCTTCGTCTTGAAGCGATACTGGCGCGCCTCGTCACTTGAGGGCATGATCCGGTCTTAATCCATCTGGAAGAGACCATGCGCCGATCCATTCTCTCTGCCCTTCTGGCTACCTGCACCATACTCGCCCCGCTTGCCGCAGCGAACGCCGCTCCTGCTCCGAATTACGTCGTGCTCGACAACGACTTCCTCGGTCCGGGCGGCTCCAACATCCAGTCCATCATTCCCCTGCTCAACCGCCCGGGCGTGACGCTGCTCGGCCTGACGTCGGTCGTCGGCGATGACTGGGAAAACGCAGGCACGGCGCATGCCCTGCGCTTTCTGGAAATCGCTCGCCAGACCCAGATCCCTGTCGCCGATGGCGCCACCACGCCGCTGGTCAACACCGTCGCGGAGACGAAACTGCGCGAACAGCAGTTCGGCATCATTCCCTGGAAAGGTGCATGGGGCGGCCTCGGCTCCATCGAACACGTCCCGGCCACACAGCCTCCCGTCGGCAAGCTGCCAGAAGGCACGCCCCATACCGCCGCCGACGCGCTTCCAGCCGCCATGTTCCTGATCCGCGAGGTCCACGCCCATCCACATCAGGTCACGATCATCGCCGCAGGTCCGCTGACGAACCTCGCCCTCGCCATCCGGATCGACCCGACTTTCGCCGAAACCGCCAAACAGCTCGTCTTCATGGGCGGCCTGCTCGATGCCAGCATGATGTCCGTCACCGGCAATGCCGATTTCGCATCCGACTTCAACCTGATCATGGACCCCGAAGCCGCCCAGATCGCCCTGACAGCGCCATGGCCCGCCATCACCTGCGTCGGCAACGTCTCGAACGACATCATGATGACGCCCGAACTCGCAAACCGCATCAATGCAAAGCACAACGCCGTCACGGATTATCTGCAAAAGTATCAGGCGCCGCTACCGCTCTGGGATGAACTGACCTCCGCCATCGCCGTTGATCCGACACTGATCACGAAATCCGTCACGGCCATCATGAACGTCAATATCGACCACGGGATGGATTACGGTCACGCCCATATCTGGCCGGATTCAACCGCTCCGAAGGGCATGGGTCTGCGGAAGGTGAAGATCGTGCAGTCCATCGACAAGACGCGCTTCATCAACGATTTCGTCTCGCAGTCCCAGAACGCCATGGGCACGCACTGAGAGTTTGAAAGAGGGCACCCGACATCTATGCTGAACATCATCAAACTGGCCGTCGGCTGCCCGAGCATCGAAGTCCTGCGCGAACGGCTGAACCATTACCGCATCAACGGCCACGCCACCGTCCAGACCCGCACCATGCCCAAACGGGCCGAGGAAGTTCTGGACGGCGGCTCCCTGTATCGCGTGATGGATGGCATGGTCCTGTGCCGCCAGCCCATCATCGGTCTGGAAAGCGCCCAGCGCGCGGACGGCAGCACAGGCACGCTGATCGTCGTGTCAGACGAGATCATCCCGGTGCAGCCACGTCCGATGCGCCCGTTTCAGGGTTGGCGCTATCTGGAACCCAAAGACGCGCCCCCCGATCTGGGCAGCAGCCTTGGTCATGACGGCATTGCCGATCTCCCGCCACAGCTTCGGAAGGAGCTGGCCGAACTCGCCCTGATCTGATCCCCCAAGATCTGCCCCCTCAGGGCCGCGCCACATTTTTGCTGCATTCCGGGAACGGAATGTGACGTTAAACGTCATGCCTTTATTACGGGGAGCCACAGGATGCTCCCCTCCGACCTGCCGATCGTCCCGAAGGCGCACCGTGCAGATCAGAACAGAAGGAGTGCCGCCTTTGCCGCCCTTTTCCCGCCTCTCCCGAACAGGCACGGTCGCCGTCACGCTGTCAGCAGCCCTCACCCTCAGTATCAGTCTGACAGCTTTCGCTCCCGATGCGCTTGCACAGACAGCCAACACCACTGAAACGCCAGCCGCGCTCTCAAAAACCCTACCCGGCAAAATCGTCTACACACAGCTCACAACGCCCGATCTGGCAAAAGCCAAAGCCTTTTATGGCGCACTGCTGGGCTGGAATTTTCAGGACCGCCCCGTCTCGCGCGGCCATTATGCCGAGGCGCTGGTCAACGGCCATGTCGTAGCCGGGCTGGTCGAGCGTCCTCTCCCCGACACGGCTAATCCACCCCAGCCGCTCTGGCTTCCATTCATTTCGGCACTCGACGTCCCGGCGGTGGCCAAGGAATCGCTCCAGTGGGGCGGAAAAATCCTGTACCGTCCGACCGTTGTTCCGGGCCGTGGCGAACAGGCCATTATCGCCGACCCGCAGGGCGCGCTTTTCGCCGCTTTGCACGCCCCTCAAGGCGACCGCAACGATACGGACGACACGGTTCAGGGCGACTGGATCTGGCATACAATCCTGACCCCGGCTCCCGCAGCCAGCGCGGGATTCTACCAGAAACTCTTCGGCTATCAGGTTGAAGACGCACCTCCGCCCGACACGCACCAGCACTATATTCTGGACTCACAGTCCATCGCCCGTGCGACCGTCAATCCCCTTCCGGCGCGCCTGCCGCCAGATGCGAGCGCGCGCTGGATCGGCTTCGTCCAGGTGGACAGCGTCGGGAGTGCCGCCGAAAAAGCCGTGCAGCTTGGAGGACGTGTTCTCGTGCAACCCCATCCCGATCATCAGAACAGCATGATCGCCGTCCTCGCCGACCCGAGCGGCGCCGTTTTCGGCGTCATGGAATGGCATGATCCCAGCGCGGCAGGAGATGCGAAATGACCCGTTGGACAATAAAATCCTTCCTGCGCCTTGGCGGTACGCTCTGCCTTCTGGGACTTTTGTCAGGCTGCGGTGACTATGAATATGGCGGCCCCGGCCAATACGGCACCTATTATGGCGGCGGGGGCTATTACAGCAGCACTTATAATCGCGGCTGGGGCAGCACATGGGGCCCAGGATGGGGCTGGGGACCGGGCTATTACGTCGGCCCCTATCCCGGACGCGGCCCGGGGCGGCCTCCCGGCGTACGTCCCGGTCCCCGGCCTGGAGGACCCGGCCATGGTCCCGGTGGACAGGGGAGGCCCGATGGCAGACCGGGAGGTGGGTTTGGCCATGTACCTGGTGGCGGAAGACCCGGAGGCGGTCAGGGACCGGGAAGGCCGGGCGGCGGAGGAATGGGCGGTGGCAACCATGGGGGTGGCCAGGGCGGTCGTGGACCCGGTGGGCGCCGCTGAACCCCATCATATCTGCTCATGGAAACCGGAGGCGGTTCTCCGCCTCCGGGATCAGACAGTCTTGCGGCCCGCACGCTCCAGAGCGGCGATCTCGGCCATGACATCCCCATTTTCGATCTTCTGGGCAATGTCTGCGAAGGGCGCGCCCGCCTCAAGAGCCGCAGCCGTAGCACTCCAGTGTTCCCCGGCCTGAGCATCACCTTCACATAATCCAGCCGAAATATCGAACCGCAACAACGTCGCCTCCCCGCTCAGACGACGCAGCGCCCGCAACAGGGCATGAGCCTGCGTCGCGCGTTCTCCCACTGCCGAAACCCCGCCCAGAACGGGAAGCGAGCCTCTGGCAAACTCGGCCCGTGTGGTATCGATCCCAGCCTGACGCTGGACACGATCTGTTGTCACAGGATTTTCCCGCTTCAACACAGCCGAAACATACCGCAGATTGCCGATCACTGCCGCCTGCAACAGGCCATCCATGTCCTGCCCCCGTCGCTGCGGGCAGACCATGAACGCACACAGCAGTCCGATGACACTGCCGAGCGTGTTATCCAGCACCCGCATCCACGCAATGCCCTGAGAGGGCATGAGCATTTCCGTCACGACGATAAACTGCGCGCTGATGAACACGACCAACATGGTATAATTGACAGCACGCATCGCGATCGCCCCGATCACAAAGAGCGCCACCGCCGCCAGCATCTGCGCAGAACCCGGCAGAAACGGCGTCAGCAAAAGTGCGAGCACACCCCCGCCCAGCGTCCCCAGCACGCGTTCGAGCGCGCGCACCAGCGTTGTCTGACCGGAAGGCTGGATCACCAGAAGCACCGCGACCAGCGCCCAGAAACCATAATCCAGATCCAGCCACCAACTTGTCAGATAGGTTGCCAGCAGACCCACCACGAGACGCAGCGCATGTTGCCAGATCGTCGGCGTCAGACGCGCCGCATGACGTGGCAGTTCAGCATCGAACGGGAGCCGCGCCTTTTGCGCCAACCCCTCGGCCAGTGTTCCCAGCGTCCGCGCACTGGTCGCCACAAGTTCGCCAACCGGCCCTGCCGTGACAGGAATACTCCCCGCCAACGCCAGCCCTTCAGCGGCCAGATGTTCAAGATCAGGCGCAGGTTCGAGCGCCGCGTCGCTCGCGTGCTGACACAGAGCGGAAAAAGCCGCCAGCGTACCCCGCGCCTCAAAATCCAGCCCACGGGTTTCGACAAGATGCTCGACGGCGAGCATGGCGGTAAACAGACGCTCAGCCCCGGCCAGCGAGGCAATCAGCCGCCCGCGCATACCGTAACTCGCATGTCCGGCATCGATCTGGAGCGCCAGCCCCCGGGCCCGCTCGATGGCCGTACGCACATTCTGCCGGTGTACGGTTTCCTGAAGTCGCCCCGCTGCGATCTCGCCCGCCATGACCGACAGCAGCCGGTAACAGGCTCCAACAGCCCGTCGCGCAGGGGCGTAAGGATGCTGCGGCCAGACCACAAGGCACAGAAATGCCGCCCAGAGTCCCCCGCCACCAAACGCAAGAGCAACGACGAGAGCGTCCTGAAATCTATGCGCCGGAAACCCGGTGCCCGCCAGCATGACACAGCCCAGCAGCGCACAAAGCAGCGCGATGGACGGCGACAGCGCCCTAGCCAGACCCGCCATCAGCCCCGTCAGCGCAAGCCAGGGCAGCACACCCCAAAGTGGGTACACCGCAATCAGCGACGTCACGCCTCCAAGGATCGTGCCGCACGCCGTAAAAAGTCCAAGAATACGAAACTGCTCACGCGCCGTCCCGCCCGGCTCGATCAGGCAGCTCCAGAAGGCGGCAAAGCCAGCCCAGGCCAGAACGGCCTGATGTTCATAAATCGCGGGAAGCAGCGCTACGACCGTCGCCACCGCCGCCCGGGTTCCTTCTGCCGGAGCAATCTGCTCCGGGCTGACGGGAACCGAATGACGCGCCAGAAACTGCTTCAGAAAATCAAGCGGTCTCTCCCGCCCCTGTGAGGCGCGGGCGGGAGGCGTCTGGCGAGGAAGCGGCGGGTCAGAGGCCATCAGCGACCGGTCAGAATACGCTCCACGAGCTGGCTGACCGTCGGGACAAAGCCGTTCGCGTAGAACGGGTCAGTTCCGAAACGCCACGCATTCGTGCCGCCGAACATAAGGTTATGGTCGACCACATTATCCTCATCCGCACCGGGCGGAATATGGGAAATGGTCTGGAGCGTCTTCTGAATGCAGAAAGAGCGCGGATCCGCCTTCTGGCCGTTGGTATACGGCTCACGCTGCATCCAGTTGGAGAACCGGCACTGCGAGAGACATCCCATGCAGGCCGTCTGGTCGGCAAGAATTTCGCGCGCACTTTCGGGCGTCACAAACACCAGCGTATCGTCCGGCGTCCGCAGAGCCTCGGTAAAGCCCGCAGCTTCCCAGTCTGCAATTCGCGGACGGTCGGCGGCCGGGACGAACACTTCGCGTTTGCGGGCACCAACGCCATAGGACGCCTCGTAGCCGTCGCCAGCTTCCTGACTGTACGGCACCTGACGCTCGGAGCGCTCACACAGATCCTGCAGGAAGCTGTTGCGGACGGCCGAGGAATAGAAACCGGTCGGGGAGAAGCGGTTGAGATACACATCCCCTTCCTTCAGCGTCAGCAGACGGCGCTTCCAGGCATCGGGGATCGGGCTTTCCTGCGTCAGAAGCGGGCGGGTTCCGAACTGGAACACGATCGGCCCCAGCTCCGGATTGCCGATCCAGTCCTGCCAGTCCTCAAGATGCCAGACACCACCGGCCATGATGATCGGCGTCTCGCCCAGACCATAACTCCGCATGACACGGCGCAGTTCGAGAACGCGCGGATACGGATCTTCCGGCGAAAAGGGATTTTCCGTGTTGGACAGACCGTTATGGCCACCCGCACGCCACGGATCTTCGTAAACAACGCCGCCCAGCAGTTCAGGCGCCTTGCTGTACGCACGCCGCCACAGAGCGTTGAACGCCCGTCCCGAAGAGACGATCGGATAATAGGGAATGCCGAAACGGACCGCGATGTCAGACAGACGGTACGGCATGCCCGCGCCACAGGTCACGCCATGCACCAGCCCCGGAGCGCCTTCGAGAATCCCGATGATGACCTCTTCGGCCCCACCCATTTCCCAAAGGATGTTGACGTTGATCCGGCCTCTGCCGCCCGAAATCTCGTGAGCGATCTTCGCCTGCGCGATACCGCCATCAATCGCGTAACGGATCAGTTCCTGCTGACGCTCACGCCGCGTGCGACCATGATAGACCTGCGGAACCGGATGACCGTCCTGATCGTAGCTGTCCGCATTGACAGCCGAAATGGTCCCAATCCCGCCCGCAGCGGCCCAGTGTCCGGCCGAGACGCCCGTAGAGACGGAGACACCTTTGCCCCCTTCGATCAGAGGCAGCACGTCCTGACCACCAAAACGGAGGGTATCAATAGATTTCATGGGGACTGGCTGTCTCCGAAACTCAGAAAAAAAAGGGCGGGGCCTTGTGAGCCCCGCCCCAACACTCACTCGGCGTCGCGACGGGGCGGACGGGCCGGTCGGGCCCCCACGCTCTCCGTGATATCGGCACCCGTGGCCTGATCGACAACCCTCATGGAGAGCTTGACCTTGCCGCGGTCATCAAACCCGATGACCTTGACCTTCACGGCATCGCCCTGCTTGACGACGTCGGACGTCTTCGCAACGCGGCCTTCAGCCAGTTCGGAAATATGAACCAGACCGTCACGCGGACCAAGGAAGTTCACGAATGCACCGAAATCGGCGGTCTTGACGACCTTACCGTCATAGATGCGGCCGATTTCCGGTTCAGCGACAATGCCTTCGATCCGGGAGATGGCCTTCTGGGCCTGCTCGTCGTTCGCAGCGGCGATCGTCACGGTGCCATCGTCGCCGATATCGACCTTCGCACCCGAATATTCGACGATCTCGCGGATCACCTTGCCACCGGAGCCGATCACGTCGCGGATCTTTTCCTTCGGCACGGAAATCGTCGTGATCTTCGGAGCATTGCCCGAAACATCCGAACGGCCTTCCGTCAGCGCTTTGGACATTTCGCCAAGGATATGGATCCGGCCTTCACGGGCCTGCTCCAGCGCAATCTTCATGATTTCAGGCGTGATGGACGTGATCTTGATATCCATCTGCAGCGCGGTCACGCCGTCAGCCGTACCAGCCACCTTGAAGTCCATGTCGCCGAGGTGATCTTCATCACCCAGGATGTCGGACAGCACGGCGTAGCCCCGGTCTTCCTTGATCAGGCCCATGGCAATGCCAGCCACCGGACGCGGCAGCGGAACGCCCGCATCCATCAGCGCAAGCGAAGAGCCGCAGACGGTCGCCATGGAGGACGAACCGTTGCTTTCCGTGATCTCGGAGACAACGCGCATCGTGTACGGGAAGGCTTCCTTGGTCGGCAGCAGCGGATGAATCGCGCGCCATGCCAGCTTGCCGTGACCGATCTCACGACGGCCCGGGGAGCCCATGCGACCACACTCGCCAACCGAATACGGCGGGAAGTTGTAGTGCAGCATGAAGTTGGAACGGTATTCCCCTTCCAGCGCGTCGATGATCTGCTCGTCCTGACCCGTGCCGAGCGTTGCGACCACAAGGGCCTGCGTCTCGCCACGCGTGAACAGGGACGACCCATGAGCACGCGGCAGGATGCCGACTTCAGCAAGGATCGGGCGGACCGTCTTCAGGTCACGGCCATCAATGCGGATGCCGGTCTTGAGGATGGACCCACGAACGACCTGCGCCTCAAGCTCCTTGAGCATCGGCTTGGCAAGTTCGACGTCCAGACCTTCCTCGGTCAGGATCTCGTTGATCCGGTCCTTGGCTTCGGCAACCTTCTTGTAACGAGCCTGCTTCTGACGCTCTTTGTAGGCGTCCGCCATCAGCTTGTTGCCGACCTTCTCGACGCGCTTGCGAAGGGCGATTTCTTCCTTCGTCAGCGACGGCAGATCCCACGGAGCTTTCGCAGCGTGCTCGGCCAGCGCGATGATGGCGTCGATGACCGGCTGGAAGGACGTGTGTCCCAGCGTGACGGCTTCAAGCATCGTCTCTTCCGAAAGCTCGCTGGCTTCGGATTCGACCATCAGCACACCTTCGGCCGTACCAGCGACCATCAGGTCGAGCGTGCTGTCCTTGAGTTCGTCATGAACCGGGTTCACGACCAGCTTGCCATCGATGCGGCCAATACGGGCGCAGGCAACCGGACCAAAGAACGGAATACCGGAAAGCGTCAGCGCAGCCGAGCAGCCAATCAACGACACGAGAGCCGGATCGTTCTCGTTGTCGTAGCTCAGAACCGTTGCGGTGATCTGGACTTCGTTGCGGAAGTTTTCCGGGAACAGCGGACGGATCGGACGATCGATCAGACGGGCGTTCAGGACTTCGGCTTCGGACGGACGGCCTTCACGCTTGAAGAACCCACCCGGGATCTTGCCGGCGGCGTAAGCCTTTTCCTGATAGTTGACCGTCAGCGGGAAGAAGTCCTGTCCCGGCTTGACGCTCTTGGCGCCAACGGCGGTGCAGAGCACAACCGTATCGCCATAAGTGATCATGACGGCGCCGTCTGCCTGGCGAGCGACCTTACCGGTCTCCAGGATCAGGGGGCGTCCGGCCCATTCGATTTCCTTGCGGAAATAATCAAACATGCATGTTTTCCCAAATTAAGGGTGAAACCATCTCCGGGTGTCCGGCAGGTGGCGGAGCAGCGTTTCGGACGGCATGGCGGTGATGGCGGGAAGTCCCCGGCACGACACCATGTGGCCTGAAACGCCGGTCGCGCACCCGCACCGCCGGACAGGCGATGGCGGGGGTGTCCGGGAGCATGCTCCCGGACAGATCAACTCAGCGACGCAGGCCGAGACGCTCGATCAGGCTCTGGTAACGGGCCTGGTCCTTGCGCTTCAGATAGTCCAGCAGGCTACGACGCTGGCCGACCATCATCAGAAGACCACGACGGGAGTGGAAGTCCTTCTTGTGGGTCTTGAGGTGCTCGGTCAGGTTGACGATACGCTCGGACAGGATGGCAACCTGTACTTCCGGCGAACCCGTATCCGTCTCGCTCTGCTTGTACTCAGAAATCAGTGCCGTGCGGCGTTCTGCGGTAATCGACATCGTGTTCTCCAAAAAACTCGTGGTTTTCCAGCATCCGCGCTGCCCTGAGCCGCCCATGACGGACATGACACAGACCCAGCACGTGCTCTCCGATCATCGCGCGCCACAGATGGTCTTCCCCCTGTGACGATGCCGGCAGAGGATGCACGAGGTCCGAAGGGTCTATCGACTGCCCCCAGACAAGCACCCTTCCCTCCGCATCGGTGACGGCCAGCGCCGGGATGTCGACCAGCGCGGTCGCCGCATCCAGCAGAGGAGCCGGAAGAGCATCGGCGTTGTCCACAGTTTGAGTCGATTTGTCCAGTGATATCTGATCGATCGTCAGGGCGTGGCTCAGATCGAATGGCCCGCACTTCGTCCGCCGCAGCACGGAAATATGCCCGACCGTTCCACAGGCCAGCGCAATGTCCCGCGCCAGCGAGCGCATATAGACGCCCTTGCCCGACTGCACGTCAAAAACGGCCGTATCCGCATCCGGACGTTCCACCAGCGTTATCGAATCGATCCGCGCCGGACGGGGTGGAAGCTCGGGCGGACGGCCCGCACGCGCCATATCATAGGCCCGCTCTCCCCCGACCCGAAGTGCCGAAAACACGGGGGGCACCTGCATGACATTGCCTGTCAGCGCAGGCAAAACGGCAAGAATCTGCTCATCGGTAGGCCGGTTCGGCGACGTCGCCAGAACCTCGCCTTCAAGGTCGTCCGTCGTCCGGCTTTCCCCGAAAGTCAGCGTGAAACGATAACGTTTTGTCGCATCCATAATGTAGGGAATGGTCCGTGTCGCCTTACCGAACGCAATCGGCAGCACACCGGATGCCAGCGGATCAAGCGTCCCGCCATGCCCCGCTTTTTTCGCATCAAACGCCCAACGGAGTTTATTGACCATATCCGTGGAGGTCGGACCCAGCGGCTTGTCCAGAATCAGCCACCCGTCGATATCGCGTCCACGTTTCCTGCCCATACATCCCGTCCTTGCTTGTGAAGGCCGCTGATAAACCAGCAAGGGGGCAGAATGCAAAAAAACGCCCCTCACCGGACGGGAGGAGCGTTTTTAAAAAATTATTCCGGATCTTTTTCCAGATCCCGCCGGACTTCCGGAGACCGCATGATCTCGTCGAGTTCCATGGCGTTATCCAGCGCCGTATCGGGCTGGAAGTGGATTTCCGGAACCGTCCGGAGATTGAGGGCCTTGGACAGCCCCGTTCTCAGGAACGGTGCCACCCGCTTCAGGGCAGGCAGCAGAACCTCCACATCGCTCCGCCCCAGACGCGTCACGAAAGCCGTGGCGTGTCTGAAATCCGGGGAGATGCGGACTTCCGTGACCGTGATGCGCACATCCAGAAGTTCCGGATCGCGGAACTCCGTCCGGGCGAACAGCTCCGCCAGAACACGGCGGACCTCTTCGGCCACCCGGAGCTGCCGGGTGCTGGGCCCCTGGGCAACAACACCTGCCGGGCCCTTCAGGTCATGTTTCGAACGCGAACTCAAGCCGGGATCACTTCCATTTCGTAGCACTCGACGACGTCGCCTTCGCGCAGGTCATTGTAACCCGCAAACGAAAGACCACACTCGTAACCGCGCGCCACTTCCTTGACGTCATCCTTGAAGCGCTTGAGCTGGCTCAGCTCGCCCTCATGAATGACCACGTTGTCACGCAGCAGACGCACGCCACAGCCGCGCTTGACGAGGCCCTCCGTGACGTAGCAACCCGCGACCTTGCCGGTCTTGGTGATGTTGAAGACCTGACGGATCTCGGCGTAGCCCAGGAACTTCTCGCGATGCTTCGGCGCAACCTTGCCCTTGACCAGCTGCTCCACATCATCCGCCACCTGATAGATGATCGAGTAGTAGCGGATATCCACACCCTCGCGCTGGGCCAGTTCACGGGCCTGCGTGGTGGCACGGACATTGAACGCCACGATGATGGCGTCGGAAGCCTTGGCAAGCTGGATGTCGCTTTCCGTGATCTGACCGACACTGGCGTTCAGAACGCGAACCGCGACTTCCTCATGAGCCAGCTTCTGCACCGTCGCGGAAATCGCTTCCGCAGAACCCTGAACGTCTGCCTTGACGAGGAGAGCAACCTCCTTCTGCACACCAGCCTGAATCCGGGCTAGCATCTGATCGAGGGTGCCACGGGCTGCAACCTGCGAGGCTGCCTCCTTGTCCTTGATCTTCCGCTGACGGAACTCGCTGATCTCACGGGCCCGGGCATCGTTTTCGACAACGACGAACGGCTCACCCGCACCTGGCACACCCGTCAAGCCAAGAACCTCGACCGGCATGGACGGACCAGCATCCTTGAGCTGACGACCACGGTCATCAAGCACGGCGCGGACACGACCCCATTCAGAGCCAGCCACCAGAATGTCACCCCGACGCAGCGTGCCCTTCTGGACGAGAACGGAAGCCACAGGGCCACGTCCACGATCCAGACGGCTTTCGATCACCACACCTTCGGCAACGCGGTCCGGATTGGCACGCAGATCCAGCATTTCGGACTGAAGCAGAATGCACTCTTCCAGCTTGTCCAGTCCGGTCCGCTTGAGAGCCGAAACCTCGACGTCCTGGGTGTCGCCGCCCATTTCCTCGACCACGATCTCGTGGCTTAGCAGTTCCTGACGGACACGGTTTGGATTGGCACCCGGCTTGTCGATCTTGTTGATCGCCACGATGATCGGAGCATTAGCCGCCTTGGCATGCTTGATGGCTTCGATCGTCTGCGGCATCACACCATCATCGGCTGCCACGACCAGCACCACGATATCGGTGACAGACGCACCGCGGGCACGCATGGAGGTGAAGGCCTCATGACCCGGCGTATCGATGAAGGTGATTTTCTTCCCCGACGGAGCCGTAATCTGATACGCGCCGATATGCTGCGTGATGCCACCGGCTTCGCTTGCCGCCACGTCCGTGGTGCGGAGCGCGTCAAGCAGGGAGGTCTTGCCGTGATCGACATGACCCATGACCGTTACGACCGGAGCACGCGGCAGCAGCTCGTCGGCGCTGTCTTCCACGCCTTCGATACCGATTTCGACGTCGCTCTCGGAAACACGCTTGATGCGATGGCCGAATTCCTCAACCACCAGCTCCGCCGTGTCGCCATCGATGCTCTGCGCAGCCGTCGCCATGACGCCCATTTTCATGAGTGCCTTGATGACTTCACCCTGACGGGACGCCATACGGTTGGCCAGTTCGGCCACCGTGATGGTTTCCGGCACGATGACATCACGCACGACGCGGACCTGATCGGAACGCAGACGCTCCAGTTCGGCCTGACGACGCTCGCGATCGCGCTGACGGCGGACCGAAGCCAGCGAACGCGTCTTGTCGTCATCACCTTCGATCGCAGCACGAACGTCGATACGCCCGGAGCGACGGTCGCTACCACCAGCCTTGCGGGACGGTGCCGACGGACGACGTGCCGGTGCAGCAGGCGCCCCCGGCCCCGTACGACGGGGTGCAGGACGACGCTCGTCGTCACCACCAGCGGCGGCTGCGCCGGAACGCAGATGAAGTGTCTCGTTATTGCGGGCAGCAGGCGCAGCAGAGGGTGCAGGACGCGACGGCTGAACCGGACGCGGCGGCATGATGGCGCGCTCGGCCAGCGGACGCAGACGCTGAACCGGAGCGGCAAGCTGCACACCACCGGTCGAATGCGTACGGGGGTCCAGCGGAGCCGAACGCTCGGCTTCCTCGGCTTCACGGGCGGCAGCTTCAGCAGCAGCCTGTTCTGCTGCACGTGCAGCAGCTTCGGCAGCAGCCTGTTCCCGTGCGGCCTGCTGTTCGCTTTCCTTCAGAGCGGCGATTTCCGCCGCTTTCTGCTCGGCAATCAGACGCTCTTCCTCAGCGGCGCGACGCGCAGCCTCGGCGGCAGACATGATCTGGATCTTTTCTTCTTCACGCCGTGCCGCTTCTTCAGCCGCAGCCTGACGCTGCCCTTCCAGGGCACGCTGGCGGGCGGCCAGTTCGGCTGCCGTCAGGGCACGACCACCCGGCCGACCACCACGGGCCGCTGCACCGGCACCTGGGCCAGTGGCATTGCGCTTGGGTTTACGCACTTCAACCTGCACGACCTTGGAGCGGCCATGACTGAAGCTTTGACGCACGGAGCCAGCATCCACAGTACGCCCGACCTCCGGCCGTCCAGCGGGGCGAAGCGACAGGCGGCTGCTTCTGGTCTGTTCGCCGCCCTGTGATGGGGTGTTGTTTCCGTCCTGGTTGCGCTCGTTGCCGTCGCTCATAGTTCCGCCTGTTCCTTACTGACCCCTTCAGGGTCTGGGAGCGGACGTCCTGCCACTCCCGAAAATCTCTCATGTTCGGCGATCAGGCGCTGTGCCAGCGCACCGGGCGCCATCACCGCATAGACCGCCCGGTCCCGGCTGAACGCCGATTCCAGGACCCGATCGGGAACTGTCACAACCGGCAGAGAACGCCGGCCCGACACCAGTCTGGAAAATTCGTCCGGACTTGCACTTTCCGAACGGATCACCACCCCTACCCTGCCGGAAGTAAGCCACTCCCGGCATTTCTGAAACCCGCAGACCGTCTGACCGGCTCTCCGAGCCAGACTGACTGCATCCAGCATCCGCTGTACCAGAGCCCCACCAACAAGATCGGCAAGGTTTTCCGGTACGGACACCTGAGCCTTTGCCGCTCTGGCGAAAGCCTGTCGTGTTCGGGCGCTATCTAACACATCCCGGCTGGCACTCAACCACATTCCCCGGCCCGGAAGTTTTCCGGCGAGGTCGGGGACAACCCTGTTATCGGGGCTGACCACGAAGCGGATCATGCTTTCGGGCGGCTTCTGCTCTCGCGTTACAAGGCATCGCCGCTCCGAGCCGCGACGCCCTAAAGCACCACGAACGGGACCATTATCAGTATCAGAAAGATCAGACGTCGGTCGACTCCCCGTCATCGTTTTCCGTTTTTACCGAGTCGGCTTCTTCGCCATCGAACCAATGCGCACGGGCTGCCATGATGATCTCATTGGCGGCATCCTCGTCGATAGCCTCGTCACCGAGGATCTCCACCAGTTCGTCACCTGCGAGATCCGCCAGATCGTCGAGCGTCTTCACGCCCTTCTCACCCAGCGTCACCAGCATCTGGTTCGTAAAGGTGCCCAGTTCGGCCACGTCATCCGTAACGCCCAGCGCCTTGCGCTGATCGTCCAGAGCCTGCTCCTTGCTGGCCAGATAATCATTGGCACGATGCATGAGCTCTTCAGCCACGCTCTCGTCAAAGCCTTCGATATCGTTCAGCTCGCCCGGGTCCGTGTAGGCCAGTTCCTCGATGGAATGGAAGCCTTCCGTCACCAGCAGACCTGCAATAACGTCATCGACGTCCAGCGCCTCGACGAACTGCGAGGAGCGCTTGCGGAACTCTTCCTGACGACGCTCCGATTCCTCGGCCTCCGTCAGAATGTCGATGTCCCACCGGGTCAGCTGACTGGCCAGACGCACGTTCTGTCCACGGCGACCAATGGCCAGCGAAAGCTGCTCATCCGGCACCACGACTTCAACGCGGCCAGCTTCCTCATCCATCACCACCTTGCTGACTTCAGCAGGGGCCAGAGCATTGACGACGAACGTCGCAGCCTGCGGGCTCCAGGGAATGATGTCGATCTTTTCGCCCTGTAGTTCGGCCACGACGGCCTGAACGCGGGAGCCACGCATACCCACGCAGGCACCCACCGGATCAATCGCGGCATCGCGCGAAATCACGGCCATCTTGGCGCGCGACCCCGGATCACGGGACACAGCCTTGATTTCGATGATCCCGTCATAGATTTCCGGAACTTCCTGCGCAAACAGCTTGGCAAGGAAGGCCGGATGCGTCCGGGACAGGAAAATCTGCGGGCCACGCGGCTCGTCACGCACGTCATAGATATAGGCGCGGATGCGATCAGAGTTGCGGAAAGATTCGCGGGGGATCAACTCGTCACGACGAAGCAGGGCTTCGGTATGACCGATTTCCACCATGAGATTGCCGTACTCGGTCCGCTTGACGGTCCCGTTGACGATCTCGCCTACGCGGTCCTTGAACTCATTATACTGGCGCTTGCGCTCATATTCGCGCACGCGCTGTACGATGACCTGCTTGGCCGTCTGTGCGGCGATACGCCCGAAATCAATCGGCGGCAGCGGATCGACCAGATGCTCGCCAGCCTTGATTTCCGGCTGGAACTTCCGGGCGATATGCAGCGGGATCTGCGTGTCTTCGTTCTCGACCTGCTCGACCGCCTCGGTCCAACGGCTCAGACGGACCTCACCGCTCTTGCGATCAATCGTCGCGCGGATGTCCTTTTCATGCCCGTACTTTGCACGGCCAGCCTTCTGGATGGCCTGCTCCATCGCTTCGAGCACTTCCTCGCGGTCGATATTCTTCTCGCGGGAAACTGCATCAGCAACCAGCAGCAGTTCGGGACGTGTAACAGACGTGTCCATCAGATCGGACCTCCAGCCAGCATGAGACGGGTCATCACTTCTTTCCCGGCTTTTTCGGATTCAGTTTGGGCGCCTGGCGCGCTTCGCCGCCATCTTCCCCTTCAGGATTGAGCCCTGCAAGAGCAGCGCTCGCCTCGATCAGCGCATCGGTCAGGACCAGACGGGCCTTGCGGATATCCGTCAGCGGCAGAACCGCCTCGGTTCCGTCATCCAGACGGATGAGGGCATTGCCATCCCGCGCACCCATGACAGTCCCCGAGAACCGGCGACGGCCATTGAGCGGCACGTCCAGTTCCGCCTTGGCGAGATGCCCTGCGAATCGTTCCCAGTCCTTGGCGCGCGTCAGCGGACGGTCGATCCCGGAGGACGACACTTCCAGCATCCATGCACCGGGGATCGGATCGTCAACGTCCAGAATGGCGCCGACGGCGTGACTGATCTGCTCACAGTCTTCAACCGAAATCAGAGAGCCATTCGCACGATCCGCCATGATCTGGATCGTCGGGGTATCGCGCCCCAGCACCGAAAGACGCACGAGTTCGTAGCCCAGATCGGCCAGAGTCGGCGCGATCCGTTCCGCGATACGGGCTTCCAGCCCCGTAAGGTGAGGCAGTTCGATGTCGGAAGAGGCGTGCTGCTGAGACAAGACAAAAAAAGGCGGCCCGTCAGGGCCACCCCCCAAATGAGCGGAAGATGAATGGAATGTGCCTTATGTAAGTCACCTCCCCTCAAGACGCAAGAGGAACGCAAATCCCTTTATTCCTGAACAGCTTGTCCATTCGGCGAGTCGAAAGATTTGTTTACATTCCGATGCCTCGAAAGCCCTTGTCTTCGGACGCTGTCAGGAGTGAGATAGTTTCGAAATGACCGTGCAGCCCGATCCCCGTCCAGAACCGCGCCCGCAGCCTCTGCCCGCCGATCCCGCTTCCCGGAGCCGGGCTCTGTGGGGTGGAGGTGGCCTGATCGCGGCCCTGACAGTCGGGGCGGGCGCTTTTTTTTACACCCACAACACAGCCACACCGCCCGCGCCCGCGATAGCTTCGCCATCCCAGAACGTCCCGGCCGTCCCCGCCGCCCAGACCGCCGCAGTTCAGCTCTCGATGCTACCGCCCGCAAAAGCCCCTGCCGCGCTGGCCAAGAGCGGTTTCAGCCCGGCCGACCGCGCCCGCATCCTCGCGGCCGTGAAGGACGGCAAGATGCGTCTCGTGGAAATGCCGGTTCTGGATGCTTCAGGCGCCGTCGGTCAGACCATTGACGTCACGGTCTCAGGCCTGACACAGCGCGTGATCCTGAACGGCAGGTTCCAGCATCTCATCATCCCCATTGTCGAAGCCGGACAGATCCTCATCGCCCCGGTCAGTATCCCGCATGCGCCTGCCCTGATCGTCGGCGCCCTCACAGCCCTTGGCCCCGAAGCCCTGCCTGCCCTGACGACGCTGGACCAGCGCGTCCTGCTCAATGTGATCGTCCAGTAAGGAACTGCCCGGTGTTCAAGTCTCTCGTGCCCATGCTCAACCGGGCCATGCCGCTGATGATGGCCGCCTTCCTTATTCTGGCGGTGATTCAGGTCGCGGTCATGCTACACCTGTCGCTGAACGGACTGTGGGCCGCCATCGAATGGGGGCGGCGTTTCTATCTTCCGCTGGCAGGCATCAGCGCCCTTCTGGCAGTCACGGGGCTGGCGTATGAAACATCAGCCGAAAAACTGGCGCGTCGCGGACTGCGCCGCAGGAAAGGTCTCATCATGGATGTTCTCAGCCGTCTGACGAACCGCGGAGCCCTTGAAGAACTCATGGCCCGCGAACAGCGCGAAACCGTTCTCGACGCCGACGAACTGGCCGCGTCCCTCCGCGCCCGCGTCATCGGACAGGATCAGGTCTGCGAGGATATCGCCCAACAGATGCGCCGCCGTCTGGCCCTTCAGGTCCGTGGGAAGCCCGTGGGGATTTTCCTGCTCGCCGGCCCTCCGGGTACCGGCAAGACCTATCTCGCCAAGCAGATGGCCAAGCAAATGGAACGCCCCCTGCTGCATTTCGACATGACGCAGATGTCCAGCGCCCATGCCGCAACACAGCTTTTCGGATCGCCCAAGGGCTATGTCGGCTCCGACACGTTCGGCAAACTGACAGGCGGCCTCAAGGACTATCCGGACGCCGTGGTCCTGCTCGACGAAATCGAGAAGGCCCATCCGGACGTCTTCAAGAAGTTCCTGACCGCATGGAATGATGGCCACGTCACGGAGGCCTCCACCGGCGAGCAGGTCTCGACCACGCGCGCGATCTTCATGCTGACCTCCAACATCGCCACCGAAGCCCTGACCGAAATCTCTGATCGCCTCGCCAACGAGCCTGAGAAAATGCGTGCCGAATCGGTCGAGGCCCTGCGCAAATCCGGCTTCGCGCCCGAAGTTCTCAACCGTCTGGACCGGATTTTCATTTTCCGTGCCCTGAGCGGTCTGGATCTCGCCCGCGTCGCAGCGCTGGAAATCGAAGCCATGATCGAAGGCTACGGTCTGCATGTGGAAACCGGCGGGATCGACGCGGGCGTCCTGTTCCAGGTCATGATGAAGCAGAAGAATCTCGGCACCGGTGCCAGTGCACGCGATCTCGTTCGCTCTATTGAGGAGATGGTCAGCGAAAGCCTGATCGTCGCGCGTCAGCAGGGTGCCAAACGCGTCCGCCTCGTTACACAGGACAACGGGACAGTGGTCACGGAAATCGCCAACGATTCCGAAGCCCAGCTTGGTCGCGTGAGTCACTGATTCATGACGGCATTCGGACGGCTCTGGCGGCGCGCGCCACTCTGGCGCACCAGCGTAATCGTAACGGTCGGCGCGCTTGGCATGGCGGCCTTCTACCCCACCCCGGCGCTCAAGAAAGCCATGCCGTGGCTTCCAGGCCATCTGCCGGGCGCGATACCGGATAATGCCGCTTCCGGCGCCTCACAGCCGGACGCGCAAGGGGCACAGTCCAATGGCGCGCCCGGCCTCGGTGACCAGATCGGCGTTCCCGATCCGGGCATCACCGAACACGGCAGCCTCACCATTGCCGGACGCATCCTCCCGCTTCCGGCCGGAGACTGGCACCCGATCCTGACTGCCCGAAGCGGCGCACACGGCGAACTCTCCCAGCAGGTTCTGGCCCGGACCGATCGCGGCGTGGTCTCGGGCGTCATCGTCGTGCGCGCCACGCAGCAGCCCGTCCCGGCCGATCTGGCCGAACAACTCGAAACCCCCTGCCATGACGACCGCGACTACGCCGCGCATATTTCAGACAAACCCGGCGTCTCACAGGAGTGCAGCTACACCAGCAACGCCGTCCTCGAGAACCAGAGTGTCAGCAGTGACCCATTCATCACAGCCGCGTTTAACCGAATGCACACACTCGGCTTTCCGGTCCCGAGTCTGATGATCAATGTCGGCTGGTATTATGCCGCAGCGGCAGGCAAAGGCACCGCTCACATCGAAACGGTCGAAACACTCGTTGCGCCCATTGAACGGGGATCGCGCCAGCTTCTGGCACCGCCCCAATACTGGAACAAAGCCTCGGTTCACAAAAACCCGGAGGCTTCCCAGTTCATTGACGCGCTGGACCGGTGGATGATCGGCTGGTCAAGGGTTCTGCGTCAGGGCTTTGACGGAACGCTGAATACGGCAACGCTCGTGCCCCCGCTCATCAACGATCCATCCGCGCCCCAGCCGTCCTGAACCGAGCCCGGGCACCCGACTTTAGTGGTGCCCGGCTCCCGAGAAGCCGCGACCCAGCCGCCGCTCGGCCATACGCGCCAGCCGCACGAACGGCAGTCCGAGCAGCAGATACGCCATGCCGACCATAATTCCCGTCCCGAAATAATCGTAATAGGTCGAGGACAGACGCACATAGGTCTGGCTCAACTCCGTCAGCGTGATGACGGAGACGAGCGAACTGTCCTTGAGCAGCGAAATGAAGTCGTTGGTCATAACCGGCACAACCGTCCGGAACGCCTGTGGCACAATCACGAGCCGCAGCGCCTGCCAATGCGTCATGTTCAGCGCAATCGCAGCTTCCATCTGCCCACGCGGCACGGACAGAAGCCCGGCGCGATAGTTTTCCGCCTCATAGGCCGCATAGTTCAGGCCCAGCGAAATCACACCCGCCACGAAAGGCGATAACCGGATCCCGAAGGCGGGCAGTCCATAGAAAATGAACAGCACCTGAATCAGAAGCGGCGTCCCGCGCACGACCTCGACATAAATGCCCGCCACAAACCGTAACGGAGCCGCGCCATAATGCCGCGCCAGCGCGAGCAGAAGGCCAAGTGCCACGGCCAGAACCATGGCCAGCGCCGAAACCGCGAGCGTCATCAGCGCCGCCTGCCCAATCAGCGGCAGGAAACTGACATAACGCCGCATCAGAACGCGCCAGCCGCTGCCGGTCGTGTTCGCCATGGCCTCCTGATAACGGTTCCACTCCGTCGGTGCGATATCCGGCTGGCTGTTGTCGCCCGTGTAGTTCGCCATCAGCGGCGTCCACAGGTTCCAGCGCGCCAGAATGCGATGCAGCGTCCCGTCCTTGATGATCTCGCCGAGCGCCGCATCCACCTGATCGCGCAACTCCCGGTTTTCGGGCGAGAACGCAATCCCGTATTCCATGCTGCCGATCGGCTCACCCACGAGCTTCATATCTGGCGAGATACTGCCGTAATACAGCGCGATCGGCGCATCGAGCAGGATCGCATCCAGCCGTCCGTTCCGCAGATCCGAGAACGCATTCGTCTCTTCTTCATAGGACCGAACGTTCGAGCCGCCCTGTCGCCGCAGCATCCGCTCTGCCGTCGTGTCCTTGATCGTCCCGACGGTATGACCCTTGAGGGCCTCCATCGTGTCCAGCCCGGTCTGATCATGCCGGACGATGATCCGCTCGCTCGTCACATAATACGGGCGCGAGAACAGAACGGCCGCCTTGTGTTCCGGCGTCATTTCGATGCCGTCCAGCACCATGCCGTACAGCCCGCGCGACAGACCGGGGATCAGACCGTCCCAGTCGTTCTGAACAAACTTCGCCTTGCGGTGCAGACGCTCGGCAATCGCGTCAGCCAGTTCATATTCAAAGCCGGTCATTCGCGATTCATGAGCCGGGTCATGGAAAACGTAAGGCACATTCGCCTCACCGTCCGACGCCCAGAGCAGATCCTGCGACGCGGCAGCAGGCGCGTCGGCCAGCGCGACAGAAACGGGGCTGACCGCAAGAGCCAGCACAAGCGCAAGAATTTTCTTCATCACAGAAGCGTCCGCAGGAACTGGCGTGTGCGTCCCTCTCTGGGGTTGGCAAACATCAGGTCCGGATCACCGCTCTCGACGATTTCACCGCCTTCGACAAACAGAACACGATCCGAAGCCGCACGCGCAAAACGCATGTCATGCGTCACCACAAGCTGCGTCATGCCATCATCATCCAGCGCCCGCATCACGGACAGGACTTCCTCGGAAAGCTCGGGGTCGAGCGCGGAAGTCGGCTCGTCATACAGCATCACAGACGGCTTCATCGCGAGCGCGCGCGCAATGGCCGCACGCTGTTTCTGGCCGCCCGAAAGACTGTCCGGATAGCGGTCCTTGGTCGCGGCAAGACCGACCTTTTCCAGCAGTTCGCACGCAATGGACTGCGCCTCGTCCCGGGACATCTTCTTGACCTGGATCGGCGCCATCATGACGTTATCGAGCACCGTGCGATGGGGAAACAGGTTGAAGGCCTGAAACACCATGCCGACATGCGCGCGCAGCTTATGGGCCTCGGCCTCGTTGGCGCGGCTCCAGTGCTTGCCCGTACATGCAACCGTCACATCCTCGATGCGGACAGAACCCGCATCCGGATGCTCCAGAAAGTTGAGGCAGCGCAGGAACGTGGACTTACCACATCCCGAAGGCCCGATCATCGAGATCAGTTCGCCCCGCTCCACATCGAGCGACAGGCCCTTCAGAACCTCGTTCCCACCAAAAGATTTGGCGATACCACTCGCCTGCAGCACCAGATCAGCCAGTTCCGGAA
Source organism: Gluconobacter sp. Dm-73 (assembly GCF_018256215.1). Lineage (NCBI taxonomy): Bacteria > Pseudomonadati > Pseudomonadota > Alphaproteobacteria > Acetobacterales > Acetobacteraceae > Gluconobacter > Gluconobacter sp. Dm-73. The sequence goes on along the minus strand of NZ_JAERLW010000001.1, from coordinate 52,387 downwards.
ACCCTTGAAAAAAGACGCACGATCACACGACCGTGCAGCCCTCATAACGGACCTGAGCACGGGTATCGAGACCTTAATGCAGCGCGCGGCACAATTCATACGATCATCACATTCCGCCCTCCCCACGCACTGGCGCCACACCAGCTCTTGCGAAGGACGCCCGCAGGGTCTCTAAAACAGAAAGACACACACCGGGACAGAACCGAACCCCGCGCATGAGACCTTCCGATGACCACCCCGTCTGATTTTCCGCCACCTCCCACGCCCGGCCGCCTGCTCGATGTCGAGGGCGTCACGGTGTTCCGTGGAGACCGGCTGGTGCTTGACGGGGTGTCCCTGACGCTGGACGCCGGGGACGCCATGATCCTCACGGGTCCAAACGGGGCCGGGAAATCCACTCTTCTGCGCACAATCTCCGGCCTGCGCCGTGCCGATTCAGGCGACGTCGTGCGTTATGGCGCCCTCGCCTGGCTCGGCCACCAAGACGCGCTTAAGCCGGGCCTGACGCTGGCGCAGAACCTTGCTCTGGCTGAAAAGCTCGGAACAAACAGCCTATCCGATGCGCTTGACGCCCTTGATCTCACCCATCTGACCGATCTTCCGGCCCGGCTCCTGTCCTCGGGGCAGAAGCGCCGCGCGGCCTTTGCCCGCGTCATGCTGTCCGGCGCCCCGCTCTGGCTGCTCGACGAACCGACGGTCGGGCTGGATGTCGCCAGCATCGAACGCCTCGGCGCCGTCATGGCCGCCCATCGCGCCAGAGGCGGTGCGATGATCGTCACGACACATGTGCCCCTCCCCCTCGACAACACCCGCTCGCACGAACTGCCCTCGCTCGCGCATGTGGACTCCTTCTGGCTGTCATGACCGCTTTTCTTGCCCTGATCGACCGTGACCTCCGTCTGGCCTTCCGCTTCGGCGCCGACACGCTGGCCTCGCTGCTCTTCTTTATATTATGTGGCAGCCTGTTCCCGCTTGCCCTCGGCCCCTCGCCCGACCTTCTGCGACATATGGGGCCGGGCATTATCTGGGTCTGCGCGCTGCTGGCCTGCCTCCTGCCACTGGACCGTCTGTTCGGAGCTGAACTCGAAGACGGCTCCCTCGATCTGCTGATGCTGACCGGCCCAGCTCCCGCCGCCGTGGCCTTCGCCAAAATGGCCGCGCACTGGCTGACGACGGGCCTGCCTCTGCTGATTGCCAGCATCCCGCTCGGCATCATGCTCGGCATCAAAGGCTCCGAACTCCCGCTCCTGCTGGCCGGTCTTGCGATGGGCACGATGTCCCTCTCGCTTCTCGGCGGCATGGCTGCCTCGATCGTGCTTGGCGCGCGGCGTGGCGGCGTTCTGCTCCCGCTGCTCGTTCTGCCACTGGCAACACCCGTTCTGATTTTTGGCGCGGCCTCGTCCTATGCCGGACAACTCGCCACCTCCCCCGCCGCCAGCCTCGATCTGCTGGGGGCATGTCTTTTCGCCTGCCTGCCGCTCTGCCCCCTCGCCGCTGGACAGGGCCTCAAGGCCGCCGTGGGCTGAGAGAAGTGTTATATCTTAACAGGATGTCATCCGGGGGCCTTTGACGCGATGACACCTTTATGAAACGACTGAACCATATTCGTTTCATATCGAGATCATCGCCATGTCCCTACACCCCTCGCTCAGACATTCCCTCCTGTCCTGCGCCGCCCTGATGGGGCTGGGGCTCGGCGTTGCCCAAGCCGAGCCGGGCTATCTGCGTGAACCCTCGATTTCCGGCCAGACCGTCCTGTTCAACGCCGAACAGTCCGTCTGGAGCGTTCCCCTCGCAGGCGGGCAGGCCCAGCGTCTGACGACCGTGCCGCAGGGCGCGAATGCCATCGACCCGCATCCCGTCATTTCTCCAGACGGCACCCAGATCGCCTTCGCCGCCAATTTCGACGGCCCGACCGAAATCTACGTCATGCCCCGCAACGGCGGCACACCGCGCCGTCTGACATTCGAGAACGTCGCACGTCTGAAAATCATCGGCTGGGACGCCCATGCCGGGGTGCTCTATGCCAGCCCTGCCGCAACTGGCCCCTATTATAGCCAGACCGTCTCGGCCATTGATCCGAAAACCGGCGCAACGCGCGTCTTCCCGCTTTCCGGCGCGAACGATGCCGCGCTCAGCCTGGACGGACGCTGGCTTTATGCTGTCCGCTTCGGCCTCGCTACGACCGGCGATCACATGCGCGCCTATCGCGGCGGCGCGCTGTCCCAGCTCTGGCGCTTCGACCTTCAGAACGGCAAGGAAGCCGAGCGCATCGGCACGCATGACGCCAACCTGATCCGCCCGATGCCCTGGCGCGACCGCCTGATCGTCATTTCCGACGAAGATGGACGTTATAATCTGTGGAGCCTCGCCGCCGACGGCTCGGACGCGAAACAGCTCACCCATTTCACGGATTACAGCGTCCTCGAGGCCGCCATTTCCGGCGATCATATCGTCTTCCGCAAAGGCGCGGACCTGTTCGATTTCAATCTGGCCAGCGGTGAGACCACACCCGTCAAGGTGGACCTGACCTCCGACAACCTGCCCCGCAGCCCGTACTGGCTGGAAAAGCCGACACGTTTCCTGACATCCTCGACCATCTCTCCCAAGGGGGACGCCGCCGCCTTCACCATGCGCGGTCATGTCGTGGTTGCCGGGGCTTCACCCCGCCGCGTCGTCGTGCTCGCCACCCCCGATAACGTCCGCCTGCGTCTCGCCCAGATCACGCCGGACGGCAAATCCGTCATTGCCTTCAGCGATGCGGGCGGCGATTCCGCCCTGTGGCGCTTTGCAGCCGATGGCAGCGGCAAGGGCGAGGCCATCACCCAGCCGTCTTCCACCGAACCCGTCGCACTATCTCTTTCCCCGGATGGCAAATACGCCGCCCATACCGACCTTCTGGGCCGCCTCTGGCTGACGGACCTGTCCACCAAAGCCGACAAGCTGGTCGATAATGCCACGCTGGACGGCACCAACGTTTTTGATTCCGTCTCGTGGTCCCCGGATGGACATGTTCTGGCCTATGTCCGCACACGCGGCACAAACCTGCGTCGCCAGATCGCCCTTTACGTCCCCGCCACCGGCCAGTCGAACTGGGTGACGGACGGTCGCTATGAATCCTATACGCCCAGCTTCTCCCCGGATGGCAAATGGCTGTGGTTCCTGTCCGACCGCACGTTCTCGCTCTCCAATGGCTCGCCTTGGGGAGATCGCAATATCGGACCGGCCTTTCCCAAGCGCACAGGACTCTACGCCCTCGCCCTCCAGTCCGGCGAACGTTTCCCATTCCAGCCCGCAACCGAGCTGGACCCGACGGATAAGAAGCCCGACGCCGATAAAAAGGACGACAAGAAGAAAGACGGCGACAAGAAAAAATCCCTTCCCGCCATCGAATGGGCCGGGATCGCCACACGTCTCTATCAGGCCCCGGTTCCGGCCGGAGACTATGAAGGCCTCGGCGTTTCTGACGACTATCTCTTCACGATCGACAATTCCGGCTCAGGCGATGGTCCGGGCGATCTGAAGTCGATCCATATCGACAATAACGAACACAAGATCGAAACCTACGCGGCCAAGATTTCGGATTTCGACATCACCCCGGACGGCAAAACCCTTCTGACCCTCAGCCGTCGCGGCAAAAACGCGCCGGAACTGCTCCTGACGCCCACGGGCGAGAAGCAGCCCAAGGAACTGGACGGCAAGAAGATCGACCTCGACCATCTGCGCCTGCGGATCGACCCCGGACAGGAATGGTCTGACGAATTCGTGGACGCCTGGCGCCTGCACCGCGACCACTATTATGACCGCGACCTGCACGGCGTGGACTGGAAAGCCGTGCGTGCCCATTTCGCCCCGCTTGTGGATCGTCTCGGAGACCGTGCGGATCTCGATGATCTGCTCGGCCAGATGGTTGCGGAAATCGGCGCCATGCACTCGCAGCTCCACGCGCCCACGACCTTCGACCAGCCCGCTTCCAGCCTCATTGCAGGCCTCGGCGCGCAGCTAACGCATGAGGACAAGGGCTTTCGGATTGCCCACATCTATCAGGGCGACCGCGACCTCCCCGACCAGCAGTCCCCGCTGGCCGCGCCGGGTGTAGACGCCCGGAATGGTGATCTCATCGTCGCAATCAACGGTCAGCCGACTGCAGGCCAGCCCGATCTCGGCTCGTTGCTTGCCGATCAGGCCGGAAAGCAGGCTCTCCTGACGCTCTCTCGTGGCGGGAAAGACCACAAGATCATTGTGACGCCCGTGTCTTATATGAAGGAGCGTGACCTGCGCGCGCGCGACTGGGAAGTCAGCCGCGCGGATATCGTCGACCGCACCAGCCACGGCCGCATCGGTTATCTGCATCTGCAATCCATGGTCGGTGACGACATGGAAGCGTTTGCCCGCGAATTCTATGCCAATATCGACAAGGACGGCCTGATCGTGGATGTCCGCGGCAACACGGGCGGCAATATCGACAGCTGGGTCCTCACACAGCTCATGCGCCGCCCGTGGATGTTCTGGGGCCGCTACGGCAACGCGCCGTCCGTGGACATGCAGCAGTCTTTTCAGGGCCGCCTGATCGTCCTGTCCGATGAAATGACCTATTCGGACGGCGAGACTTTCTCGCAGGGCATCAAGTCCCTGCATATCGCCCCACTGTTGGGTGAGCGGACCGCAGGCGCGGGCGTCTGGCTCTCGGACGGAGACCGCCTGATCGACAACGGCAATGCCCGTACAGCCGAAAATCCTTATTTCGACCTGAACGGACAATGGCTGGTCGAGAACAAGGGCGTCTCTCCGGACATTGAAGTCGAGAACATGCCGGTTGCCACCTTCAATGGACAGGACCAGCAGCTCGACGCCGCCCTCACATGGCTGCGCAAAGATATGGCCGACCATCCGCGCCCAACCCTGAAACCCGCTCCCTTCCCGGCCCAGCAGCCTGCTGCCCCGAAATAAACCGGAGCGTCTCTCCACAAAAAAAAGCCCCTGTCCGAGCACTCGGACAGGGGCTTTTTCATGACATGCCGGTCTTCAGAGCATCCGGTTCATAACCGTATCCCTGCGCCCATAACGATGCAGCAGCGCCGCAATACCATGCCCGGCAATCAGCACCCCTAAAATCCATGACGAAAACTGGTGCAACACATTCACCAGCGGCACGAACACAGGCGCCTTGTGGGCCAATGGCGGCAGATCGATGACCCACATCATGGGGATCGGCAGCCCATGGACAGAACTCCGGACCCATCCCGTCAACGGCACCACCAGCATCATCGCGTAAAGCGCAAAATGCCCGACCTGCACTGCCAGACGCTCCTCTTCCGGAATATCCGATGACATCGTGGGCGGCCGATGCGTTGCCCGCCAGACAAGCCGCAAAACCGTCAGGATGATGATGAACGGCCCGATTTCCTTATGGATCAGCAGCAGGAGCGCTTTCTGGGGCGTTGCCGCATGCGGCATGATCCGCCCCACATAAAACCCCAGCAGCCACAACGGAATAATGATGGCCGCCATGCTCCAGTGGAACAGTCTGGCGACAAGGGAATAACGCTGAAACGGCGCAGGGGTGTTGTCCATGAAACGGCACTACTCCGGAAGAACGGTTCCACGTCCTATAGCCGTTCGTTTGCCGAAACACATGTTGCACAGAGTTACGGATTTGCAAGCTCCCGCAGGCCGGGTAGGACAGTACGCACATTCACAGGAACATCAGGCCGCTATGCTGACACTGCTCTACACCCGCATCACCGAACTGGCCGCCTCGCCGCGTGCCGTCTGGTGGCTGATTGTTGTCGCCGTGGCGGAATCTTCCGTGTTTCCATTGCCCGTGGACCTGATGCTCGTCCCCATGCTACTCGCCAACCGTGAACGGGCATGGTTTCTGGCCTTTGTCTGCACGACTGCCAGCGTCGTGGGCGGGCTGATCGGCTGGGTGCTGGGTGCGTTCCTGATGAAACATATCGGCATGCCGATCGCGCATTTCTATCATGCCGACCAGCGTATCCTGAATCTGGAAGCGATGTTCCGCCGCTATGGCGTCTGGATCATTCTCGCCAAGGGCCTGACCCCTCTGCCCTACAAGTTCGTCACGCTGGCGGCGGGGGCAGCGCATTTCCCGCTGCTTCCGTTCATTGCCGCCAGCGTCGTCACCCGGGGCGCACGCTTCTTTCTCGAAGCCGCCCTGCTCCGCGCTTTCGGAGAACCCATCCGCGATTTCATCGAAAAACGTCTGGCGCTCGTTCTGTTCGGCGCCCTGATCCTGATCGCAGGCGGCATCGCCCTGATCGAATTTCTTTAAGGACCTTAGTTCAGGGCCATGCGCTCATGCGCCATGGCCTGCTCTTCACCAAAAGACGGCCATTCCGAACGCGTCAATGCCTTCAGAGACGGAGACGGCAGCCCCATACGGTGCGCATACAGCCACGTATAGGTCAGGGCGCGATGGACATAATCGCGCGTCTCGTTATTCGGCAGCGTTTCCATGAAAAACAGCGGGTCATGCATGTCCGCCTTCTGCGCACCTTCCCAGCGCGCAATCGCTCCCGGCCCGGCGTTATAGGACGCCAGAACCCGAACCAGATCGCCCCCTTCAGGCGGCGTCACCGTCGCAACACGGCTCGACTGGTTCGCGAGATACAGCACATAAAGCTGTCCGATCTCCAGATTGGAAGACGGATTGTGCAGACGGCTGACCATATCGGGAGCCACCGGAATCACCGCCACGCCATGCGAATCATACGTCATGTGCGACGTGGTGACGAAGCTCGCCGTCACCGGGCGGATCTGCATCAGACCATGCGCACCGGCCCCTGACGTCGCCGACGGATCGAAGTTGGATTCCACCCGCGTCAGCGCATAGACCAGCGCCGGATTCATCCGAAAACCATGGCTGGGCTTCAGGGCGGGCAGAGGCAGCGGCGTCGGCGGCGTCACCTCAGATTCCCGGTGCATGACCAGAGAGGCAAGCTGCTCGGACAGATCCTCATAACCCGCCGCCTGAGCAACCAGCTGAAGCGACCGCGACCGCGCGCTGTCGGAAGCGACATCCACCCACATACGCCGGATCAGGTTTTCGGCCCGCATCCGTTCGCCGATCTGAAGCAGTGCAAAAAGCTGACGCCCCTGCGGAAGGGCGCCCACAGCCTCAACATCAATTTCCGCAAGTACAGGCACCGGATCATGCAGCGTGACCTCGATCCGCCCATCGGGCAGACGCGCATGGCCATGACGCCCAAGTTCCAACGTCTGGGAAGCCAGCATGCCGTAAAAGGTTTCGTGATGCGTGGCGGCGCGATGCAGCCACTTTACATAACCCGCCATGTCATGACGCCGTCCCTCAGCCCGTGCTGCCCAGAACGCGGCAGCCGCACGGATTTCCAGTGCCGTGACAGGCGCATTGGCCGCAGACTGGAACAGGTCATAGGCCGCCTCGACATGCCCTTCGCGCCAAGCAGCAAGCCCGGCAACATAGGCGGGCAGCCCAACCTGATGATCGCCACGGCCAAATCCAGCACTCGCATTCCGCAACGCCGCAAGGGTTTCCCCCTGTGACAGCAGACCCAGTGCAATCTCACCGTAAAGCTGCGCCGCGTAAGGGGCGCTCATCCCCGGCGTGATGTCCACGAGATGCAACGCACTTTCCGCCCCTCGCACGCCCGTCAGAACCCGTTCCTGAACCGTCCGGTCCAGCAGCGGATTACGGGCAAATGCATGCATCAGCGGATCAACAGGAGCGACCGCGCCCTTCATATCGTCAGCCCGCGCATCAGCGGCAAGCGGACGAACGAAAGACTGCACCTGAACCGTTCCCGGAAGTGCAATTTTCAGCAGAAGAGCCTGAATGGTCGATGCATCGGGCTGGGACGCATAGTCATGCAGCCATTCCCGAAGCTGTTCGGCCGCAGGATGCGCGCCCGGCGCAAGATAACGCTCAGCCAGCACATCCGGCAGCAGGACATGATCCGTCAGCAGACGCATCTGTTCCTGAACAATACGGGAATTGCCTTCGCGCTGCGCCTGAAAGATCAGCCGATAGCGGTTGGCCATGGCCGCCGTCAGCGGATGGGGCAGCGAAACAACGCCATCCCCGCCCAGAGACGGCCGGGCTTCGGCAAACGCAGTCTCGTCCCCGGCCGGTTCCGGCTGGGGGGTGAGGTTGCGTGTGCTGTCCGCACGCGCCGGAGACAGTGAGCCACCGGCCAGAATCAGTACGCTGACGAGCAAAGCCCGGGCGCTACTGCCTGAAATGAAAGGGGGTGTCCTTCGCATAGCAGCGGGTTGCTACCCGCTTTGCAGGGCCTTGGCAAGAACTTGTTAAGTTCTACACGCCCTTGGACTGGGCAATGATATAACCCAACCTTAAAACAATCCAGTGGCAAACACCTGTCATCGCGCGTTTTTTTACGTTTTTCCGAAGTTTTTTAACGGTAGTATTTGTACCCAACTAGTCCTCATTCTTCTGGAGAGAGTTTCTCCATCAGAATCAGCAGATCCTGCCAGGCATTCCGCCGCGCAGCCGCGCTTGCCCGCAGTTGCAGAGGGTGCCGCATCGGCAGAAGTGGCACCGGAGTCGCAAGCCCCGGAACCGCTACGTCCGTCCACCGCCCCCGCATTCGCCCGACAGCAGCATCCGGACCCACCAGCATCTTGAGCGGCGTCACCCCCATCGTCACCAGAAACCCCGGTCGACACAGGGCGATTGTCCGCAACAGAAGCGGAAGACAGGCCTGCATTTCCGCATCACTCGGCGTTCGTCCGCCGGGCGGCCGCCAAGGCAAGGCGGGCGCCATCGAAATCCCTCCGCGCTCCAGTCCCGCAGACCGCAGCATTTTCTCCAGCAATGCCCCGCCCTCGCCCGCAAACAACGTGCCGGAACGGTCTTCATCCGCATCGGGGGCCTCGCCGATCAGCATGAACGGCGCGCCTTCGACGAAAACCGGCTCCAGTCGATGCGTGGCGGTTCGGGCCAGAAACAGATCGCCCGGCGCTTCGGTCAGGCGCATCAGTGTCGGCAGATCCGGCGCTTCTTCCACCGCCCGGGCGGACAGCCCGCCCGCCGACACGCCAGCCGCCTTCGCAGGCATCCGGCGCGCTCCGTCGCCTCCCGAAAGAACCGCAGGCAAATGTTGCGCAAAATCCTGCCGCTCCGTCCCGACACGCGGCGGCAGTTGCGGCGTCGCCTCGGCCAGACGGTCCACCGGCATTTCACACAGGGCCTCGTCCACACCCCAGTCATACTGGAGTTGAAGCGCGGCCAGCAGATCGGCACGGCTCAGAACTGCCGACACATCACTGACTGGGGGCGTCATGGTTGATCCGTCCTGATGGCCTCCCACTCCGTCGCCACACAGCCCCCAAAGGGATGCCGGTTGGCGTGGAGCCTCAAGAGGGCTAGAGTTTCTTCCATTATGCAGATCACACGCGGCTGGCCCAGATCATTCGAGGAATTTTCCCGCCCGCTCCGTCTGGTGCTTCCCGCTCTCGCGCTGGGCAGCGGCCTGACAGGGAGCGCGCTGGCCGCCCTGCCTCCCGCCATAAAACCGACCGTTAATCCAGAGAATTCCCTGACCGGCTGGATGCTGGCGGCAACAGTCATGATGGAGCGCGGAGACGTTCCCGCAGCCAATCTGGCCCTTTCCCATGCCCTACCGCTCGCCCCACATAACCTTCAGTTACAACACGACGCCCTGCGTTATGCCGCTATGGCCGGCCATCAGACCGAAGCCGTCAAACTTGCCAATGCCCTGCCCGATCAGGGCGCCGGCAGCGATATCGGAACACTCATTCTCGCGCAGGACGCCTTCGCCCGACAGGACTGGGCCGCGATGCGCCGCATCCTCACCCGAAGTTCCCATCACGGTCCTCTTGTCACAATTGCAGCACCTGTCCTCATGGGCTGGAGCCTCGCCGCCGAGGGCCAGCCCGACAAGGCCCTGAACTTGCTGGCAGAAGCCGCAGGTCAACCGGCGACCCGCAGGCTCTATCTTCTGCACGCAGCCATGGTCGCGGAACACCTGCCCACTCCCCTACTCGCCGGACAGCTCTATCGCCGCACAGGAAACGCGTCCGGAGATCCACTGACGCTCCAGATCCTCTACGCGCAGCTCTATGGCGGCTGGCTCGAACGACATGGCCACCACAAGGAGGCCAGCGACGCCGTCTCCGCTCTGGGCGTGACATCTCCTCTGGCCGCCCTCGTCATCGGCCCGATCGAAGAGGATCTTCCAAACCTTAAAAAACCAACGCCGGCACTCGGCGGGGCCGTTCTCAATCTTCAGATGGCCCTCATGATTACGGACGCCATCCAGCAGGACGGCATTCCACGCGATCCCGCCATCATCGCCCTGCAACAGGCCATTTTCCTTGATCCCGGCCTGACACTCGCACGCATTTTTCTGGCTGATACCTTCCGCGAGGCCAACCAGATCTCCAGCGGTCTGGCCGAGTTGAACAGTATTTCGCCGTACGATCCCCTTGCTGCCCTCGCCGCACAGGAACGGATCAACCTTGCCCTGCGCTCAGGAGACCTCGCACAGGAAGCCGATGCCCTGCACCGCGCTCTCGCCCTGCGTCCCGAGAACCCGGAATTCCTGATCCAGCTTGCCGAAGTCGAAGACCAGCGCAGCCATCATACAGACGCAGTCGCACTCTACACCCGCGCCCTCAAGGCCTCCCCGCCCCGTAAGGAAGTCCTCTGGCCCATCCTGCTGGGCCGCGCGATGGCCGCTCAGGAAAGCGGCAACTGGCCGATGGTGCAGGACGACATGAAACATGCGCTGGAACTCGCCCCAGACCAGCCCGAAGTCCTGAACTTCGTCGGCTATGCCAATATCGAGCATGATACCGATCAGGCTCAGTCCCTCGCCATGCTGAAAAAAGCCGTCGACCTCCAGCCTGCGGATGCGTCCATTCAGGACAGTTACGCCTGGGCTCTTCTCAAATACCGTGCAGACCTCAAAACCGCGCTTCCCATACTGGTACAGGCCGCAGAACACGCGCCCGGCGATGCCGAAATCGGCTACCATCTCGGCGTCGCCTACTGGTATCTCGGACGGCACACCGAGGCACGGGACCAGTGGAACCAGTCCCTCGACGACAATCCCCAGCCGCAGGACCGCGCCCTTCTGCTACAGGCGCTCCAGAACGGCGGCCCCCATCTCGCAGCTTTCGAACAGAAACCATGACCTTCCCAGACGCCCCCCAAGCCACAGCACACGCCAAAATCAACCTGTTCCTGCACATCACCGGCCGACGCGACGACGGATACCACCTGCTCGACAGCCTCGCGGTTTTCGCAGGCGCCGCAGACCGCATCACGCTTGAAGGCCCCGCCGATACGATGTCGCTGACGATCGACGGCCCCTTCGGCCAAGGGTTGGAAGCGGACGATCAGAACCTCGTGCTACGCGCCGCCCGCGCCCTTCAGGCCAAGGCCGGCACAGCATTTAATGGCCTGACCGAATCCTTTCGTCTGAAGCTGGAAAAGAATCTGCCCGTCTCTTCCGGTATCGGCGGCGGTTCTGCGGACGCCGCAGCAACGCTGCGCCTGCTGGCCCGCGAATGGAACGCGGATCAGGCCACACTCTTTCCGATCGCCGAAAAACTGGGCGCAGACGTTCCCGTCTGTATCGCGCAGCGTCCGGCTCGGATGCAGGGGATTGGAGAAATCCTCGCACCGGCCCCGGTCCTGCCTGATGCGGGCCTCCTGCTCGTCAATCCCGGCGTCGGCGTCTCGACACCCGAGGTCTTCCGGGCCTTCGCCGCGGGCGGCGGCATTACGGAGCGGCCTCAAGCCTTCCTGCCTATCCGCTGGGACAGCGCAGAAGCCATGGTCGCCGACCTGAACGCCACAACCAACGACCTTCAGACTCCGGCCCTGTCACAATGCCCGGTGATTGGCACTGTTCTGGCGTCCATCGGCAGCCTTCCCGAGTGCCTTCTCACGCGTATGAGCGGTTCAGGCGCCACCTGCTTCGGGATTTTTCCCAATCCCGACAGCGCTAAGGATGCCGCACGGATCCTGAACGAACAGAGCGCGCGTCTGAATTGGTGGACATGGGCCGGAGGCTTCCACCACACTGGGTCTTCAACCTGATCACATCACAACCGGGCAGGGAGTCGAACATCATGACAGCCCCACGCATGCAGGTCACACGTTCAGAAGATGGCAAGACAGCCATCCTGTCCTTTCTTGAAGGCAGCGGCGTTTCAGGCAGCCTGTCTCTAGACGAGACCCAGTTGTCCCAACTGATCACAAGCCTGGGTCTGGCTCATGCCGCCCTGATCGAAAAACGCCCGCCAGCCCCCATTGCAGGCGCGCGCTTCACGCCGGTCTACACCACAAACTGGGCTCTTCAGATCGACGCCCTGACCGAAGGATCAATGCTGGCGTTCCAGCATCCGGCCTATGGACCGGTTGGTGTCGTGTTTGGTCCCCAGGACGTCGAACAGATTATTCACGGCCTGCAGAAACAGCGCACCATGATCCGCTCCAACCCGCAGGATGCCAGCACACCAAGCTGATCCCTCAGAAGAGTTCAACCTCTCCGGAACTTACTGCCGGTTGGGGGGCTTCCGCCAGCAGACGCTGACGGATCTCTCCCATCGTCAAACGATCCACAACTGACCGCTGAACCTGCACAGTCTCTACCTCAGGCTCACGGCTCAGCCCTTCACAGCAGCTCGCCACCTGATCCAGAACCTGGGCGATCCTGTCGAAATCCTGCAACTCCAGAGGATTTTCTCCCAGAAGCGCCTTCAGACAGACGGTCTCCAGTCTTCGCAGTTCCTGAAGACTGATGGCGAGCTGTACCCCAAGCCCTTCAAGGACCTGAGGCAACGGAAGTCCCTTCGAAACCTCAAGCACCGCAGATCGGTCCGAAAACAGCTTCGATGCGGGATTTAAGCGAGCTGGCCGTAAAAGGCTTGGCAAGGAAATTATTCACGCCCTCCGCAATGGCCTGCTGCACCAGTTCCTTGCTCGCTTGCCCGGTCAACATGATGAAACCTGTTTTCGCAGTTCGCGCATTGCTCCTGACAGCCTTCAAAAGCTCAAGCCCGTCCATGTCCGGCATGTTGAAGTCCGAAATGATAAGATGAACCGAATTGCTCTTCAGATGCTCCAGAGCTTCCACCCCGTTGCGGACACCGGCAATCTGCACAAAACCGATCTGGGCAAGCGTATTGCGCAGGATCGAACGGATAGAGGTCTGGTCGTCCACGAGGAGCACGGACATGGAAGAGGCGGAAATCATGGATACGTCTCCAGAGAACGGCGTTCACAAAGATTGAGAATAGCGGGACCAATGGCGGACAGCGGAAGCTGCGTGTCCACCGCACCCAATTCAAAAGCAGCGCGTGGCATGCCATAAATGACAGAACTTGCCCGGTCCTGACCGATCGTACAGGCACCGGCATGACGCATGGCCAGCAGACCCTGCGCACCATCGCACTCCATTCCGGTCAGGATGACGCCCACAGCATTTTTCCCCACTGTGGCGGCAAGAGAATAAAACAGTTCGTCCACGGATGGCCGATGACCATTAACGGGGGGCGCCGTTACCAGTTGGCAGACATACTCACCAGGGCGCGCCCCACCCCTGATACGCAGATGACGCCCCCCACCAGGCGCGACATACACAACACCCGGCTTCAGCACATCGCCCTCTTCCGCCAGCCTGACGTCCGGTTTCACAACCCTGTCCAGACGGCGCGCAAAGCTCTCGGAAAACTGTTTTGGCATATGCTGCACGATGACTGTCGCGGGGCAATCCTTCGGAAAATGCTCGAGCACATCCGTTAGAGCTTCCACGCCACCGGTCGAGGCACCGATGCCAACGACAGTTCCGGTTTTCGTGGCAGCCATCACTCTGGCTCCCAAACTCCCCCCTACCGATACGGCAGGTTGCCCTTTTGTGGCGCCTGCTCGAACAATCGCGTCTCCCAACCCGGCAAAAGGCTCCTCTCCGCTCCCGAGCGCCATTTTCGAATACCACTCAGCAGCCCCCATCCGGAGCGCCTGCTCCACCAGCCCCTGATGACTGGAGAGACGACCCGACACCATCACCACAGGCATCGGGCGCAACCGCATGATCTTTTCAAGAAACTGCAATCCATTCATGGACGGCATTTCGTAATCAAGCGTCAGCACATCAGGATTCAGCCGTACGATCAGATCGCGTGCCTCAAAAGGCGTTCCAGCCGTCCCAACGACTTTGACGCGAGGATCACGTTTGAGAGCTGCTGCGATCAGCGCCCGCGTTGTCAGAGAGTCGTCGACGACCACGACCGTCAAAGGCTTTGAACCGCTCATGGAGACATCTCTCCGGTCGAAACCTTGCGATAGGCATTATACCCAATACTTTCCATTCCAAAGCGTTCAGGATGAGCAATACGTTCCGAATGTCCCAGATAAAGCTCACCACCTGGAAAAATGCGCGCCGAGAGATTGCCCCAGAGCCTGTCCTGAGTTTCCCGGTCGAAATAAATCGCGACATTCCTACAGAAAATGGCGTGAAACCGCGATGAAAACGGCCATGGCTCCACCAGATTGAGGCGGCGAAACCGGATCATGTCCCGAATTCTTTCAGACATGACGACCCGATTGCTTTCGAGCCGACAGAACGACAGCACGCCGGCCTCAAACAAGGCTTCCGCTTCCACAGAATTATAACTGCCCAGCTTGGCCTGACTGAGGATGTCGGCATCAATATCTGTCGCCAGAATCTTTGCTTTCAGTCCCGAAATGCCAGACAGACACTTCAAGACTGTCATAGCGATGGAATAAGCTTCTTCGCCGCTCGAACAGGCTGCCGACCAGATCCTGAGTTCCTCGCCACGTTCAATGCGCGAGTATAATTTCTGGCGCAATAACTGCTCAAGATACGCAAAATGATGCTTTTCCCGATAAAAGCTGGTAACGTTTGTCGTCAGCGCCGAAACAAGATGATTTCTTTCATTAACTCCAGCGCCACTTACCAGAAAATTACAATACTCATCAAAAGAGCCAAACCCTTCCTGCCGGACACGGCGTGAAATTCTCGAATAAACAAGGCTTTTCTTCTTGTCAGATAAAGAAATTCCAGCAGACGTTTTGGCAATCCCTGCAATAATCCGAAAATTTTCGTCCGATATCTCCTGTTGATCCTGAAGCTCCATCACTGTCATTGCAAACTTCCTTCAAACAGCGAGGCCACATTCACAGAAAAAACCAGACGCCCTCCCAAGGACAGAATGCCGTTTGAATAGTATTTGAGATTATCGCTGGAAAGCTCTGGAAGGGGTCGGAAGTCTTCTTCGTCAATATCCGAGATATCCGTCACATTCGAAACCGAAAAACCAATAATCTTCTTGTCGTCTTTCAGAAAAATAATGGCCTTTTTTTCATCGTTATCATCAGAAACCCCCATCATCTGGGCCATGTTCACAAGCGGGATCACGGAACCGCGGACATTGACCACTCCTTCCACAAAAGCCGGAGCTGCCGGAAAAGGCGTCGCTTTCGCCCATTCCTTGATTTCCTTCACGGCAGAAATCTGAACAGAAAATTCCTGGCTCCCCAAGGAAAAGACCAGAGCTTTTTCCATGATCATACCCTTTCCTCCAACGAACCTTCCCGTTTTTTCAGAAGCTCACCAAAGAGAAATTCAACGTCCAGAATAAATGCCACGTTCCCATCCCCAAGAATGGTCGCTGTTGAAAAGCAGGCGATTTTTCTATAGTTGTCTTCAAGATTCTTTACTACAAACCTTGAATGATCAATGATTTTATCAACAATAAATGCAAGTTTTTCTTCGTTTTCATTTTCAATAACAAAACATATCTTTTGATTCAGTCCATCAGAAGACGTTCCAATAATATCAGAGGCATAAATGACGGATAAATAGCCGTCCCGATAAGGATATCCGTATTTCCCTTCTCCAACATGAAAAGCTTTTTTCGCGTCGAATATGATTGTCTCAAGGACATTATTGACCGGAATTACAAAATCCTGGCCTTCGGCCTTGAAAATAATTCCTTCAATAACTGACAACGTAAACGGCAGTGAAATCGAAAACGTTGTCCCCTTTCCTTTAGCAGAGCTAATAAAAATCCTCCCGTTGATCTGCTGAAGACTCTGCTTGACCACGTCCATTCCCACGCCGCGTCCCGAAACATCGGTGACTTCTGCAACAGTGGAGAAACCGGGCTCAAAAATCAGGGAATAAATTTCCTCCCGATCCAGTCTTTGCCCTCTTTCAATAATCTTTTTTTCAACCGCTTTTTCGTAAATCCTGTCGGCATCCAGACCGGCGCCATCATCCTGAATTTCGACGATGATCCGTCCAGAGCGCTGAAACGCCCGAAGTCTGAGCAGCCCTTCCGGATCCTTGCCAGCCAGCGATCTGGCCTGGGGACTTTCGATACCATGATCAATCGCATTACGGACCATATGCGTCAGAGGGTCGGACAGTTTTTCGAGAATGGAACGATCCACCTCGGTGTCTTCTCCCTCCAGCACAAGCCGAACCTGCTTTTCCGTTAGTCTTGCCGTCTCTCGGACAACCCGGCCCAGCTTCTGGAAAACGGTTTTGATCGGATAGGCCCGCATGGTGATGACGTTTTCCTGAAGCTCGTGAATAAGCTGCTCCTGCGCCGTCACGACATTTCCCAGAACAGAATCTCCGTGAACCTTGTTACGCCGCATCTGTGATTGAATGGCACCCTGATTGATCACCAGCTCCCCAATCAGATCGACAAGCTTGTCGATCCGCTGGATGTCGACACGGACAGTCGCGGATTCCTTGCGCTCGGCAGGCTTCTTGATCTGAAGATCTATTTTTTCTTCAACCTCCACAGGCAGAGATGCGGGACCGTCAGCAACATTGTCAGCTATGAGCGTAACCGTCGCTTGAAGATCGTCTCCGGACCATTCGAAAATTTCCTCGACGTCACCACGCGACTTCTGAGTTTCCAACAGGAGATTCCACGTTAGATAACTCCGTTCAGGTGAAATATCGCCAATCAGTGGAACCGCGTCAGTATCCACTTCAACCTGAAGCGTCCCCAGTTCCTTCAACGCGATCAGAATATTCCGGACATCGTCGCCGCGTTCGTAAAACTCAGTCGTTATTCTCAGGGAAATCGAAAACCGCTGGTCGACCGGCGCCTCGATTTCAATTTTGACTGGCGCAAACGCCATTCCAAAGATGTCATCCATCTCGACATCCTCGGGGGACGGCTCCGGTTCGGACGCTCCTGAATCAAGATATCGCTCCAGTTCAGCCACAGTATCGGAGGCAGCCTCACAGGCCGTCCCTTCATTTTTAAAAGCTGTAACGATATCGAACAGAGCATCCTTACACTTTAAAAACGTCGCGATGCTCTCAGTTGTGACGGACAAGTCTCCTGACCGAAACAGGTCAAGCACACTCTCAAAAAGATGGGAGAATTTTACCAGTTCCTCCATCCCAAAGGCCGCTGCTCCGCCTTTGATGGAATGAACGCACCGGAAGATCGTGTTGATCTTTTCTTTGTCTTCCGGCTCATCGCTCAACGTCGTCAGTTCTTCTTCAAGGAGAGCGAGCTGTTCATCGCACTCGTCAAAGAAAATCTGTCGGATGGCATCCATATCATCCGTAAACTCTGTCGCACTCATGCGCTGACCCGCCTGACTGCTGCAAGCAGTTTAGGGCCGTCAAATGGCTTGACGATCCATCCTGTCGCTCCGGCCTCGCGCGCAGCACGCCGAAGCTCATCACCAGATTCCGTCGTCAGAAAAATGATCGGAACAAACTTCGTTTCATCCCGAGTACGCAGGGCCTGCGTCAGTTCCAGCCCGTTCATACGCGGCATGTTCAGATCCGTTATGATAACGGCAGGTGGAAATCCCTTGATCTTTTCCAGAGCATCCACGCCGTCTTCAGCCGTTTCGACGTCGTATCCGCCTCCGCGAAGCTCACGACTGACCAGATCCCGCATGGTTCTGGAATCATCGACAACCAGAATATTCATGCTGCGCCTTCCCCCTTGAGAAGAAAATCTCCGCCAAGCAGGGTAAGGTTTTCTTTCATTTCATCGGAGACGTTTCTGATTTCAAAAGACGTACCTAGCGTCTGCGCAGTCGCAAATGCGGAGACCAGCAATTGAAAGCAGAGTCCCCCAACACGCTGCACACTCTCTCCATCCAGAAGAAAAGCGCCCTCCTGTTTTTTCAGAAGTTCTGAGAACGGAACCGCATATCTGGTATCCAATATTTCAGGGAGAATGAGGGCGTCCATTACCGGAATTCCTCCCAACCTTCGTCAGACGTCTGAAAAGGACTTTCTCCCCACTGCGTGGTGGCAGTTGGCAGAATGGAGTCTTCTTTTGCCAAGCCAAACGGGTCATCACCATAATCCTGCAAGTGAAACCGCTGGAGACTTCCCACAAGTTCCTTGGCTTCCGCACTCAGATTATGACTGGCAGCCGTGGCTTCTTCGACCATTGCGGCATTCTGCTGAGTGTTTTGATCCATCTGGCTGACCGCAACGCTGATTTCCGAAAGGTCATTCGCCTGGCTCCGCGCAGCCGTAGCAATTTCACCGATCAGAACACTGATTTCACTGACGTTCTCCACGATGGATTTCATCGCGACCCCCGTCTCTTCGACCAGAGAACTGCCACGACTGACCTGCTGTGTGCTGGAGGTGATCAGTCCCTTGATTTCCTTGGCCGCATCCGCTGATCGCTGCGCCAGCGCACGAACCTCGGCCGCGACGACCGCAAATCCCTTACCCGCGTCCCCTGCTCGGGCAGCTTCGACCCCGGCATTCAGCGCCAGCAGATTTGTCTGAAAAGCAATATCGTCAATCAGCCCGAGAATCTGTGCGATATGGATGGACGATTTCTGAATGTCCTGCATGGCCGCCGTAGCAGCCATCATCACTTCTCCAGATCTTTCCGCACGATCACGCGTCTGACTGGCGACTTCGCTCGCATGAACCGAGGCCGCAGCCGTCTTTCGGACGGTTTCCGTAACATTTCCGACAGAAATCGTCGTTTCTTCAAGACGCGCGACCTGAAGTTCCGTACGGCGGGCCAGATCGTCCGCCGCGGATGCAATTTCAGCAGACCCCGATGAAATCGTCGAAATGCTGTCGTTTAGCGAAACCATCACTTTTTGAAGGCTTAACGCCGTTTCGTTGAAATCCTGCCGCAGTCGGTCGTAGCGGGCAGGCAAGGCCTCTTCGAGGCGAAATCCCAGTTCGCCATCGCGCAGATTCGCCATGGCATTCCCAACAATCTCAATCACCCGCTCATGTTCGGCAGCTTCCTGCTGGGCCGACTGCCGTGCGTCTTCAGCTTCGATCCGAACAGCAGCAAGCGCAGACTGCGCCTGAGATGCCAGGATTTCACTTCTCTCGGAATTGGTGCGCGCCTCACCCAGCATGACCTGTAACCGGACCAGACTGGCTTCATGAGCATCTTTCGGCAGGGTCCCTTGGGCGGCAAGCTGCCTGACAGCCCCTGTCAGAGCATCCCCGCGTCCCGCGACCTGAACAAACGCAAAAATTCCCGAAACAACAAACAGTCCAAGAAGCGCGATTTCAGGGACAAGAAACGCCCTGGCAGATGCAGCAGAGAGGCCGCTCACCTTCACCCCCCAGAGCACCCCACAGACTCCGACGATTACAGGAATGGCAAAGGCCAGAAGCAGCCGCCGACGCAGCAGGAAACTCCCTTGTACGGGAACAGAGCGTATGTCGGACATGCCAGGCTGTCTCTCCAGAAACACAGATCACACCATGCCAGCCACAGGCAGCCGGCCAGATAATCTCCTTCCTAGAGAACAGTTGATTGAAACTCCGTTAATGCGCCTCCAGACAGTCTCAGTAAGAGGGGGCCGGAATATCGACATCGTGCTGAACAAACATCCGGTTGCCGTAACGGGGGATCCAGATCCGGTAATGTTTCAGAACATCCGCCCCGAGGAGCGCATCCGTATCGGGCAACCCTCCCCCCACTTTCAGAGAGACATCGTGAAAAACGATATCCCCCACCTGAAGTGTCTCAAAATGATGGAGATAATTTTTCACAGGATCTCGCGTCAGCCCATATCCGGTTGAAACAGGATCTTTTTCCAGCATCGCACGCGTCACACCCGCTGCCCGGGCCGCGTCCAGACTGATCAGGGTGGTCGAGGCTCCCGTATCCAGCGTTGCATCAACCGGATGGCCGTTCAGACGTATTTCCAGAGTGGTTTTGTGGCCTTCGTTATAGATATGGCTGATCGGCACGACGTGGATATGACCCTCCCATCCCGGCGTGGGGATATCACAGTCTTCCGTCTCAACCAGCCGGACACGGTGTGAAGGCATGTCCACAATCGTATCGTAGCGCCCAAGAAAATCACGCCCGAACACCCCCACAACCGGAAGGCCAGCGACCTTTCCGACAAATTTCCCGGCACCGGCAACTGCGATGTTGGTAGCTTTGGAACTCCCCATGTCCAGCGTGTCGATCGTCACGACACGCCCATAGTCCTGACCTCCAACACCATGGATCAGAACCGTTCTCCCCATATCATTCAGACCCAGAGGTTCGACAAAGCTCTGTCCAACCGTCGTGGCGAACGCCCCCGTATCGACAATAAGTGCAACCGGGTGCCCGTTGATTGCGGCCCGCACGATCGGGCTACCCCAGTCATTCAGCACTGGCATGTTCCCGCTCGTGATCAGCTTGCACTGGTGCGGCCCCGTCTCGCACCCGGCCAGCACCGTTCCCAGAAACAGCAGTGCCGCCAGTCGTCCCAACTTCATGAGGCTCTCCCGCCTGTATCGTTCCGTTACACAGGACACGCCCCTTTCCTCCCGGGCAAGGCAGTTTTTTGATCCGAAAGGCTTTTTTTTCAAAAAACCCTCTTGTCACCCCACAGGCAGGCTGATACATCACCGCCACCGACCAAGAGGAAGCCAAACAGCTTCCAGACGGAAGGTCCCAAGACACTGAAAAGTGTCTCTGCGGGTGTAGCTCAGTTGGTTAGAGCGCCGGCCTGTCACGCCGGAGGTCGCGGGTTCGAGCCCCGTCACTCGCGCCACTCCTCTCATGGAGTTGGCCACATTCTCCCAAAAAAAACTCTGAAGAAGCCACTGCCCGTTTTTAGGGAAGACTATGCTGTTCTTCATTCTAAAATGCCTGATTTCAGGGCTCCTGATCGCCGCCGCCTCCAGTATTGCGCGGCGCTATCCTGGCTTTGGTGCGTTGATTGCATCCCTGCCGCTCGTATCGGTTCTGGGTATGATCTGGCTCTGGCTGGAAAAGCCGGACCGCATCGTTATGAGCCGTCATGCGGAAGCGACATTCTGGTATGTGCTTCCCTCACTGCCCATGTTTCTGCTGATTCCGCGACTGCTCCGGGCAGGGCTGCCGTTCTGGTTCGCCCTATTGGCAGGATGTGCGCTGACGATTGTTCTGTATCTCTGCACGACATGGGCGCTCGCCCGTTTCGGTACAGGCGGCTGAAACAGGCCCTCAGCCCGCCTCTTCCAGATAGACGTCCAGAACCTCGTCTGGCGTGCCGTCCATGCGGATATGTCCGTTCTCAAGCCAGATGACGCGCGTACACCATTGCCGCATGATCTTGGGCTGGTGCGTGGACAACACAAGGATTTCTGCCTGCTGGACAAGTTCCTCAAGGCGCGCCTTGGCCTTGTTCATGAACACCCCGTCCCCCGCGAGAAACCATTCATCCATCAGCAGGATCTGCGGAGATGACGCCGTCGCCAGACCGAAAGCCAGCCGGACACTCATGCCCGCACTGTAAACCTTCATCGGCATGTCCATATAAGGGCCGAGTTCGGCAAAATCCTGTACGTCCTGCTCGATCCGCTCAATCTTCTGGCGTGAGAGACCCTCATAGCGTCCCTTGAGGCGAATATTTTCACGCCCCGTCAGTTCGGGATTCATGCCCAGACTGCTGTCCAGCAGCGTCCGCATCGTTCCATCAAGCTGTACGCGTCCCGCAACAGGTTCGTAAATGCCCGCAAGCGCACGCAACAATGTGGTTTTTCCGGCGCCGTTGCTGCCGATCAACCCCAGCCGCTCGCCGGAATTCAGCGTGAAACTGATCTCGCGCAGTACGCTCACGATCGTGCGCTCCCGCATGTCGCGCATCAGATGAGCGGAGGGTGATGATGGCGCAAAGCGGGCCAGCGTTTTACCGACCTGCCGCTTCAGGGAGCGGCTCTGCCCATGATACAGCGGAAAATCGATACAGAGACGATCAACAATAATCCCGGGCATCAGATCAGATCCAGTAAGGAATGCGCGACCGCATCCGGCAGAACAGAATGGCCGCCAGAAGCCACAGAAGCACACTGTGCCCGAGAGCCGCTTCCCAGACGATGGACTCCACCGTCTGGCCCAGAAGCGGCGCACGCACGATTTCAAGCAGCGGATAAAACGGATCAAGCAACAGATAGTGTCGTCCGGTCGTGATCAGTTCCGGCTTCCAGATCACCGGAGTCACGAAAAAGAAAATCTGCATCAGAGACGCCACGATGGGCGCAATGTCCCGAAACCGCGCGCCCAGCATCCCGATCAGCAGAATGACGCAGAAACTGTCCACGATCCAGAGCGGCAGACTGAACAGCAGGCTCCAGATCTGCTGCGGCCAGACATGGAAAACCGCAAACACGACAACAACGACAACCATGTTATGCAGCAGAATCAGCAGATTCCTGACGATCACCTGCGTGACGGGCAGACTGACCGGAATCCGCATCGCATGGAACAGGGACGTGCTCTGCGTAAAGACTGTCCCCGCATCGTTGATGACGGTCCCGCCATATCCCCACAACACGATCGAAAGTGACAGGAACGGCAGATAGGCTTTCAGATCCATGTGGAAGAGATAGCCGTACACCACCCCCATCGCGCCGATCATGACAGCCGTGGACAGCGTCAGCCACAGCGGCCCCAGAATGGAGCCGCGATATCGCATCTTGATATCCAGCCAGCCGAGCGTCACGGCCAGCGGCAACAGCCGCAGACCCGCCTGCAGATCGCTCCACGCGGCGCGGACGAGCCCCCAGCCGCGCAGAGGCTCAAGGGTCAGAACAGGAGAACGGGCATTCATGTCTTCCATGCGCCTTCCCTACCATGAAAGCAGGCGCTGCCCATCCCCCTTGCCCGCGAAACATCCCACTTCGCAGAACACCTTTAGCCCGACATGATGATTTCCCTTGCATCCTGCGCCATCCTCGCCGACATGCTGCGGTCATGTCTTATGCTGTGAAGGAAATGTTCGTGACCCTCCAGGGCGAGGGTGCACAGACAGGCCGTGCCTCGGTGTTCTGCCGGTTCGCGGGCTGCAACCTGTGGTCGGGCCGCGAACAGGATCGCGCCACGGCCGCCTGTACGTTCTGCGATACCGATTTCATCGGGACGAACGGCGAAGGCGGCGGCCGCTTCGACACCGCCGAGGCTCTGGCCGCCACCATCGCGGCCTGCTGGACCGGCACCGCCGATGACAGCGGTCGCCGCTATGTCGTTTTCACCGGTGGCGAACCTTTGCTCCAGCTTGATGATGCCCTGATCGCCGCCGTAAAGGCCCAAGGGTTCGAGATCGCCGTGGAGACCAACGGCACGATCGCGGCCCCGGCCGGAATCGACTGGGTCTGCGTCAGCCCCAAGCCGAACAGCACGCTCGTCCAGACCGAAGGCGCGGAACTCAAGCTGATCTACCCCCAGCCAGACCTGCCGCCCGAACTTTTCGAGACACTGTCCTTCCGGCATTTCTGGCTTCAGCCGATGGACGGCCCCGACCGCATCGCCAACACACAGGCCGCCGTCGCATACTGTCTGCGCCACCCGCGCTGGCGCCTGTCGCTCCAAACGCACAAGCTGATCGGAATCCCCTGACCATGAGCACGAACACGGCCATCAGCAGCAACACTGCGCTCGTCCTGTTCTCCGGCGGGCAGGATTCCGCAACCTGCCTCGCCTGGGCCCTCTCCCGCTTCGATCGGGTCGAGACGGTCGGATACGCCTACGGACAGCGCCACGCCATCGAACTCGAATGCCGCGACACCCTGCGCGAGCGGATGGCCGCGTTTTCGCCAGAGTGGAAAGCACGCCTCGGCGACGATCACACGATCGACCTCGCCTCCCTCGGCGCGCTCTCCGAAACGGCCCTGACCCGTGAAGCGGAGATCGGACTGAGCGAAAACGGTCTGCCCAACACGTTCGTGCCGGGCCGCAACATCATTTTCCTGACCTTCGCCGCCGCCCTCGCCGTCCGCCGCAATGCGCGCCACATCGTCACCGGCGTCTGCGAAACCGACTATTCCGGCTACCCAGACTGCCGCGACGACACAATCAAGGCCCTTCAGGTCGCCCTGAATCTCGGCATGGACCAGCGTTTCGTACTGCATACGCCGCTGATGTGGATCGACAAGGCCCAGACCTGGGACCTGACCGAGCAGCTTGGCGGCCAGCCCCTCGTGGACCTGATCAACCGGGACAGCCATTCCTGTTACATGGGAGACCGTACGCATCACCATGACTGGGGCTATGGCTGCGGCACCTGCCCGGCCTGCAACCTGCGGGCCGACGGATGGCGCCGCTACCAGCAGAGCCGCCACGGAGGCGCCGTATGACCGCCGAACTCGTCTTTACCCGGCGTTTCTGCATGGGGCACCGGCTCATTACGGGCGCCAGCGAACGCTGCGCCATCCCGCACGGTCATAACGAATATGTCCGCGTCACGCTGCGTCCGGCCAGACAGACGCGGCTGGACGGCCACGCAAACATGATCCTGCCCTTCGCAGAAGCCAAGACACGCTGGCACCATTTCGTGGACAACAGCCTCGATCACGCGCTCCAGCTTTCGGAAACAGACCCGCTGCTCGCATGGTTCCGCACCAACGAGCCCGAACGCGCCAGCCGGATCGTCGTCACGCCCGGCGACCCGACGACCGAACTGATGGCAGCCCTCATGCTCGCCAAACTGACCGCCATTCTCGCGGATCAGGGCGACATTCTGCGCGTTCATGAAATCGAACTGGAAGAAACCCCCACCAACACCGTGCGCCTCGGCGGCAATCCGCAGCATTACCTGCCCGCCGTCTCAAGGCCCCCGGAACAGTGCTGGTGGAATAAAGCGGACGCCAGCATTTCCTGACGTCCGGACCAAGCTTTAGGCCTTATGGACCGAAGCGTCGTAAATTTCCCCGATCACCTCTCCCAGCGCAGCATCGAACTGTGCATCATCCATCTGATGCCGCAGATCACCGATCAGCGCGCGGGAGAAGCTCGCAATCATCCGGTGGTTGTGCCGCAGCTTCTCGCAGGCCTGATCCAGCGGATAGCCTCCTGACAGCGCCACAACCCGAACCATCCGCGGATCACGCGCAATATCGTCATAGAGGTCCGCAACTTCCGGAATCGTGACCTTCAGCATGATCCTGGCGTCTTCGGGCAGTTTTTGCAGCTCTTCGAGGACGTAATCGTGCAGAAGCTGCTCACACGCGGCCTTGTCCGGGCTCTTGATAAGCACTTCCGGCTCAAGAATGGGCACCAGCCCATGTTTGCGAACCTGTTCGGCCACCGCGAACTGCTGGCGAACAATGGCCCGGATGCCACTTTCGGAGGGTAGACGGATGGTGGAGCGTTCTTTCGTCCCGTAAACGCCCAGTTTGGCCGCACGCGCCAGCAGGGCATCCAGATCGGGCATCGGCTTCATAAGCTGAACGCCGTCCGCTTCCGCCTCCAGCCCCTTGTCGATCTTCACAAACGGCACAACGCCCCGTTCGCGCCACAGATAGGCCGGAACGGGCTCACCATTCACGTCGCCGTCCATCGTGCGCTCGAACAGAATGGCGCCGATCACCTTGTCGCCGGTGAAGGAAGGCGCCGTAATGATCCGAACCCGCATGTCGTGCATAAGCGCGAACATCTGACTTTCGTCAGAATATTCGCTCTCGGCAATGCCGTACTGCTTCAGCGCGCCCGGCGTGGAACCGCCACTCTGGTCCAGAGCGGCAATAAACCCGCCTTTGTTGGCCATCTGTGACATCATCTTGTCTGCGGTGCTCATCAAGATCCCCTTCGATACAGGAAAACCGTCACCGCTCCCGAAGGACCCCACGGATCACCCCGCCTCGCAGTGCGTTTCCCGACACAGTCCAATCGCGCCGATGCCCGGAATGGTTCCTGCCCGACAGCTTCGGAAAATCATAGCGCACCCCCGACACCCGATGAAGCGGCTCACCGCTCACCAAATCAGGATCAGCTGTCTTCAGAGCCGTTATGACCATTTTCATAAAGCGCCAGAAACGCCTCGATATCGTCGCTCATCAGCGCTCCGCAGCGCTCTTTCACCAGAGTTTCCGGCCATTCCCACCACGCCAGCGCCAAAAGCCGCGCAATAATGCTTTCCGAAAACCGGTACCGGATCACTTTTGCCGGATTACCCCCCACAATCGCATAAGGCGGTACCGATTTCGTCACGAGCGCCTGCGCGGCAATCACGGCCCCGTCGCCAATCGTCACGCCAGACATGACTGTAGCCTGCGCCCCGATCCAGACGTCATTGCCGATCACGACCTCTCCCTTGCTGGAGTGATCGTATTGCCCCTCCTCGGCAGCAGGCCAGAAATGCGAGAGCGTTTTGAACGGATAGGTGCTGACCAGATCGGCCCGGTGATTCCCCAGAATGATCGTGACACCGGGACCGATCGAACAGTAGTCGCCAATCCGCAGCCCGGCTTCCCCGACTTCCAGAACAGTAGGAACGCCGTAAGTATGCGGGCCGATCTCCCAGCCCCACTCATCCTGCTGATACGCCAGCGCATAACGTGTCAGGGCCTGAAAGGCGCGATTTCCAAACGACATGGGCTCATTCCTTCATGCTGATGCCTGCGGAAAAGCCGAAGCCAAACACAAAGAACCGCAGCCGGAAGGCCAGCATGCCCCTGTCGCACCGGAAGTCCATGCGCCTCGAGAAAACGTGATGTCAGACGCCCACCCAAGGCACTCTTGCTGGCTCAAGTCCGAGAAGCGCCTTCGCCTTGCGATTACAAGCCCCGCTCAGACTGTTCTGATAATAGACGCTCTCTTCTCCGCCATGCCTGACAGTATCGGCCTCATCCACATGCGGCGGAGCATCGGCCCCAACCCACGCTGCATAGGCTGGCAACCATCGAGACAGCGCGGTCGGCTGGTCATCAACCACGTTATAGAACCCCGCAGGTGCCGCCAGAGCCGCAACCGTCGCCTGTGCCGCATCGTCCACATGAATGAACGAAAACATGCCCCGCCCGCCTCCAATCACAGGCACCTCACCCTTGCGGACATGCAGGCTGAACGCACCATCCGGCCAGTACCAGGTGCGCGGCCCGTAGAAAAACCCGTATCTGAGCGCGACACCGTCCATGACGCCATCGCCCAGAACGCGCCGTTCCAGCGCCTCATACATCCGCGCACTCTCCCCGATCCCGCCGGGAGCCTCCGTTCTCAACCGCGAGTCTTCAGTCGCAAGCACTCCCTCACCATTCAGGTAAAACCCGCAGGACTGCTGCACATAACGTCGCACACCCACAGCCCGAGCAGCATCATGAAGATTGCCCCCGCCTTCCAGACGCAGCACGCGGTCCGCAGGCAGTCTTTGCGCCAGATCGAACGGACTGGACGGCAGGGACGTCAACTGATCGATCACAGCCTCCGGCCGTACCCGCTCCAGCAGAGCGAACATCTCCGCCCGATCCAGCGCATTCCCCACCACCGGCCATGCGCCAAGCTCCTGAATGATGGAAGCATTTTCAGCCCGACGCACCATCCCCCAGACCTCATGCCCCGCCTTCACCAGACGCGCGATCAGAGGGCGCCCCACAGCACCGCTTGCCCCAGCCAGCAGAATTTTCATGATCCGTTTCCTTCAGACATTACTTCGCGGGCAAGACGAACGGCGCAGCCTTGTCCTTGACGAAAAACGCAAGAAAACGGGCAGGCTCGGTCTGGCTGGCATTGCGTCCGACGAGATGCACATCATCCGGTCCCTCAAAGAACGTCTGCCCCGGATGGAGGGTCACAGGCTTCCCACCCCTGACCTGCATGACGACACCGCCCTGCAACACATAAACGAACACCGAAGCCCCATGCCGGTGGATCGGGTCCGACCCGCCGGGCGGATAATCGACGGTCAGCATGGCCCCTTCTTTTCCCAATATGCCCGGCAGATCATGGGCCAGAAGCGGCGTGACCTTCGTCGCGGCATGAAGGGACGACGTGCAGACGCACAAAGCCAAGGCGCCAAGCGCAATAAAACGACGCATCATTCTGTATCCTGATGTTGGATGGGAAAAAATCAGTCCGTATCCGCAGACCGTCGCTGCCTGACTTTACTGATCCGGCGGGTCTGGGAGCGGTTCTCAAGCCATCCCTGCGCCTCTCCCAGAAACGCAGAGGGCGCCTTGTCCCGGACAGAGGACGCCAGATCGGCCAGAGACGTCCGTGCCAGTTCCTCGCGCATGGTCTGCTCGGCCCGCAACATGGCCGCATGAATGCTGCACACGCCCTTCGTGGCCCAGTGCGGCGGCGTGTCATCGAACAGGACGCAACGCCCGCGAATTTCCTGACAGTTGAAAAGGCTCTTCCGGCCTTCAGCCGCATCCACAACGTCCAACACGCTGATCTGTGCCGGAGGGCGGGCCAGCCTGTAGCCGCCCCTCACCCCTTCGGAGGCCGCAAGAATCCCGGCTTTCTCCAGCTTCGGAAGCTGCTTGGCGATAAAGGCCGCTGGAATGTCCTGAAGCTCCGCCAGATCCAGACTGCTGACCGGTTCGGGATGCTCCACGAGCCACAACAAACTGTGCAGGACGTATTCGGTGCTTGCGCCATAAAGTGCCATACGCAGACCATATAAGTCCGCGTTTTGATTCGCAAGTCATCCACGCGCAGAAACGCAGGCCTCAAAAGCCTTGAAAAATCATCCGTTTTTCAGACTGCCCCGAAACGCCCGGCGCGGATTACCCGCGCAGAAGGGACATAATTTCCATCCGGGCCGCATTATCGTGCTGCCAGCTTCCCCGTGCGATGGACGTCACGGTCGTGGAACCGGGCGAACGCACACCGCGCATGCTCATGCACATATGCTCTGCTTCAATCACGACCAGCACGGCTTCCGGCGCCAGAACATCTTCCATGCCCTGCGCGATCTGGTCCGTCAGACGCTCCTGAAGCTGCGGCCGACGCGCAAACCCTTCCACCAGCCGTGCAATCTTACTCAATCCCGTCAGACGCCCCCCCGCTGGCAGATAGGCCACATGCGCCTTGCCATAAACCGGCAGCAGATGATGCTCGCACATCGAATGGAAGCGGATATCCTTGACGATCACCGCACCATGATGCCGGTCCGCCGAGAACTGCGTCTTCAGATGATCCCGCGGGTCCTGATGCAGCCCGCTGAACACTTCCAGATACATCTTCGCCACGCGCTGCGGCGTATCGAGCAGTCCCTCGCGATCCGGGTTTTCACCCAGCGCCTCAAGAATTTCCCGCACAGCCCCCGCAATCCGCACTTCCGCATCCGCAGGCAGCGGCAACGCTCCCATCGGACGACGCTCCTCGGACGAGAGGCTCTCCTGATTGTCCGACTGATAGGCCGATGCAGTGGCTACGGTCGTGGCGTTCAGGTTGGTCATGCGGGTTCAGGCTCCTCTATGCCCCAACGGCCCGTGCCATCAGGGACGCGCCGGGTCACATCCCCCGGGCTCCGCGGCAGGACTGCTAGCGCGTCCCGCACGCGACGTCCACCAATGACATGATCTGGATCAATTTCCGCCAGCGGTTCCAGCACAAAAGCCCGCTCGAACAGACAAGCATGCGGCAGCCTCAGAACCCGGTCCCGAACCTCCCGCGCGCCATAATAAAGAACATCAATATCCACGGCCCGCGCGCCCCAGCGCACGCCCGGCACACGTCCCAGCTCCGCCTCGATCGCTTTGCACTCCCGCAGAAGCGCATGAGGCGCCAGCGTCGTCCGTCCGGTCGCACAAATATTGACGAATGTCGGCTGCTCCACGCCGCCCCAGGGCGCACTGTCATACAGCGACGACACCTTCACGATCTCCAGCCCTCCCACAAGCGAAAGCCGATCCACAGCCGCCGCCAGAACAGCCTCCCTTTCTCCAAGATTGCTACCCAGAGAGAGCGCAACCTCGTAAACCCGGGCCTGTTCCACCACCACGGCCGTTCCCGACACCACATACGGCACCGGCGCGGACGGTTTGCGAACTTCAACCCGAACCCACTCCACACGCTCAAGCCGCGCCAGAACCGCTTCGGCAATCCGCCCGGCGACCGTCTCGATGAGCTGTAGCGGCTTTCCGGTCACGATGTCCGACGCGATATCACACAGCGTCCCGTAACAGACGGCCTGTTCGTAATCATCTCCTGCAATCGCATCCGACAGGTCCGCACGGATCTCGATATCCACCACGAAACGCTGCCCGATCCGCGTCTCTTCGGGCAGGACACCATGATAGCCAAACAGACACAGATCCCGCACAAAAACAGACGTCAGGGCAGGCACAATCATCGGACATCCTTCAAAATCTGACGCATTTTCAACGCATCCACATGCTCGCGCACATCATGCACCCTCAAGACCGCAGCGCCCTGCTCCACCCCGTACAAATGGGTCGCCAGCGTTCCCGCCAGCCGCTCAGACGCCGCACGCCCCAGAAAATGCCCGAACATGGATTTGCGCGACACCCCCAGCAGAACCGGCAATCCATATTCGGTTCGCAGATCCCCCAGCCGCGCCACGGCCTCCACATTCTGCACCTGTGTCTTGCCGAACCCCACACCCGGGTCCAGCACAATCCGATCGCGCATAATTCCGGCCTTTTCCGCCAGTTCCAGCGATCGATCGAAGAAACGTCGCCAGTCCGCGCGCAGATCCAGTGCCTCGTCCACGTCATGACGGTTATGCATCACAATCACCGTCGCGTCCGAATCCGCCACCACGGCAGCCATGTCCGGGTCAGCCTGCAACCCCCAGACATCGTTGATGACCGACGCACCAGCCTCAAGCGCCCGCTTCGCAACAAACGCCTTGGTCGTATCCACCGAAACGACCACTCCATCCTCAACCAACTGCCCCACGACCGGCGCAAGACGCGCCCATTCTTCTTCCGCCGCAACCGGCACGAAACCCGGCCGTGTGGACTCAGCCCCCACATCCAGCAGGTCCGCCCCATCCGCCACGAGCGCTCGCCCATGGGCCAGAGCCGCTTCAGGCCGAAAAAAGCGGCCTCCGTCAGAAAAGGAATCCGGCGTGACGTTCACAATCCCCATGACCGCCACCTGCCCGTTTCCAAACCGGTTCATGCTGCCGTTCCCATCCACAGTCTCCACATATCTTTTCAGGACAGGTCCGCCACCCGGCGCGCCCAGAAGAGCGGTACGTCTTCCTCCGGAACCGGACGCCCCAGATAGAACCCCTGAACTTCCGTACAGCCCTGCTCCTGCAAATGGCGGCAATGCTCCGGCGACGAGACGCCCTCTGCCGTCACCGCGACGCCAAGATCCCGCCCCAGCGCAATCACATTCCGCACCACCGCCGCGCTGCGCGCATCCAGCAACATGTCCTGAATAAAGGCCGCATCCAGCTTGATCTTGGAAAACGGAAACTGTCGCAGATACATCAGCGTCGAAAATCCCTTGCCGAAATCATCCAGCGCAATTCCAACACCCCTGAATTCCAGTTCGCGAAAAGCATGGTGTACACGGGGCCCCACCTCAAGCGCCTGCGTCTCCGTCACTTCGATCTGCAACCGGTGGGCCTCCAGCCCCGTATGCGCCAGAACCTGGAAAATACGCCCCGCAATATCGGGGAGAGAAAAATGCGTCGCCGTCATATTGACCGAAACCCATAATGGAACCGGCCAGCGCCGCGCTGCCCGACATGCTGTCTCCAGAACCCAGAAATCGAACTCCAGCCCGCTCCCAGTCTCGACAATCGTATCGATAACCTTTTCGATCGACAGATGTTTGTGCGCCGCCCCCTTCCACCGGGACAGCGCCTCAAATCCGATCACCATTCCGGTCTGGGCATTGACGATGGGCTGATACACCAGCGCGAATGCTTTTTGCCGCAAAGCCTGACGCACATCCCTGAACAGACTCTGCTGACGGCTTCCCGCCATCTCCTCGCACGGATCAAAAATGCTGTAACGCCCGACCCGCTCTCCCCGCGCATCCCGCAGCGCTGTCTCGACAGCCTCCACCAGCACCTCACCGTCACCGGTCGTCGATACCGCCATACCAATCGCGGGCTCCACGTCGATGACATCCCCGGCTATGCTAACAGCGCCGCTCAGCGTCAACAGGATCTCCAGCGCCAGCGCCTCAAGAAACTGGCGTTTCCGCTCGACCGGAATTCCTGTCACAACCGCCAGATCCATCACGCCGTACCGCGCTACGAAACATTCCTCCGCGCCGTTCAGATCGTCAGGCACATTCCGTGCAAGACAGGCCTTCAGTCGCGAAAGGCTCTTCTGAAGAACCTCTGCAGCCTCGTCCGGCGTCACCACACGTCGCCGCCCGAGACTGAAAACATCCAGCGAGATGAGAACGACCACGAACGCCTGAGCGCCACGCATCGTCTCCAGAAGACTTTTCTGAAGATGCTCCTGACAGGCCAGTCGGTTCGGCAACCCGGTCAGAGCATCATGTCGCACGCGATGAAAATGCCGCTCCCGCACACGCTGGAGAGCCGTCACGTCGGCGCCCACTCCCAGATATCCCCGAAACACTCCGCCCCGGAACACCGGCTCTCCCGTCAGCATCCACCAACGCGCGTCTGACCCGGCCACGGCCCGAACCACCAGTTCCCGAAACGCCAGCCGATGCGTCAGACAATACGCCAGATGTCGTTCTGAAGAGATCGAACCAGACTGATCAAAGCTGGCCGCGGGTATCTCCAGCAGGCTTGCCAGCGTCCTGCCCGCGATCTGCGTTTCATCACGCCCCAGAATCCGGCAAAGCCCCGCCGATGGGTTGCGCAGAACACCCGCCTCGTCCGTCTCCCAGAGCCAGCGCCCGGTCGGTGCCGCAGAGCGCCGCGTGAGAAGCGACAGGATATCTGCCTGCTCCCGCTGTTTCAGACGCGCAATCTGCATCCGCCACAACAGAACACCCACCAGCCGGCTGATCCCCACAACGAAAAGCCCGCACACCGTCGCCATAAGAAAGAACGACGCCGTAAACAGGACCGACCGGTAAAAACAGCCCTCCAGCAGCGCCCCATAGGCCCCTGCGATGATCGGGACGACCATGGCCTCAACGGCTCCACTCACCGGAGCGCAGAGCAGAAGGGGCGCCATCAGCCCAAAACACACACCAAGCGTCAGAAGATGGATGTCTTCACAATGCAGCCGAAACACCAGAATAATGAAAACGAACCAGACGAGCCCCAATGCCCCATTCAACATCCGCAACGCCCTGCGGATCGCCGCGTAATCCGCAAAACTCCGCATGCTTCTGATGTTTGGCTGAACCCGGGAAAACCAGAGCAGTAAAGCGCCTTCGATCCCCACAAACAGGAAAAGGGCCAGCCACCAACTCGATGACCACACACCCAGCGCCACCACCGGCGCGCTCACCGCCTGCGCCAGAAGATGAATGGGAAAAAGGAGCCTCAGGGAACGCAGCTGCCCCCTGTTGAACGCAGTCTGAAAATACGCCGGAACCTGCGTCGCCTGAAAAAACAGGGCTTTTTTCAAAACGGGGGAACGGCTGCGGTTAAAAACGCTCAAGACGGCCCATCGCACAACCAGCGATTGCCGGAACCACCGTCTCAGGCGCGTTCCCCCGGAAGGCCGCCGGTCCGGCTCCTCAGCACAGGGCCCGTCCTGACACCCTGCTGCGCCAGAAACCCCGGATCCCCGTTCCCCACCAGCGCTGCTCCCCGCGCCGGACTGTCTGTCGTCTTTCATACACCATCATACCAGTGGAGCACGTCAAAAGTCCGAAACGACTTCGTCAGGATCAGAAGAACGCCGTTTCACGAAAACAGGAAAACCATACCGGCAAATACGCGCTTGCCAAACCCCGGAAAACCGGTTCCGCACGAGTTCCTTTAACGTTCACGAAGTCTCCCTTCGCGAACGTTAAAAACACCAGCCATTTTTAACTTTTCAGCAAGGATTTCTCGTACCCAAACCCTCAGGCTTTACGCGCACGCTCCAAAAACGCATCCATCTGATCTGCCTCAAGCGCCCCCGGCGCGACAGCCGCCGTACCAAAAATGAAGGTCGGCGTCCCATCCAGACCAACCGCGCGTCCCTGATCCAGATTGGTCGTGATCAGCGCCACGGTCTGGGGCGAGCTCATATCCGCCGTCAGCTTTTTCGCATCCAGACCATTGGCCTGCGCCAGAGCGACGATCCGCTCCATGCTGGGCTTGGTGGTGTCTTCCATCAGCGCCTTGCGCATGACGTCATATTTGCCCTGCGCACTGGCCGCGAAAATGGCCCGCGTGTCCAGAACACTGTTGCTCCCCAGAACCGGCACGACCTTCTCGACCAGCCGCACGTCCGGATGACGTGTCAGGAAACGATCCACCTCGCCCATCATGGACCGGCAATACGAACAGCGCGGATCGTAGAACTCCACAACCGTGACCTTCCCATGCGGATTGCCCCGGATGGCAAAGTCAGGAGCGCTCTGAAGCTCGGACTGATGCGCCTTCACAGCAGCAAGGGTCGAATCCTGCTTCTGCTCCTCGGCCTTTTCACGGATCGAGCGAATAGCATCCGTCAGGATGCTTGGGTCGTTCTGCAATGCGTCGCGCATGATGCCGACGATCTCGGCGCGCTGGGCTGGCGTGAAAGACGTGGCCGGAGCCGCCAGAGCCTGTCCGCCCACAAGAAAGGCCATTCCGGCAACAACAGCAGACGCCGTGGCAAGCAGATGGTGTTTCAATGGAAAGCTCCGGATCAGCTGAAAGAAAGACAGAACGTCTGATCCATACGCCATAAAGAACGTCCACCGCAAAGAGAAGACACCAACTCGCCCCTCCCACAAACCGCAGATTGCCGTTATGAGGGAACAAGAGCCGGAACCGGACCCACGGCGCAGACCCGTCTGCCCGCGCCCGTCCTCCGCAAAGGCCACGAGGCCGGACAGTCGTGACCAGACATTGGAGAAACGCCAGGTGGCGCATCGTCAGCACCAGATTTCCACCCCGGACGCCACACAGACCCGTCGCATCGCGTCCCGTCTCCCGGCCTCACTGATGGCCTCGGTAGCCTCGGGCCTCCTTCTGGGCGCCTGCTCGTGGATCCCGGGCTCCCACCTCGTGGGCATCAGCGAAACAGCCGCCCCCGCAGGCGGCAGCATCGGCACGGTCGTCGCCGACGAGCCCCAGGCCGCGCTGGTCGGCCATGACGTGCTGGCCCGCGGCGGCAACGCTGCCGATGCCGCAACCGCCACGGCCCTCGCCCTTGGCGTTACCCTGCCCTCCCGCGCCTCCTATGGCGGCGGCGGAGCATGCCTGATCAGCCGACCCGGCGAAGCGGCGCAGTCCATTTCCTTCCTGCCCCGCCCCGGCACCAGCAAAGGCGCCGACCGCCCAGCCGGTACGCCTGCCAGCTTCCGTGGCCTGTATCTGATGCAGCTCCATTTCGGCACGGTCGAGTTCAACGATCTGATCGCCCCGGCCCTGAATCTCGCCAGCACCGGCATTACCGTCAGCCGCGCTCTGGCAACCGATCTGGCCGCCGTCCACACGGCCCTTCTCGCGGATGAAAATGCGCGCGCCATTTTCGGACGCGGCGAAGCCAACACGCTCGCCGCCGGCGACAGTCTGGCCCAGCCACGCCTCGCAGGCTTCTTAGAGCGCATCCGCGTCGCAGGCGTCGGCGACCTCTATAACGGCGCCCTCGCCGACGTTTACGTCACTGCCGCCCAGAAAGCAGGCGGCGGTCTGAACGACGACAACATGCGTCAGACCCTCCCCGTCCAGACGGACGCCCTGACGACCCATCAGGGCGGCATAAACGCCGCATTCCTCGCCCCCCCCGCCGATGGCGGCCTCGGCGCGGCGATCCGATACACGACGGGCGCTTCCGCACAGGGTGCTGTCGCCGCATGGCGCGCCTCGGGTAACACGACCCTCGCCGCGGCTCAGGCCGCTCTCGACAGCGGCCGTTCCGGCAACGCCAGCCTGCCCTCCCTTCCTGCTTCGACATCCTTTGTCGTAACCGACCATTCCGGTATGGCCGTGGCCTGCGCCCTGAGCGAAAACAACCTGTTCGGAACAGGCCGCATCGCTGGCAGCACCGGCGTTGTCCTCAGCGCCTCCCCGGCCCGCACGCCACAGCCCCTGCTTTCGGCTGCAATCCTGCGTGACCAACGCAGCCTGCGCGCCGTCATTGCGGCTTCAGGCCAGAACGAGGCCGCGGACGCTGTCGGAGACGCAGCCCGTGCCGCCGCCCATGACGCCCCGATCCCCCATGAAGGCGCAGGTCGCATCAACGCGATTGTCTGCCACGGCGACGATTCGTGCCGCGGCGTCACCGACCCCCGCGCCGCAGGCCTCGCGGCAGGCACCACAAACGACAGCACCCACTAACAAAAAAGCCCCGCCGATTGTTGAACCGGCGGGGCTTTTTCATCTCCGGATCCTATCCGGTAAAACTTCGCACCAGACTTCCCGCGACCAGTGACCATCCGTCAACGACCACGAAAAAGATCAGCTTGAACGGAAGCGACACGGTACTCGGCGGCAGCATCATCATGCCAAGGCTCATCAACACGCTGGACACCACCAGATCGATGACCAGAAACGGTAGATAGAGCAGAAATCCCATCTCAAAACCGCGCCGCAACTCCCCGATCATGAAGGCCGGCACCAGCACACGCCAGGGCGTATCGCCAATCTTCGCAGGCGGTTTCTCATGCGCAATATTGAGGAACGTCGCCACATCCGCAGGCCGCGCCGTCACCGCCATGAAATCGTGAAACGGCTGGGCCGCCGCCGTCAGCCCCTCCATTTCCCCAACACGCCCCGCCATCATCGGCTCGATCCCCGCATCCCACGACTTCTGAAGCGTCGGCTGCATCACGAACAGTGTCAGAAACAGCGACAGCCCGATCAAAACCGTATTGGGCGGCGTCCCCTGCGCGCCAAGCGCACTGCGCAGCAGCGACAGAACGATCACGATCCGCGTAAACGCCGTAATCATCACCAGCAGGCTCGGCGCCAGAGAGAGAACCGTAATCAGCGCCGTAAGCTGCACCAGACGACTGGTCGTCCCAGCTCCCCCGGTCGCTCCGTTCTGCCCCAGATCAATGCTCACGGACTGCGCATGCGCCAGCGACGGCACACACACACACGTCAGCAGCATCACAAACGGCAAAAAGGCTCCAAACCGCATCAGAGCCTGCCTCACGCCACGTCCTCCACAGCGGAGTCATCCAGCGCCGAGGCAAACGTCTCCCGCTCCGTCCAGTCCATCAGGATGTCCTGATTGCCCCCCGTCAGAACCAGAACTTCCCGCGTGCCATACCGCACAACCGAAAGACGCCGCGTCCGGTCGAGCGCCATCTGCCCCACAAGCGACAACCCAGCCTGCCCGCCCCGCGCGCCATTTTTTTTCTGCTCCAGCAACCGCAACAGGGGCCGGCTACAGAAAATCAGCACAACAATGAAAATCAGCGCGGCAATCGCGTTCGCGCATTCATGCAGGGTCATAGGTCAGTCATCCTCATTCCCCGGCATGATGCCCAAGATCAGTTAATGACCGCTTAATTGACGACGAATTTCACGCAGGAGGCGGACGGCACTCCTCAAAACAGGCGATGCATATCGGTCGCCCACCCCCGAATCTGCGGCTCAGGCAATCATTTATTAAAGATTTCACGCCATCATGCCCCTCGCCGGCATTTTCCCGGTTCCTGCATGACGGAGACTGTCGCGATGCGTAACATCGACTCAACAAGCGCAGGCGGCACCGACCTCTTTTCTCTGGGCCGTGACCGCATGAACTGGCTTCAGGCCCGTCAGCAGGTGCTGGCTGGCAACATCGCCAATTCCGATACGCCGGACTATCAGGCCAAAGACGTCTCCCCGTTCGAAGCCGCTCTGGGCGAATTCGACATCACACCCACCGTCACGCAGCCCAATCATATCGGATACACCGCCTCTGGCGCGCACGTCATCGAAACGTCGTCGGAACAGTCTCTGGACGGAAACCAGATCTCCCTGGACCAACAGATGGAACAGGTCGCGGATGTAAATGACCAGCAGCACCTCGCTGTAAACGTCTATTCCAAATATCTGAGCATGTTCCAGACAGCGCTCGGCAAATAAAGGACGCTGACGGATGAACCTGTCCACCACCATCGGTATTTCCGCAAGCGGCATGGACGCACAGTCCCAGCGCCTGCGTATTGTTGCGGAAAACCTCGCCAATCAGGATACAACCGGCTCCCAGCCGGGCGCTGATCCCTACCGCCGCAAAACCATCACCTTTGCCGAACAGGTGGACAACGAAAGCGGTGCCTCGACCGTCGGCGTCCAGAACATCGGTCAGGACATGTCGGATTTCGACACCCGTTACGACCCGTCCCATCCCGCCGCCGATGAGCGCGGCTACGTCAAGGTTTCCAACGTGGATTCCATGACCGAGATGATGGACATGCGCGAAGCCGAGCGCTCTTACGAAGCCAACCTGAACGCCATGCAGAGCAGCCGGACCATGCTGTCCCGCACACTCGACCTGCTGAAGTAACCCAGATGCTCACCTCCCTTTCCCACGCCCATAACGCCTACGCCGTCCAGAGCCTCCAGAGCCGCCTTGAGGGCGTGACGGACGATATTGCGGACGGCCTTCGCACTCCATCCACAGCAGGCAGCAGCAGTTCCGGAACAGATTTTGGGTCCGTCCTCTCGCAGTCCGTCAACAGCGTAATCGACAGCGGCCATGATGCCGAAGCCAAGGCTGCTCAGGGCCTCACAGGCGGTGGCGACATGACCCAGATCGTTACCGCCATTTCAAACGCACAGCTTGCCCTGCAGACCACGACCGTGATCCGCGACCGCATGGTGCAGGCGTATCAGGACGTGATGAAAATGACGATCTGACCATGCAGGCCATCGATCTGGGCGCCATTCTGGAGCAGACGTTCATCGTTGCCCTCAAACTGAGCGCCCCCGCCCTCCTGACCGCGCTTGGCGTCGGCCTTCTGGTCTCCCTGGTCCAGGCCGTAACGCAGCTCAATGAAGCCACGCTGTCCTTTGTTCCAAAGGTTCTCGCCATCGGGGCCGTCATGGTGATGGCAGGGTCCTTCATGACCGCGACGCTCATCGGTTTTGCCCGACACCTCTTCGATCAGCTCATTCTCGTCGGCACGACCTGAGGCTGCCGCCTTTCAGACCCGGATTTGACTGACATGCGCGCACTCAAAGAAACCGTCCTGTGAACACGGGTCTTACCGATACGGCGGTCCCTCCAGTGCTTCAGGGCCTTGACCTCAGCGGCCCGGTTCTGAGCGTCTGGGCCCTCGCTTTCGTGCTGGTTCTCTCCCGTACTGGCGGAGTTGTCATGCTCATGCCCGGCGTTGGCGAACAGTCCATGCCGATGATGGTCCGCGCCGGATGCGCCATCACGCTGACGGTCCTGCTCCTTCCGCTCGTCGCCCCTTTGCTCATGCAGACACATCTGGACGCACTCGCGCCTGTCGCCCTGTGCGGCATGATCGCCGTCGAACTTTTCGCGGGGGTTCTGATCGGCTGGATGGCCCGACTGATCTGCATGGCCTTGCCAATTGCCGGTCAGATCATTGCAGTCTGCATGGGCATTTCTAGCGTCCTTCAGCCCGATCCGGATCTCGGGTCCGGCAGTTCCGCTCCTGCCCGTTTCCTCAACCTCCTGGCGCCGCTCGTGCTGCTCGTGACGGGTGCTTATATCCTGCCCATCCGCGCCATCCTCGGCAGCTACACCATTATTCCTCCCGGCGGTGCGCTCCTCCTCGCCAACACACATGCACACTGGAATCTGCTGGGCGATTCCGCACAGGGTGTCATCCAGCTCACAGAACACAGCTTCGCTCTGGGACTGGAGCTCAGCGCCCCTTTCCTGATCCTGTCCCTTGTCTGGCAAGGCATGCTGGGCATCATGACGCGCCTTCTCCCGACGCTACAGATCTACAACGCCGCCAGTCCCCTGCAACTTCTGGGCGGCATCGCCCTTCTCGGCCTCACCCTCAGCACCATGATCGCCATCTGGCAGGGACAGGCCTTCGACGTCCTTCGGGCCCTTCCGAGCCTCTGAACGATGTCTGACTCCGACGACAAAACAGAAGCCCCGTCAGCCCACCGCCTCCAGAAAGCGCGCGAGGACGGCCAGATCGTCATGTCCCGCGAGGCCATGAGCTTCGTGGCTCTTCTGGGAGGATTTGCGGGAATCTTCATGATCCTGCCCTACCTCGTGACGGATTTTGTCCACAGCATGAAAGCCCTCATGGCCAATGCAGGCACCGTCCCGATGGCACAGGGCGGTTTGCTGAACAGTACGAATCACGCCATTGAAGCGGGCCTGTCCCTGGCCGTACCCCTAGCTGCCACCGTGGCCGCCTTCTGTCTCGGTGCCGGATTTCTGCAAACGGGCTTTCTCATCCACCCCGGCTCATTGCTCCCCAAACTCGAACGGGTCTCTCCCCTCGCCGGCTTCAAACGCATCGCAGGCGGCGGAACCCTGCCGGACACGTTCAAGGCCCTCGCAAAATTTGCAATCTTCGCCGTAGTTCTCTGGCATATCAGTAAAAACGCCATTCCAACCGCGTCACGCATGGTCGGATTGGAACCCGGCCCCCTCCTGAAAATGATGACGGATCTCGGATTCAGTGCCGCGGCCTCGATGATCGGCGCACAACTGGTAATCGCGGGCTTCGATCTTTTCTGGATGCGCTTTCGCCATATGTCCAAGCTGAAAATGAGCCGCGAAGACCTCAAGGACGAGTATCGAAATGCGGAAGGCGATCCGCATGTGAAAGGCCGCCAGAAAGCCTTGCGAGCCAAAGCCGCCAGACAACGCATGATGGCAGCCGTCAAGACCGCCACTGTAGTCGTCACCAACCCGACGCACTACGCAGTCGCTCTTGTCTATGAAAAAGGCAAAGGTGGCGCTCCGAAAATCGTAGCCAAAGGCATGGATGACGTCGCCGCCAGAATCAGGGAAATCGCACAAGACAACCGCGTCCCGATCGTCGCCAATCCGCCTCTGGCCCGTGCCCTCTTCACCCTCCCGCTGGAAAGCGAGATCCCGGCCGAGCACTTCAAGGTTGTCGCGGCCATCATCGCTTATGTGTGGAAACTCAAACGCCCCGCAGGCCTTTCCGCCCCCTTGAGGTAAGCCTGCCCCTCGCACAGGAAAAAAATCTTCCACCAAAGCCTGTCTTCCCCTTGGCGTCACAGGGTGCAGACATGATATGCGTCCCAGAAGAACATTTGCGAACACAGGCAGGCGACAGCCATGACTGACATGGCACTTTGCGAGAATGACTGCCCGGTCTATCGTGGTTTCCAAACGCCAGCCCGAACCTATTGCGAGGATTGAATGGACAAGACCAAGGCGCTTGAAGGCGCACTCAGCCAGATTGAGCGTGCTTTCGGCAAGGGCTCGATCATGCGCATGGGCCAGCGGCCAAAAGTGGAAACGAATGTGATTTCCACCGGCTCCATCGGGCTGGAT
The DNA here is from genome assembly GCF_018256215.1 of Gluconobacter sp. Dm-73. Classification (NCBI taxonomy): domain Bacteria; kingdom Pseudomonadati; phylum Pseudomonadota; class Alphaproteobacteria; order Acetobacterales; family Acetobacteraceae; genus Gluconobacter; species Gluconobacter sp. Dm-73. The sequence goes on along the minus strand of NZ_JAERLW010000001.1, from coordinate 10,670 downwards.
ATCGCGCTGGGGATCGGCGGCATGCCCCGCGGCCGCATTGTCGAAATCTATGGCCCGGAAAGCTCGGGCAAGACCACACTTGCCCTGCATGTTCTGGCCGAAGCCCAGAAGAAGGGCGGCACCGTCGCCTTCATCGATGCCGAACATGCGCTCGACCCCGGTTACGCCCGCAAACTCGGCGTCAATATCGACGATCTTCTCCTGAGCCAGCCGGATGCCGGCGAACAGGCTCTGGAAATCGCCGATACGCTCGTCCGTTCCGGCGCCGTGGACGTTCTGGTCGTGGATTCCGTTGCGGCCCTCGTCCCACGCGCCGAGCTTGAAGGCGACATGGGCGACAGCCATGTGGGTCTGCATGCCCGCCTCATGAGCCAGGCTCTGCGCAAGCTGACGGGAACGGTCTCGCGCTCCAACACGCTCGTGATCTTCCTCAACCAGATCCGTATGAAGATCGGCGTGATGTTCGGCAATCCGGAGACGACCACGGGCGGCAACGCCCTGAAGTTCTACTCCTCCATCCGCCTCGATATCCGCCGCATCGGCTCCATCAAGGACAAGGACGAGGTTGTCGGCAACCAGACCCGCGTCAAGGTCGTCAAGAACAAGATGGCCCCCCCGTTCCGTCAGGTCGAGTTCGACATCATGTATGGCGAAGGCATCAGCAAGATGGGCGAACTGCTCGATCTGGGCGTGAAGGGCAACATCGTCGAGAAATCCGGCGCATGGTTCTCTTTCGACAGCCAGCGGATTGGTCAGGGACGTGAGAACGCCAAGCAGTTCCTCCGCGATCATCCGGAAATGTCGTCCGAAATCGAACGGCGCATCCGGGCTGAAGCCGGTGTTCTCGCCGACGCCCTGATGACGGACCCAGAGCCCGACGCAGACGGCGCTTCGGAAGACTGAAACGAAAAAGGGCTCCCGTAACGGAGCCCTTTTTTATTGCCTGCGTCTCTTGCGAAAAGAACCGCTCAGGCCGCAACCCGGTTGCGAACCCGATCCCAGAGCTTCGCACCCTTGATGATCGCGCGTGCAATTGCAGGGGTCGTCGTCGGCCGTAGCAGTCGTGGATCATAGCCGGCAAATCGGCGGTCGTTTTCATCCAGACAGAGCTGCATGAGGTCCGGAACCTTGACGTCCATGGCCGTCATGTCCTTGGCACCCGTCACCGTGAAGTTGTTATCCTGTGTATGTTCTTCGCCGTTTTCGTCGATGGAACGCGCCAGTCCCATCCGCTCGTAAGCCAAGAACAGCCACACCCCGATCACACGCAGCTCAAACCAAGGCCGCTTCCACACCGGCATGGTCGCCCGATGCCAGGCCAGCCAGTTCGCAAACAGCAGGATATGGCGGCATTCTTCCTGCATCACCGGCTCGAACGTCTCGATCAGTTCCTGCGGGAACAGCCCGGCCCGCTCGGCGAGGGCAAACAGTCCGAACGCAAAGAAGCTGTCCACACATTCCGAAAAACCCGTGACCAGATAGGCCCATTCCGTGTCTTTCGGCGTGATGTACGGAGGCTCCGGTGCCATCGGAATCTTGTAGGCCTCGACCAGCTTGGACAGAACTTCCTTGTGCCGGTTCTCTTCCCACGCATTCCGCGAAAGCGCGTCTTTCATGTCCGGATCGGTAATCATGTCCGCATAGGCGGCCATACGAAGGCGCGCCTTGCCTTCGGTCTGGACCGCAATATCCCAGATCGGCAGGGACGTGATGCGATGCAGCGTCTCCGGATCAAGTTCAGGCCAGTCGATGACGGAGGGCTTGTACGGATTGAACGTGTCGCGGAACATCGCAGCGACAGCCCGCTTGTGTTCTTCCGTACCGGGCTTGAGCGGACCCTGGATCGGGCTGCTCCAGTGGCGCGCTTCGTAGTCAACGCGCTCTAGCGTCTTCTCCGACGGTGCGTCGGGAAGATGGGAATAGATTTCGGCCAGACTTTTCATGATGGTCTTCGCGGCGTGCCCGAAGACACGCCGTGCCCCTTGGAGCTTGTAGTTTTACTTCAGATCGGTCGCAGAATTGATGATACGGTTCACAAGCCCGTATTCGATCGCTTCCTGCGCCGACATCCAGTAGTTGCGGTCCGTATCCTTGGCGATCTTTTCGTAGGTCTGCCCGGTTTCTCTGGCGAAAAGACGGTTCAGACGCTCGCGCATCTTGATGATCTCGCGCGCCTCGATGTCGATATCCGTGGCCGGACCGCGCACCCCGCCCATCGGCTGATGCAGCAGAAAGCGCGTGTTCGGCAGACAGACGCGCCGCTCGGGACGGCCAGCCGCATAAATCAGCGCTCCGGCGGAAGCGACCCAACCGGTCCCGATCATGTTGATCGGCGCAATCGAATCCACAAAGCGGATCATGTCATGGATGGTGTCGCCACTCTCCACATGACCGCCCGGCGAGTTCACATAGACATCGATCGGCTTGTCGGACGTTCCGGCCAGCGCCAGCAGACGACCGGTCACATCACGCGCGATCTTGTCGTTGATACCGCCGAAAATCAAAACTTTCCGCTGATCGAACAGACGGCCTTCAAGCTCGCTGATCGGGCTGTTCAGCGTCTTGTTGTCTTCCTCGCGGGTTTCGCGCTCCGGAGCATCCGGCTCGTCATCCAAGCGGGTCGGGTTCATTCTGGTGATATCCATATCGTTTCCAGATCCAGCATGCATCTTCATACCCCCTATCCTGCGCTTCGTTTTCGTCGGTGCCAAGTCCTCCTTCCGTCTCAGGTGGACAGGACCACTCGCCATCCCCGTTCCGAACGGCTAGTGTCCGCCATATTTCGACATTCCAAAGACGGCAGGAACGGCACAGTGGCCCCAGGGATCAGCAGGCAGCCCATGACAGCGGCAACACGCAGAACTGCGGGAAAAATCCCGTTTCTCCTGCTGATGACCGCGCCACTTCTGACGGCCTGCCAGCATCGGGACATGACCGACACCGTCACCGGCTGGTGGCATGGCTTCGAAGGCGGTGAAATCGCAAAATTGCGCGCGCCTCCGCCGGGGGAAAACCTGCCTTACCCCCATGTCGGCCGCACGCCCACGCAGGCACCGAACCTCCCGACCCCGGAAGCCCGCCTGTCGCTGACGACCCGCCTTGAAGCGCAGCGCAACCTCGCCCAGCGCGAAAGTGCTGCTCAGGGCGCTCTGCCGACCATCCCGCCGCCGCCCAAACCTACACCGGCGGCCGTGACGACCGCCAACGCCGAACAGAGCGGCATGACCATGACAACCGTTGGCCAGCCGGAGCCCGAAAGCCCGTCGGCCATCAACCCGGCACCCGACACACCCTCCACGGCCTCTCCTGCGCCAGCTCAGGCTCCGGCAAAAAAGCCCCCTGTTCAGGCACAGCCCCCAGCCCTGGAAGCCGAACTTCCTCCCGTGGTGGCCAAATCCATCCCGCCAACCCCTCCGGGCGAATTTCCGAAAATCGGAGACCTCCCGCCCCCACCGCCGCAGTTTCCGGGGTTCGACCTCCCGCGTGACGCCATGCTGAGCGATCCTGTCCAGCCGGATATCGACACCTCAACACCCGAAGGTACCCTGATCCGCTTTCAGCCCGCCACCGACCACGTCATGGGCAACCCGCAGGGCGATTACCAGCATATCGTCTCACAGCGCGGCAACCGCCCCCTGACCATCCGGGGCTTCGGCGCCTTCATGAGCGCGGACGCCGCACTTGCCCCTGCGGACCAGAACCGGGAAATCGCTCTCGGCCTGCTCCGCGCCCGCGTGGTCGCCCGCGCCCTGATCGAACGCGGCGTCCCGGCCTCCTCCATCATCCTCAAGGCCGAAGCCATCGGCGACGGCGTGCGCGTCACGATCGGAGGCTGACCGAGAGGCCGAAAGACACATTGTGAGATCTGTCACAGTCAGACTGTTCCACTCCTGAAAAAACCTGTCTATCGTCGCCTCTCCCTTTCACCCTCTGCCCCAGAGCTGGTCATGACCGAAGAGTTCCACCGCATCCGCCGCCTGCCGCCCTACGTGTTCGCTGAAGTGAACAAGGCCAAGGCCGCCGCGCGAGCCGCCGGTGACGACATCATTGATCTGGGCATGGGCAACCCCGACAGCGCACCACCCGCGCATGTCGTGCAGAAGCTGATCGAGACGGTCGGCAATCCGCGCGCTCACGGTTATTCCGTCAGCCGTGGCATTCCGGGCCTGCGCAAGGCCATGGCGAATTATTACGAGCGCCGCTTCAACGTCTCGCTGGACCCGGAAACCGAGGTCATCGCAACGCTGGGCTCCAAGGAAGGGCTAGCGAACCTCTCCGCCGCCATCACGAGCCCCGGCGACACGATCCTCGTCCCGAACCCATCGTACCCGATCCATCAGTTCGGCTTCATCATCGCCGGAGCCTCCGTCCGCTCGATCCCGGCCACGCCGGACGAGGACATGCTCCGCGCTCTGGACCGCGCCGTCCGTCATTCCGTGCCCAAGCCCACGGCACTGATCGTCAACTTCCCGTCCAATCCGACGGCTTTCGTCGCGAACCTCAATTTCTACAAGGAACTCGTGGCCTTCGCGCGCCGGGAAAACATCTGGATCCTGTCCGATCTGGCCTACGCGGAAATCTATTTCAATGAGAACGAGCCGCCCCCGTCCCTCCTCGCCGTTCCGGGTGCCAAGGACGTGGCCGTCGAGTTCACGTCCATGTCCAAGACCTACTCCATGGCGGGCTGGCGCATGGGCTTTGCGGTCGGCAATCCGAAGCTGATTCAGGCCCTGACACGCATCAAGTCCTACTTGGATTACGGCGCCTTCACGCCCATTCAGGTCGCCTCCGTCGCCGCACTGAACGGCCCGCAGGACTACGTGTCCGAAATCCGCGCCATGTACAAAGACCGCCGGGATGTTCTCCTGCGTGGCCTTCAGAGCGCCGGATGGGACGTACCCGTGCCCGCAGGCTCGATGTTCGCCTGGGCCCCCATTCCCCCCGCCTTCGCCGAAATGGGCAGCGTCGCCTTCTCCAAACTCCTGCTCAAGGAAGCCGGGGTTGCGGTTGCACCCGGCCTTGGATTCGGGGAATACGGCGAGGGCTTTGTCCGGATCGGACTTGTCGAAAACACCCAGCGGCTGCGTCAGGCGACGCGGGCCATCAAGAGCTTCATGACCCGGCACGGCGCCGGGGCCGGAACCGCTGACCTTCTTGGAGCTGCATCATCGTGAAACCACTGCGGATCGGACTGGCTGGACTTGGAACTGTCGGGATCGGTGTCATTCGTCTCCTGCGTGAGAACGCTGACCTGATTACCGCCCGGGCCGGTCGGCCGATCGAAGTCGTGGCCATCACGGCCCGTGACCGCACGCGCGACCGTGGCGCCGACCTGTCCGCCATGCGCTGGCACGACAGCGCCACCGCCGTGGCGCAGGACCCGGAGATCGACGTCGCCGTCGAACTCATCGGCGGCTCCGAAGGTCCGGCGCATGACATGGTCCGCACCGCGCTCGAACGCGGCCTGCCGGTCGTGACCGCGAACAAGGCCCTCGTGGCCCTGCATGGCGACAGCCTCAGCCGCCTGTCCTCGGAAAAGAACGCTCCCCTCCTGTTCGAGGCGGCTGTGGCGGGCGGCATCCCCGCCATCAAGCTCGTTCGCGAAGGTCTGGCCGCAGACCGCCTCCTCAGCGTCGGCGGCATCCTGAACGGGACCTGCAACTACATCCTGACCGAAATGCGCGCCACGGGCCGGGATTTCACGGACGTCCTGACCGAAGCGCAGGCCAAGGGCTATGCCGAAGCCGAACCCTCCACGGATGTGGATGGCTGGGACACGGCCCACAAACTCGCCATTCTGGCCGGTCTGGCCTTCCGCCCCATCGCGTTCAAGACGCTCTCCGTTCAGGGTATCCGCGACATCACCGCGACCGATCTGAAGTTCGCCGACGAACTCGGATACCGCATCAAGCTCCTCGGCATGGCCCGGCAGGCTGACAACGGCAGCGTCGCAGCATGGGTCCGGCCCTGCCTCGTTCCTACCAAAGCCCCCATCGCCGCCGTCGATGGCGTGTTCAACGCCGTCTCCACGCAGGGAGTCTTCAGCGGTCCAATGACCATCTCCGGTCGTGGCGCGGGCGAAGGCCCGACCGCCAGCGCCGTCGTCGCCGATCTGATCGATCTGGCGCGGGGAACCGCCATTCCGGTGTGGGGCACAGCTTCCGTTTCACCCGCTGCCGACTGCGCCAGTCTCGCTGATTTGAACAGCGCTTTCTATTTACGTCTAAACGTTCAGGACCGTCCGGGCGTAATGGCAGAGCTGACATCGGTTCTCCGGGACCACGATGTCTCCGTTCACTTTGTTTCCCAGCATGATGCTGCAACCGGATGCGCCGACCTGACAATCATCACCCATCAGGTTCCTGAAAAAGCCATTCATGCAGCCGCAACAGCACTCGCCGTCCTTCCTGTCGTGACCGGAAAGCCGCTTGTGCTCAAAATCGAGGATCCCCTTGCGTGATCGACCCTCAGAACATCCCCCCCTATCGCGTCACTGACCGCAACCTTGCCCTTGAGCTCGTCCGCGTGACGGAAGCGGCCGCAATCGCTTCCGCACACTGGACCGGTCGCGGCCAGAAGAACGAGGCGGACGGCGCAGCCGTACAGGCCATGCGCGCCGCCTTCGACACCGTCGCCATTGACGGCATCGTCACCATCGGCGAAGGCGAGATGGACGAAGCCCCGATGCTCTATATCGGCGAGAAAGTCGGCTCTGGCGGACCGGCGATGGACATCGCGGTCGATCCGCTCGAAGGCACGAATCTCTGCGCCAAGAGCCTGCCGAACGCCCTGACAGTCGTGGCGCTGGCCGAGCGCGGCAAGTTCCTCCACGCGCCTGACATCTACATGGAAAAGATCGTCGTCGGCCCGGACCTTCCGGAAGGCGTAGTGGATCTGGACGCCTCGATCGGCAACAATCTCCGCTCGCTGGCCAAGGCCAAAAAGCGCAACGTGTCGGACATGGTCCTGTGCGCGCTTGACCGTGAAAGACATGAAGAGCTGATCGCTTATGCCCGCGAAGCCGGTGCCCGCGTCATGCTCCTCAGCGACGGTGACGTCGCAGCCGCCATCGCAACCTGCGTAGACGGCGGCGGTGTGGATCTGTACGCCGGTTCCGGTGGTGCGCCCGAAGGCGTTCTGGCCGCCGCAGCCATCCGCTGTATGGAAGGCCAGATGCAGGGCCGCCTCCTGTTCGAAGACGACACCCAGCGTCAGCGCGCCCGCGAAATGGCGAACGGCCTCGACCCGGCCCGCAAGCTCTACCTGCACGACATGGCCGCCGGCAACGTCCTGTTCTCCGCAACAGGCGTCACATCCGGCCCGCTCCTGAAGGGCGTGGAACGTCCGAGCGCCACCCGTGCCCGCACGCATTCCATCGTGATGCGTTCAAAATCCCGCACGGTGCGCTATATAGAGAGCCATCACAGCTTCAAACCACAGGCAGAACCCGCGTCCTGAACGGAGAACCATGCTCGCAGACGATACGGGCGCCGTCCTCGGCGTAACCCGAAGTGCAGGAAACCGCCGCTGGATCTGGCGCGATCCCAGACTGGCGGAAGCAGACAACCGGCTGGCTCTCGCTCTCGCCCAGCAGGCCAATATTCCTGAACTTCTGGCCCGTATCCTCTCGGCACGAGGCGTCGCACCCCACGACGCCTCTTCGTTTCTCAATCCCCGCCTGCGCGACGCCATGCCCGACCCCTCCTGCCTGCAGGACATGGACCGGGCCGCCGAACGTCTCGCACAGGCCGTCCGCAACCACGAGCATGTCGGCCTGTTCGGCGACTACGACGTGGACGGCGCCTGCGGCACAGCCCTCGTCTGCGACACGCTGCGCGAACTCGGCTGCACCGTCAGCACCCATATCCCCGACCGCCTGACCGAAGGCTACGGCCCCAACACCGCAGCCCTTGAAAACCTGCTGTCACAAGGTGCGACCCTGCTGGTCTGCATCGACTGCGGCACAGCTGCGATCGACATCCTCAACGGCCTGACAGACCGTGCCGACATCATCGTTCTCGATCACCACAAACCCGACGGAGCCGCCCTGCCAAAAGGCATCGTGGTCAACCCAAACCGGCTGGACTGTGCGTCGGGCCTGAACAACATCTGCGCCACAGCCGTCGCATTCCTCACTATGGTCGCCACGATCCGACTCCTGCGCCGCACCAACTGGTTCGACGACGAACAGGCCATCCCCGACCTGCTCCAGCGCCTCGACCTCACGGCCCTCGCCACCATCTGCGACGTCATGCCCCTGACCGGCCTGAACCGCGCACTGGTCATGCAGGGTCTGCGCGTCATGTCGCGTGGAGAGCGCCTCGGACTGGCCACGCTCTCCTCCGTCGCAGGCGTGAAGGAAGAAGCCAGCGCTATGGCCTGCGGCTTTGCCCTCGGGCCTCGCATCAATGCCGGAGGCCGCATCGCACAGGCCGATCTTGGCCTGAAACTCCTGCTGTCCGAAGACGTCGTAGAAGCCCGCGCCCTCGCGGAACAACTCGATCGCGTCAACCGCCAGCGCCAGACCGTCGAATCCACCATCCTCGATTCCGCGATGGAACAGGCCCAGCAGCAGCTTGATGCAGGCCACGCCGTCATCTTCCTGCATGGTGAAAACTGGCACCCCGGTGTGGTTGGCATCGTCGCAGGCCGCCTGAAAGAGCGCTACAATCGCCCTGCCCTGGTCGCCGCCCTGACCGATGGCATCATTAAAGGCTCAGCCCGCTCGGTTCCCGGACTGGACCTCGGAACCGCCATCATCGCCGCCCGCCAGAACGGCCTCCTCCTCACAGGCGGCGGACACGCCATGGCCGCCGGGTTCTCCCTTGCCGCAGACCGCGCGGAAGACTTCCACGCCGCCCTGAACACCCAGCTCTCCACGGCACTGGCACTCCCCAAACAGGACGCGCTGAAACTCGACGGCATCATGACACTGGCCGGAGCCTCCATCGCCGTCGCCGATCAGCTCGCCCGACTGGAACCTTTCGGCCCCGGCAATGAAGAACCCGTTCTCGCCATCAGCAATGTCCGCTGCGTCAAAAGCGAACGCATCGGCAAGGACGGCAACACGCTCCGCGTTATCCTTCAGGGCGAGGACGGAAACACCCGCCTGCGGGGTCTGGTCTTCCGTGCAGGCGACAAACCCTTCGCCCCCCTGCTGGAAGACCGCGCCATGCCGCTGCTCCACGTCGCAGGCACATTGCGCGCCGAAACATGGCAGGAGCGAAAAAATCTATCTTTTTTCATTTCCGACGCAACAGCCGCTTGACGCCCCCCGAAACCCCCTCTATACACCCGCTCACGCCTCCAGTCCCGTTCGTCTAGAGGCCTAGGACACTGCCCTTTCACGGCGGCAACACGGGTTCGAATCCCGTACGGGACACCAAATTTTTGGTAATGATATCAGCAGATTAAAGCTATATCGGGCGCCAGAGCCAAAAAATTAAGTAGCGATTTTGGACCAATTCTGGACCAATGACGATTCCGTCTCATTTCGGAGTTCGTCTCATGGCCCGTATAAAGTCCGCCGAAAATGCTAAAGATCCCGCCACGGGACGTCCGCTGCCCGATGGTGTGAGTTGCCGGGGGCCAAAGCAATACAGGGCCCGCAAGCTGGTCAACGGCCAGCGGATCATCAGAACATTTGACACCGCCCGTCTTGCCCGCGCGTGGCTCGAGGAAACCTCGGTCAAAGTCCGCGAAGGGCGTCATATCGACGTCCGGGCCCTGGACGGCCTCGTGCTTCGAACTCTGATCGAGCGCTACCGTGACGAATGCCTGGCTCACCGCGACGCTGACCGGACAGGCCATATCCCGGCACTGCTTCGCGATCCCATCGCAGACCTGAAGCTTTCTCGCCTGACGGTTCCAGAAGTTCGAGGCTTTCGCGACCGCCAGGGCAAGGATCTGGCCCCTGCGACAGTCGTCAAGCGGCTCAACCTTCTGGCCTCCATCCTCAATCATGCCATGAGCGAATGGGATGTTCCGCTCACGCTGAATCCGGCTTCAGGCCGTATGATCAAGCGGCCAACGGGCGCCGATCGCAAGCGCAACCGACGACTGCAGGAAGACGCTCCGGAGAGCCCAACGACCCCCAATCCTCCCAACATGACAGAAGCCAGCGAATATGACCGCCTGCTTGCCGCAGTGACGTCCGAAAGCCATCCGGATGACGTCTGGTTTGTGAGATGGGCCATCGAGCAGGCCACCCGATTAGGCGAAGCCGCGTCCCTGCGCTGGCGCGATGTTAATCTTGTGGCACGAACAATTTCGCTCCGACACACAAAGACCCTGCATCTTGCCGAGGAGATGGGACCGGAATTACGCCCGCTGATGCCCGGGGCACGAGCGCTCCTCTACGACAAGCTGAACACGCTTTCTGCTCCACCTGATCCGGATGACCTGATCTTCCAAATCGGCGATGAACGCGCTTTTTCAGTACGATACGGTCGGCGTGTTAAAAAAGCAGGGCTTGACGATCTGACGTTTCACGACCTCCGGAATGAAGCCACTAGGCTCAGGACTCATTCTTTGAGGCAGAAGATGACGCTTGCTGCGATGTGGATTGCGGACATGAATGTATGAGCGCAGCGCTCATATCGGGTCGCAACACGTCGCCAGTCTTTCAGCTTTGCGAACATGTTTTCGATCAGATGGCGCTTTTTATATAG